>CAZUCB010000088.1:0-3456 GCA_964618755.1 uncultured Bacteroides sp. | reverse complement strand
TGCAAAAAGATAATATATTATACAAATGTGGCTGGTCTCCTTTTGAAAATCATACATTTTTGTCGAAAATTACCCATACTTTTGTAAATGGAAACTTGGTATATTGCAATGGAGAATTTAATGAATCAATCAAAGGACAACGTTTATTATTTAATTAATTTTATATGTTAAAAAAAACAGTTTTGTTTCTTGTTTTTATCCTATTATTGTCGTGTGGCAATAAAAAAACGGTTGCGCCACCAAATTACAGTAAGATATTAGATCACAGTCAAATGACGAATGTTTTAGTTGATCTTTATCTAGTGGAAGCCATATTAATTAACAACATGCAAGAAAATAGCAATCTAAAAGAATCTACAACAAATTATTACAGCTATCTTTTCAAAAAACATCAAATTAATCGTCAGCAATTATTTAATAGCATGGAATATTATTGCTTTAATACCAAAGAACTCTCTCAAATTTATAATAATGTTATCAATCGCTTAGCTGCAATGCAAACTATTCGTGATGAACAGTAATTTTAACCACTTACTCAATTTTTAAGCAAATGAAATTTCACTTCAAAAATATATTAATTTTAGTCATTGTATCTTTTTGTATTACTTCAATATATGCAGGTTCTCCTAATCCCAAAACGCTCAAAAAGCCAAAGAATATTATATTTTTAATTGGCGATGGAATGGGAACTGCTCAAATTTATGCAGCTCTTACTATTCAAAAAGACAAATTAAATATTGCAAGATTCAAAGTCGTAGGATTTCACAAAACCTATTCGGCAAATGATTTTATTACAGACTCCGCAGCCGGAGCCACGGCTTTTTCAACTGGAACTAAAACAAAAAACGGATATTTAGCTGTTGATACCAATAAAAAAGTGTTACCGACCTTACTTGAATTAGCCGAAGAAAAAGGACTTTCAACAGGCTTGGTAGCAAGTTGTGCAATCACACATGCCACGCCAGCAGCATTTATAGCTCATGAATCAAGCAGAGATAATTACGAAGATATTGCTCCTTGGTTTTTAAAAACCGATATAGACGTTTTTATCGGTGGCGGTAAAAAATATTTTGAAAACCGTACTGATAAGCGCAACCTCAGCGATAGCCTTAGAAAACGCAACTATCAGTTAATTTATAATTTAGACGACCTTAATACTATTATAAAAGCTAAAGTAGCCGGATTGTTATATAACAACCATCCTCCTTCAATATTGGATGGTAGAGGCAAAATGCTTGAAAAATCGAGTACAAAAGCAATTTCTATTTTAGAAAAGAACAAAAAGGGCTTTTTCATGATGATAGAGGGTTCTCAAATAGACTGGGCTTGCCATAGCAACGCTGAAGATACACTCATCAGCGAAATGATTGATTTCGACAATGTAGTAGGAATGGTATTGGATTATGCAAAAAAAAATGGAGAAACACTGGTAGTTGTCACTGGTGACCACGAAACTGGTGGATATACATTACCAAATAATAACATAAAAGATGGTATATTAAAAGGTAAATTTTCTACAACCAACCATACAGCTGTTATGGTTCCAGTTTTTGCTTATGGTCCCGGTGCCGAAGAATTTATGGGATTTATGGAGAATACCGATATCTTCTTTAAATTCAGAAAATTGTTGTTGGGATATTAAGATTTTATCCCTAAAATTTTCTTTCTTCAATTCCTTTAAATACTTTTATGCTTTACCGTTTCCCATTCCATGCTTGCGTAACAATATCAGTAAGCATAACCGACTTTTGCCAACCATTGCTTAAAAGGTTCTGCTTTGGGCGATGGAATTGATTGAATTAAACGGAATAATTGTTCAGTATCTGCTACGTCAGTCAGATAATACTTACCATCTTCTGATTGCATTTTCAGTTGTCCTAAATTATGGGACAACTCACTTCCCTCTGCTAATAATTTCGTTTTTAATGCATTCCAATACTTTCGGGGTCTTGGGCTATCGGTTAATACTTCTATAATATCAACAACAGAAAACCACCATTTTTCCTGTTCCTTATCCCAAGCAGAACGTATCTTTTTATTTTCAAATACTTTTAGTACTTTCATTACATATTAAATTCTTTCGTTAAACAAATTTAGTACAATAATTTTGTTTGGTGCTTAAAAGTTTATTTATTCGCACGTTTTTTTAATGTTGATATTTCTCTTAAGACCAAGAAGATAATTGTATATTAATGAATGTTTTGAAACTTACCTCTCCCTATAAAAAGCATGGCATACAGCTTGCAGGAGCGATTGGAAAAGATGGATGGTGTGCTTGCACAGTTGGAGTGAATTTTTATTACCAACTACAGATTTTACTGTTCGGTTAGGGCTGGAAATTAAAGTAACTTTTTTCATTGATTTTTTGTTCAATATAATTTATTAAATTATCAATATTAGCTTCAGCAGAGGTTAGTAAGGTCATATCAAAGTTATTAAAGTTATCCAATTCTTTTTCAGATGGATGATTTGAATTACGTGGGTCATTTTGTCTAATATTTTGCGGATCACCTTCTAATCTGATTAAAATCCCACCCAATTTTTTAATATAATCTGCTTCATTAATAAATCTAACATCCGAAATTATCCAATTTTGCTCTTCAGTATATTTAGAAAAAGTTGATATAATCCAAACATTATTATTTAAGTGATTACGCATACAATCTGTTCCAACTTTTTGAAACATTTCTCCAACAGTCATACCCCATTCCTGAAGATATTTTTGTTTAATTTCTCTGGTAGTAATAGTATTTATGTCTATTCCAGTTAGAATAGAGACAATTTTTTTCAAATTATAAGCAAATGATTTTTCTATAAAATTATGCTCTAAGAATCTGTTTTTTATTTGTTCTGAAATGTAGGATTTACCAGAACCAAGTTTTCCACTTATACCTATAATCATTATACTTTTGATTTATTTTTGAACTAGGTATTCTTCTATTTTCTTTTTTAAACGATGTGATAAGTATTCATTTTTATCTGAAAGATTATATAAAATCAGATTTGCTTGTTCTAAATAGGATGCTTTTTTATTATTATCCCAATGTGCTGGAGGTTTATTGTAAATTTGTTATTCTGTCTGCTAATTTTACTAAACCTACTTCATTTGACATACATTTTATTCTTGACAGACTATCGAGCATTTGTTCCTGTTTTGTATTGAGTTTATTGTCTTTTGTTAATGCTGACACTCCTTCTGCTATTTTTAGACTGAATTGTTCAATAAGCTCATCAAGTGTTGTGTCTGTATCTTCAAGTGTATCATGCAAAAGAGCCAATTGAACTGCAAAAACAAGATCAAAATCAGAAGCATGTAAATATGCTGTCATTACCTCCATTGCAACGCAAGAAAGATGAGCTAAATAATTTGCTTCGGTTCCCGGAGTTTTTTGTAAAGCATGTTTTACACCTGCAAAACGAATTGCTTTTTGATAATTGTCTTGTATCATATTGATT
>CAZUCB010000087.1:3238-11474 GCA_964618755.1 uncultured Bacteroides sp. | reverse complement strand
CAATAAAGTGAAAAGCATGCTTTCTATAATATCTTTAATAAACAGTAATTTATAATAGATATTTAATGCAACTAAAACAGAAATAAACGCAATTGCGTTTACACAAATGTTGGCAGCAACTTAAAAGACACACAAACAATGAGACAAGCACTAATACTGATAGTTCTATTCCTTGGATTTTCTTGTTCAAATGAAAATAAAGGGCCTAAGAATGTTATAATTAGATATGATTATAAACAAGGATTCAAAATTGATAAATTAAACCTTTTTGAAAATGATGAAGCCTTTTCTTCTAGAATTGATACTATTAATAAAATTATTATTGACTTGACAAATGTAAATGAAGTTTTTCGTTCAGAAGAATTTATTGAAATATATGAAAAACCTGAAAAGTATATTGACAATGTTTTGTACTATTTAAACGACACATCGAATTCTCTGCAAAAAAGACAAATTGCTATGTTATCTATGCATCGAAAAGGATTTGACAATAATATCAATTTTTTATTTGCAATGAATTATTTATATAAACAAGGTTTGATTGCTTCTGATGATCTATTCCATTTTTTATTTCCAATTCACCTTGACAATCGAGACATTATTAAGTTTTATAAAAATAAATATGTGCGAACTGTTTTAACTGACATTAGAGATAATGTTCAAACACCAAAAGATTTTCGAAATATTGTAAATGACATATTAAGTGGAAAGACATATAATCAACAAAAAGAGTTTCTATATGGACAATACAAAATTGAGATATGAAATATAAGCTGCTGCCAACACACAATATAGCCAATAAGGGTTTCAGTGGTATACGAAGGTTTGTAGACCGCTTCAACTTTTCTTGTACCTTGATAGGACATTCGCCCGCAATCCCTTACCGGCCATATTGTCAAACGTTAGCTGCAAGCATAAAAACCAAATTAAATGACAATAGAACAATTAGCAAAAATAGAGATGGAATTATATTCAACTGTTCTTGACCTTTTAAAGAAGGAACAGACTGTAGAAAATAATAAAAATTTAGAAGTTGTATATGCTTCATACAAACTAGTTCATAGAAAATACTCTGATTTGGCTAAAGAACAAGTCGAAGCATTAAAACGTGGTTTATTTATACAATGGATTGTTCAAACTGAACCAAGTTTCTTAACTGGAATAGGTGATATTGAAAAAGAAGCAGAAAAAAATATTATTGATTTAGTTAATGAGAAGATTCAAAATAACACTCTTGATAATGAATTAACTTGGATGCTTAATTATTATGCCAATTGGGACTTTGTATTTGAAAGTTATAAAGATAGGCTTGGTTTAGCTGAATTTGTTGAAAATAGTACTGATGGATTTCCACAAGAGCTTGTGATTGATAAAACTAATATGAAACAACGGGGACAAATGGGAATATATTGGAATTCATTAGACTATTTCAACAATAAAGAAGAAATTGCAAGCCGCAAACGTTGGCTGCGAGCCTGAGAAAAAGGCAAATAGTAAATTATTGATAACATAAAAATATGAAATATGAAAAAATTTGAGAAATACATAGAGCGTTTTATTTTTTTTAGTCGTTGGATGCAGTTACCTGTATATTTAGGATTGATAGTTGCATCAGTTCTATATGTATTTAAATTTATGATTCAATTATGGCATTTGATATCAAATTTTTCTTCGATGAATGAAAATGTGATTATGATGACTGTTTTAGGGTTAATTGATATTTCAATGGTAATCAATTTATTAGTTGTTGTTTTTATCGGAGGTTACATTACTTTTGTAAGTAAGATTACTTTTGGTAATCATGAAGATAAACCAGATTGGTTGAGCAAAATAAATGCAAGTTCTCTTAAGATAAAACTTATTATTTCGTTAGTAAGCATATCTGGTGTTCACCTTTTAAAAACTTTTATAGACATTCATAACATCCCATTACAAGATGCTGTTTTACAAATTGTGATTCATATTGTATTTATTATCTCTGCATTACTTTTGGCTTATACCGACAAGATTATGTACTCTCATGAAACATCGAAAGACTATTAGTTTTGATAGTTTTTACAGCAAAACTAATGAATTAGAAATCTCTTTTATTTCCCAATCATTACTCTGATTCCTTCGGAATGTGAGCTGAATTCAGGTGCATACATACATTGAATTGAAGTAATTCCGTTGGAAAAATTACCTTCCTGAGTTGCGGTAAGTGGATATTCAAATACATAGGTTCCTTTTTGTAAATACGAAATAAAGAAATTGGTAGAAGCATCCCTTGTACTTTCGTAATATCCCAAGCCTGCCTGATATTTGTAGGACGACAACACATTTACAGGCTCAAAAGCTGCGGCTCTCATATCTTTTAAATGGATGTATTCCATATCACGATCAACACGCAATTCTATACGAACTTTTATTTTATCTCCTACTTTTAATTGAGCATTGTTTGAAATTGGCTCTATTACCACACCATTGGCTGTATTGCGTTCAACAAACAATTTTTTCTCTAATTTTAATGGTGTTGCAGCAGGTGTAATTTTGTCTAATTGTTCAAAATACTGCCAATACATAGCTCCCCAAGCTACACCGTCATCAGTTTTTGTTACCGTAACGTTTGCCATTTCGGTTGTAATTTCAGTTTCGTTCCAATTGGTAGTAAAATAGCCTGTTCCTGCTTCAATTCCTTTTACGGTTTTGGTTGGATTAACAACCACACCACCCACTTTAACTTCTACCAATTTATCACTTGCCAGCAAATCAGTGCCTTTCAGTAATAAAGCATAAATGGCTTCTGCTGTGGCTTTGGTGGTTTTCCAATCTTGGGTTTGTTTTTGTTTGAGCAACCATATTTTCATTTTTTCCACAGACTCTTTATCTTTGGCAACTTCATCAAAACATTCTATTAATAATGACATGGTTTCGATAGGAGCCTGATACCAGTAATAGCCTTCGGTTAAATCTCTCCAATACATACCCATTTCTTCGGAATACAAAGCATTTTCTTTTAATGATTTTATAATAACTGCTGGAGTTTTAAGATCTTTATTTCTGGTTAATGTCAAAGTTGTCATGCCTTGCAAATATTTACTTTGCAAAGTCCAGTATTTTTGCGATTGTCCGATAAAATAATTGTAGGCTTCTTTGTTTTTGGAAGCTATTTCAAAATCATCATTAAAATAACTTCTTGCATATAAATATTGAATTTGCAGACTACTCAAATGATTTTTGCTGATATCTTTAGGATACCATTTTTTAATGAATTCATAATCTTCTTTTATTCGATTATCAAGGTAAGTAATGGCTTTTTGCAATATATCTTTTATTTGATAATCATTTTTGTAAGTATTTACGCCGATATGCTGCAAATGCCCAAAACCAGTGACAATATATTGTGTAATATACCTGTCGTCAATACCACCTGCAAACCATGCCCATGCACCATTTGGTAACTGATTCTTCTGAAGCTTTTGTTTGGCAGTTTCCAATTCAGCACTCATTTTATTGATGTCGAACAATAAACCAATGCGTTTTTTGCGTTCGCTTTCGTTTTTGGCATTCAACAACCAAGGAGTTTCTTCTATCAATAATGATTTCAATTCCTGATTTTTTTCAAGATTGGAAAGCAAAGCATCTTTTGAAATGTTTTTCCAGCTTTCGAAAACATTTTTGATTTTCGGACTTGAATTGGCTATAAAACTTGCCAGACTATTGGCATAAAATCTGCTAAAAATTTGTTCGGAACATTCGTAAGGATATTCCATTATATAAGGCAATGCTTGCACAGCATACCAAGCCGGATTAGAAGTAAACTCAAGTGTAAGTTTGTGGTTTTTCAACGTAGGGGAGGACTTTGAATTTAGAAGTTTAGTAAATGTAAAGTTTTTTGTTTGTTTTCCATTAATAGGCAAAGGCATGGTTTCGGTAACCAACATGCGATTGCATAAAACTGGAATCGCCATTTCTTCGCCATCGCTGAAATTTCCGGCTTTGGCTACTACTTTATATGTTACAGCCCCTATGCCTTCAGGGATAAATATATTCCAGCTCACCGATTGGCTTTGACCTGCTTTGATTGTAAACGATTTATCTATATTCTCTTTGATCATTCCATCAATTGGCTGCATACTGATTGCATTAAAGAACTGCAAACGAACGTTTCCGTTTAAATCATTTTCAGAAATATTTGAAATCTTCACATTAAAACTCATATTGTCGCCTTCGCGGAAAAAACGTGGAGCATTGGGTACAAGCATTAAATCTTTTTGTGTAACTAATTCTTTCTCAATTTCTCCTATTTTTAAATCTTTGGTATAAGCCAATCCTTGCATTTTCCATTTAGTCAGCGATTCGGGAACAACAAAAGAAACAACTACTTCGCCGCTATCATTGGTTTGCAATTGTGGATAAAAGAAAGCAGTTTCGTTGAAGTTAGAACGCAGTTTCACATCAGAAAAATCTAAAGCTTTTTGGGTTTTATCATTTACTAATGTTTGGTCATTATCTTTGCCTTTTGAACCTGTTGTTAATTCATTTTCTGCATTTTTCTCTTCACGTTTTATACTGTTTAATGCTTTTTGCATTGGAGAATAAGCTTCTTCATCCAATGCAATTCCATCTCCATTAAAGGCTCGAGCATTTTTATATCTGTTTCTAAAAACAAAATAATGACTCAGCTCAAACCAGTCTAATTGGTCATAAGTTCTTTCTTTTGGATAGGTTGATTTACTGTAAAAATCTCTGCAAAAGGATGATTGATTAATTGTAAAAGCTGCATTATCTTCCCAACTTAATCGAGAGTAAAAATTATTGAAGATATTAAAATTCCAGCTATGAGGCTTAAAAGCATCTAACGAAGCATCGTACATTGAAGCAAGTATTTCAGAAGCTAATTTTTCGCCTTTACTCCCTTTGATGTTGATTTTCCATTCTTCTTTTTGCCCGGGTAATAGTTTGTTTCTGAATGTTTCAAATGAAATATCCAGTTTTTTGTTGGTGTAAGGAACGATAATTGTTTCGTTAAAACTATATGACCGATTGTTTTTAATGAAAGTAAGATGTATAGAAATATTACCTCTGTGCGATTCATTAATAGGGATTTCAATTAATTTTTGTTCGTTGGAAAGTTGAAGCCATTGTTTGTTTACAATTTGATTTTTCACTTCAATTTCATACAAAACTATTACATCTTTTTCTTTTGTGCCAATTAAAAATGATGCTTTTTCATTAGGTTCTGCTTTGTTTTTAAGCATTGTAAACCAAGCAATACTGTTATCAGGTATTTTATTATCCTTTGGAGAAAAAATTGTAAAATATTTTTGATTGCTAACCTCAGTTCCAAACTTATCTTTTGATTTAATTTCTAAAAAATAGCTGCCTTGTTCCCATGTATTTAAGTTGCTAATAACAAGCATTGAATCTAATGGTGTTTTAAAATTATAGCTTAAAATGTTTTTTTCTTTTTCCCATTTATTTATTTCGTTTTCATCATTGTATGCATCCAAAGGAAAGTCTTTTTCAAACTCTGTTTTGGTCATAGAGAAAATATCTGGCTTTGCCCAATTTCTATTTCTAAAACATTTTTCGGCATGTTTCAATTTGTAAATAATTATTTGTCCTTCCGTTGGTTCTGGATTTCCATTCAAATTGGTAGCTATAATTTTAAATTGATTTTTCTCTAATTTATTCAGTTTGGAAGGAATGTCAACATTTATCAATAAAGCATTGTAACCTACAGAAATACTTTGTTCTGTGCTATGTGTTTCGCCGTTAATATCGCTTACATCAGCATATACAGTGTAATTAAATACTGGTAATGTTGATTCATCAATACTTAAATCTGGAATTGCAGTAAATTTAACAGTAAATTCTCCTTTTTCATTGGTTTGGGTTATGCCGTTTGTAATTTCCATTTCTGGAGAACTTGGATAATAACGCCACCACCAGCCATAAAATGGAAAGGAAGCCGTACGAACTACCCGATATTTAACATTTGCATTATCAATATTGTTACCAGCATAAGCTTTTGCATTTCCTGTAACTGTAATATTTTCTGCTAATTTAAAGCTTCCTTTTACTGGATTAATTACAACTTCAAATTTGGGTCTTTTGTATTCTTCTACCGAAAAATATGTAGTTCCCCATTCATTTTGAATTCGCATATTGCCTGTTAAACCTTTAGAAGGTATAGTAAATGAACCATTCACAGATCCATATTCATTGGATGTTAATTTTAATTCGCCCACTTTTTGCCCGTTTACATCAAAGAATGCAACGTTGGTTTGTTGATTGGTTTTTATACTTGTTTTTTCACCTTCAGTTTCCAATACGATTCCTTTAAAAAATATGGTTTGCCCTGGTCTGTAAATTGCCCGATCTGTAAAAAAATAGGTTTTGATTGTGCTTTTTTGAGTTGTTTGATACCGTGCATATTGAGAAAAATAATTATCGGTAATGAATTTATCACCTTTTGAAGAAAATTCAAGAAAAAAGTATTTATAGTCGGATTTCTCAGATAAAGAAGGAATTTCAAAAAACCCTTCATCGTTTGTATTGTATGAAGCCCAAGGCATACTATTGTAATTTCTTGTTTTATAGTCATAATCCTGAGTAAATGAGTTTACTCTAATATTTTTCAAAGGCAAGCCTGTTTCTCTGTTCATTACGAAATATTCAATACTTCCATTGTCCTTGTTTCTGCTGATATAGCTAATATTTGAAATCCAAAAACTACGGAAAGCAACTATTTCATTTTTACAACTAAAATTTTGATTACTGGATACCATTAAAATATAAAATCCATTGTTTAACGAAGGTATTTTACATTCCATGTTGTGAAGTTGAAAATCGCCGTCATTCAATACTTGAAGGTCCCATGATTTTATAACTGTTAGTTTATTGTATTCAGCAACTAATTCAGTAGAATTCATTTTGTTTTTAAAATTCTTTTCTTGTTCTGGATCTAATTTAGCAACTTTAAAATATAATTTGTTAATATTTTTAAAACTTATCAAGCTCAGCAACGGTTTTCCAGGAAGATTTACTCTATCGGCAGATGCTGACAAGGAAGGGGAGGTTATAGCTTCTTTAATTATTTTACATTTGGTAGCACCTTCACTTTGAGGGAATTTCTGAATAGCAGTTTCACAATAGGTCAAAGCTGTTTTTAACTCCCATTTGTATTGTTGTGAAATAAGTGGATTGTATTTTCCTCCTTTTGATTCATATTGCCTTGCTATCCGATAGCTTATTTCTGTTGAGATGGCAATATCTGAATATTTTTTTTCGAGTTGTAATAATGCCTGCAAATACAAACTGTCTTTGTAAGGCATTATTGATTCTTTATGAACGTAATCAAGTCTCTTTAACTCCACATCTATCAATGCATCGGGTGTTTTGTCGTTTAAGTGGAAATAAGTGAGATCTTGTAACAATTTAATTGTATAATACTTGAACGACAAGCTGTCTTTTGACGAAAATTTTAAATTCACAAATGATTTACTATCAGAAAAAAACATTTTATTTGTTAACTCAAACGCATCGTTTGCTAAGGTTAATTCTGATTCTTCGGTAGAGTAGAAATCGATGGCACGATGTGCCAAAAAATCGAACAATGTAGGGCGGAATTTTCCTTTTTCATTCCCCTTTTCGAGTATCGCATCAAATTGTTTTATTTCAATATTCTTTAATTCCTGAGCGTTTTGTAAAGATGTACGATAATTTGCAATGACTGCTGCTGTTATTTTTCTTAGGTCCCAAGTTTCGATATCAGTTTGTTTAAAGTTAACTGTTTGAGTGCGCTCTAATATAGAATATCGATTCGATTGATAATATGTCCAATACAATTCAGCCAATGCAGAATGTAAAATAGGCTTAATTGGAAATTTAGCCGTTTGTAGTTCGATTTCAATTTCGTTGATACTTTTTGTAATGGCATTCTCTTCAAAATCGGATTGTAATTTTATCTTATGCAACAATGCTTTAATAAATTGTGGTGCATTATTACTTTCTTTGGTTTTTTTATAAACAAGATTTACAACCTCAAGTGCCGATTTAGGTAAATTTATTTTTATAAATCCATCTATAGTTTCCCATTCAGCTTTATATTCTTCTTTACCAGTTAAAACTATTTTTTCTGTTTTTTTAGTTTGTCCAAAAGAATATTTAATTGATATTGTTGATAATCCAATGATTAGAACAATAAGAAAAAGTTTAATTTTCATGTTTGTAAAGATTAAATGTAAAAATG
>CAZUCB010000087.1:0-3138 GCA_964618755.1 uncultured Bacteroides sp. | reverse complement strand
CTTTGAATAAGTAACATAAATATGAAAAAAGTTATTAATGTTTTATTCATAAAGTTATTTTACTTTTTTATAATTTTAAAGAATTTATTGGATGATTGATTGTTAAATCTCACAAAATAAACGCCTGATTGAAAATTTTGTAAATCAATACTAATATTACCTTCTTTCTGATTAGCGATAGAAAGATGCTTAATTTCTTTGCCCAGCATATCGCAAACACTTATTGAAATATCACTGGCGTTAATATCTTTAAACTCAATATTCACAATACTGTTAAAAGGATTTGGATACACCTTTATTTTTGTAGTTGCTTCAACAGAAGGAACGTAAACATTTGTACCTGCATAAATGTAAAAGTTATCAATATATATATTGTTGCCATTATCGTTGGTTGATTCTATTTTAAGCAGTACTTTTTTGTTCTTAATTTGGCTAATATCAATCGTTTCCTGTCGCCAATCTGATGGAATAGTTGGTTTTAGTCCGGAAGGAGATGATGTGGAGGCTAAATCATTTCCACCTTTTTTGTAGAGCTGATAGGCAAATGTGCTGCCACAATTATCAGATGCCAGTATTGAAAGCGAATCGCGAGCATTCACGTTAAAATAAGCCAGCTTAAACTTCAAAGTAATAGATGATGAATCAGGAATTACTAACAATGGACTTATTAGTCCATCTTTTTGATAAGGAGCCGCTGAATAGTTGAGTAAATCAATATACATAGATTGATTGCTTCCAGGAATTCCAGCAGTAGTAGTCGTATCCCAGCTTATTTTCATATCAGGGTTTTCTATTATCCATCCAGCTTGTTTAAGTGTTATGGACTCAAAACCTTCAAAAAATGGAAGGCTTTTTTCTGGGCGAATATTGAATCTATAAACTCTGCTATTGTTGAATCTATTGTATTCAATGGTACTGGAATCATTCTTAATATTTACATTTAACTCATATTCTCCTGCATTCAATGCTGTTATTTGGGGGAGTGTGATTGTATCAATTTGGTTTTTTGACAAATTACCTATCCAGTGAATTTGTTGCTCGGCTTCATTGTTTAATCTGTAAAATATTTTTGCACTGTGCAAACTACTATCACCTAAATTAGAGATAACTATTTTAGGAGAAAATGTTTTAGTACAATAATAGCTTAGGTTTGGATTGATTATTTCTTTGATGGCAATATCATAAGTTTGAGCCAGCGGAGGTGTTGGTGTATGGCTTTGCGAAAGATAATTAAAAGCTGCCAACACATCAATAATTCCTCTTCCAAAAGTATTGTCTTCGCCCGCAACGCCTAAGTCATGAGCTGTCATATACAATGCATAAAGTATATCATGCCCTGTTACATTTGGGAAAGCTTCTTTTAGCAATAGCACAGCACCGGTTGCATGCGGACCAGCCATTGAAGTTCCCGAATATGTATCATAAGCATTTTGTCCGACGCAGGATCTTACATTTTCGCCAGGAGCTACTACTTCGGGTTTTATTTTCAAACTTCCCTGAACATCGCAAATGGTGGGTCCTCTGCTGGAGAAACTGCTGATAGGATAAGCAGCTGTATTTCCATTGATACTCCCTACTGTAAAAGGACTTACTTCGTTTGAAACAACATGTTGTGGGTAAGGAATTGTTTGAGCAGCCGGTCCTTCGTTACCTGCTGAAAAAACACAGGCAATACCTGCAGCTTCTATAGCAGCAAACATTTGAGTGATAAAACTGTTGCAAAGCATAGTGTCGGTGGGAACGGTATAACCCCATGAATTGTTTAATACATCAGGAATATCATCGGTAGTAGCTGTGTCGCCATCAGGATTTAGTAGCCATTGGAAACCGAATAAGAAGTCGGAAAGGGGTTTTACGGTAGAAATACTTGTAGCAACAGGATCTGTGGCTATAAAGAAAGCATTGTATGCCACGCCGATAGTATCATGAGTGCTTCTATCCAAGCCCATTTCTGTGCCAATGGTATGAGTTCCGTGACTACCGTCTTTATCCACAGGAATATCGGAATGATAGCCATACCAGGTTTGAGATAAAGGCAGGTAATTGCCTAAGAAGTTATTCCTAATGGCAGGGTGATTGGGCCAAACGCCAGTATCAACACTTCCTGCTATTCTGCCTCGTCCGCTATAACCTATTGCCCACATAGCAGGTGCGTTGATGGCAACCAAGCCTTGCTCTTTTCCGTTAAGGGATTTTGATGATGAGGTGGATTTGATGGGCGGTTCCACAGGATTGATGAGTATGCTATTGTCGAGGTCGATAAATTCAATATCGCTTCGTTGGGCAAGTTGTTGTATTAACTCGGGTTTGGCTTCTACTACTATCATATTGACAATCCATAATGAACGCAATGTAGTGTAGGCATCTTTATCAGATTCGTTGATAAATCGAATGATATCGTGTTGTGTTTGCTTTGCTTTTTGATTTAAAAACGTACAAACAATTTCGGGACGTGATTTTACGGCAACTTTGTTTTTGTTGAGCATATAATTTAATGAATCAACATCTGCTTGATTTCGCAGGATGATATTGATTTTATAATATGTATCATTGTTGCCTTTTTGGTTGATTGCTTTTTCTAATGGGACAGAAAGCGTGTTTTGCTGTGCAAAATTATTTTGGCTAAACACTAAGCAACATAGAAGCAATAAGAAGGAATATGTTTTCATATGTATTGAAAATTTTAATATTTTTTAATTGACAAAGCTATTAAAATTAATGCTTACTATTGAAAAAACTGAATAATAATTATCAAGTTGATTATACATGCTTATAGCTTATTTATCATTTAAAGCCCTTTTAATTTTGTTTTAATATCATTTTCTATTAGAAATCTGTACAGCATTTTAAAACGAATAGCATCGGGTTGATTTTCTAAATAAAGATTGTATTTATAAACATCATTTTGTGATTTGATTATAATCTTATTATCTGCTCCTTGTGATGGAATAAAGTTTTTGAGACTGCCTACAGGTAGTTCCCCTTTAAATGCAGAATATTTCAAAATAATTTCATCAACTACTTCAAGGCTTAATTTATTTATTATTTTGTTATCTATATCCAGTATGTTAATGAATCCATCCTCAAATCTTATCTCTCCTGTTATTGTTATTTTATTCGGTCTATAGCCAAGTATTG
>CAZUCB010000086.1:0-11483 GCA_964618755.1 uncultured Bacteroides sp. | reverse complement strand
CTCTGTAATAACAGTTAAAATTGTGAAAATCACGACCGGCAGCTCCAATAATGATGACATTTTTTTTCATTATTTTTGACCTTTTTATGTTAATAATTGATTGATTTAATATTTTGTTGCAAAGTTAGAATTTTAAGTATAGCGAACAAAGATTTTTTATTAAATATTTTAGAAATTTTTAAATGGTTTATTTCTAATGCTTTTGGAAGTTTTTTAGGGCTTAGAGTTTTTTCAAATAATGCTGAAAATTCAATGGTAAAAAGGAGGAAAGCTATTTTAGTAACAGCTAGCAAAAATGAAATAAGCAGGTATATAAAAAAGGCTTTCTCAGTTAGAAAGCCTTTTTTATTAAGATTTAAGTGTTTAACCTATTTAATAGGTTTTTCTTCCATTGATTTGTATTCTTTGCACATTGTTGAATCCATTTTTTCATGTTTACAACAATTTTGCATCATTTCCATACAATGCATTTTACAGCAAGGCATATCATTTGGACTCATTTTGCAACTGTCATTTTTCATCATCCATTCATCATGACATTCTTTTTTACATTTCATAAATTTAGGACATCCATGAATTCCAACAGCCAACATTGTAACAAATAAAATACATGCAAGGGCAACCAAGTAAAATCCTTTTACCCATTGCTTTTGATTTTTATTGATAAAACCTTTGATTATTGTGATAATACCATACGTTTTAATTAATATTGCCAATACAATTAGCAAATAAATAATAAGATACATGTAATGCATTTTAATAAGATTTTAGTTAATAAATGAAAGTACAAATATAATATATTTTAATTCTAAAAGTTGAAGAATTAATGAATTAAAATATTATTGTATTAAAATGAAAAGGGAAAACTTAGTTTTTACATATTTACCAATTGTTTGGCAAAGGTAATATTAATATAAATTTTCAAGTGTTGATAAAATATATTGGTTTTTAATTAAGCTGAGGTTCAAATTAAATATCTACTATAGCGTAGGTATTAAGTAATAATAGCAGTGCAACAATTTTGTTACACTGCTTTATTTATTGATTGAGCTATTGGCTGCCAGTTTTGTTCCGAAGATAGCAATAGCCACTACAGATACTGAGCTTATCGGCATTAAAATAGCTGCAACTACCGGCGACATGCTGCCCGACAATGCATAAATGAGACCAAGAATATTGTAAATAAAAGAAATAGTTAAACTTATTTTCACAACATTGAGTGATTGCTTAGAGAAGCGAATAATTTTGTTTATGTTTTGAAATTTCCCGGCTTCAATAATAATATCACCAGCCGGCGAAAAATGGTAAATGTCATCAGCAACCGAAACGGCTACGTTGCTTTGCATAAAAGCGCCTGCATCGTTTAACCCATCACCGGCCATTAACACATAATGTCCTTTTTCCTGTAATTTTCTGATAAAATTCATCTTGTCTTGTGGCGTTTGTTCAAAGAACAAAGCATCTTCCTCAAAATAAGTTTTCAGAAATTCTTTTTCCGAAGGATTATCGCCCGACAACAAATAAAGCTTAAAGTTTTGTTTAAGTATTTTTGCAACTTCCAGAAACCCCTCTCTGTATTTGTTCCCGATGGTAAAGTAACCGAAATAAATAGTATCAATTTCGATATAAACTTTTGCCGATCTATCGTCAATATTTATGTTTTCAACGCCTAAATATGCTGCAGACCCAAGCCTTACCCTGCAATTATTTACGATACCAAAACTTCCTTTTCCTGATATTTCAACATAACCTGCAACCGGCAATGTTATTGTTTCCTCAAAATACTTGGAAAGCGCCTGGCTTAAGGGATGTGTTGACTGCCGAACCAAAGATACAATGGCAATCATATCTTTATCACTAAGAATTTTACCCGTATAAGTAATATTGTTCTGATCGGGGATAGTAATTGTTCCTGTTTTATCGAATACTATGCAGTCAATCTTTGTAAGGTTTTCGATAATTTGTGTATTCTTAAGATAAACACCCTTTAAGCCCAATAAACGAATGGAATTACCCATTGTAAAAGGCAATGAAAGAGCCAAAGCACACGGACAAGTGATAATAAGCACAGATGTAAAAACCAGCACAGCTACATGAAATTGCCCATGCAACCACCAGTATAAGAAACCTGCAATGGCAACACTTACGATGATTAATGTAAAATAGAAACTTATTCTGTCAATAAAAGTGAGTAAATGTTTAGTCGTATGTTGTTTTGTTTCGCTTTGGTTCCATAACTGTGTAAGATGACTTTGACTTACTTCTTTTGCAACCTTAATTGTAATTGCCCCCTGTACCTGGATGCCACCGGCATAAAGAGGCTCGCCATTTTCTTTACGTATGGGTGTTGATTCACCGGATACAAAACTATAATCAATAAGTCCGATGCCATCCACCAGCACAGCATCGGCAGGTATTAGTTCTTTATTTCTTATCAAAAGTAGGTCGTCAACTTTAATATCTTTTAGTAAAATATTTTCTTCTCCATTATCAGTAATTTTGGTGACAGCAACTGGAAAGTATGATTTGTAATTTCTGTCAAAAGAAAGTGCTTCATACGTTTTACCCTGATACCATTTCCCTAATAACAAAAAGAACAATAGACCCGAAAGGCTGTCGGAATATCCTTGTCCGGTATTGGTAAATATTTCGTAGCATGTAACAAAAAACAGTGTTAAAATTCCCAAAGCAATTGGTAAATCAATATTTATTATTTTTCTACGAATAGCTTTCCATGCTGATATAAGATAATCGCTGCCACAATAAAATACCAGCGGTAACGTCAGAATAAATGAAATATAGCTAAAGAATACGCCCAATAATCCTTCGAGCGGTTTTCCGTTAAAATAAACAGGAAGACTGAACAACATTACATTTCCGGCAATGAATCCCGCGATACCTATTTTATAAGTAAGGGCATTGTTTGTTTTCTTTTTATCCTTTCCTTCAAGTGATTGATGTGATATTTCAGGGATATAGTGTATTGAAACCAGCAATTCAACTACTTGTCGTAAAGTAATTTCCTGTGTATTAAATGTAATACTGCATGTTTTTTTAATAAAATCAACAGAAGATTGTTTTATCCCTTCATTAAGTTTATTTAAGTGTTCGAGCAGCCAAATACAAGAAATACAATGGATTGCAGGAATATAAAAGGTGACTTTTGCAAAATTGTTTTCATAAAACTCAAAGATACGAGATTTTATCTCATCTTTATCAAGGAAAGCGTATTTGCTATTATAATTTATTTCTTCAGCTTTAATACCTGGTAATTGAGCTAAAGTATAGTATTGTTGAAGTTTGTATTCATTTAAGAGTTGATAAACCTGTTGACAACCATTGCAACAAAATTTTTTTTCATTCCAGATGGTTGGGTTTTTTCCACAATCAGCGCCACAATGGATACAAGCGTTTTCGGAGTGCATTTTGTTATTTATTTAGAATGACAACAATCACCATTCTTTTCGATTTTCTGCTGGCCAACATCGACTGGTTTCAATTGTAATGTAGTTTCGAGTTTCTTAATCGAAGGGCTAATGTATGGGATACCAAGGCATAAACCTCTAAGGATAAATAATAAACCTATTAATACAACCAAATACGGAATGAATTTGTTTATTCGATTTCTCAAACTTATAGTGATAGCATTTCCAATCAATGAAATTGCAAGCATCAAAGGTAAAGTTCCTAAACCAAAAAAAATCAGATACAGGCTGCCGTAATAAACATTACCTGAGGCAATTGCCCCAATAATTGCCATGTAAACCAACCCACAAGGCAAAAGACTATTCAGCATGCCAATCATGAAAAGTCCTTTGTAAGAACGTAAAGTAAAAAGTTTCTGGATAGCTGTTCGAATAAATCCTGTAAACAAATCAAATTGTTTAAAATGTATTTTTTTGAAAACAAAAGGTGCTAAAACAGAAATTATCAGCAAAATCCCCATTGCTATAGAAACCCATCGTTGAAAGCCAAGCATCATTAACCCTTGTCCAATATAACCAAATATGGCACCCATTATTCCATACATGAATGTACGCCCAAGATTGTATAATATTCCACTTAGCAATCTTTCGGCAAAAGTTCTGCCACGTAATGGAAGGTTAAGAGCAATAGGACCACACATTCCTGCACAGTGCAGACTACCAATTAATCCAAATAAAAAACCTGCAATTATAATTTCCATTAGTTTATAGTTATTTCTTTTTCAAAATTATATATTAAATGCTTATGATTCCATAACATTTTTACCTGATATCGGCCAGATTTTAGTTCAGAAAAAGGAATATTTATTTCATCTGACATTGGAAATTTAATTTTAAAATCCGCTTCTTTGTCAGAAGGATTGTAGAAATGAACAAACAAAGTATCTCCCGAGTTTTCAAGACTTTTACACAAAGATATATTTATATTTGTTCCAATTGAATTTATAGCAATACTATCAAGATATATAGCTGATCTTTTGTTAATTTCAATTTGTTTTGAATAGTCTGCACCTTTTTCATAATAATCATCCGATACAAGGTCTTCTGACTGATTAAGTGAAAAGATAATAAAACCAATTGATAATAGTAAAAATAAAGTCATGAATGCAAAAATCCCGTGTCCCCAGTTGAATTTCATTTTTTTAATTTTGTGGTCCAATAAAATTTATAACAGTTTTAGCAATCATAGTATTGTTCTCAAAAATGCCAATTTCTAAGTTAGTAGTTCGCCCTGTTAATAGTTGTTTAGGAAGTTTAATCATCAATACAGTTTCTATGGTTTTCCCTTCCTCAATCAAAGAAATATCATTTGTAAATTCAAGATTTACACCTTGTATTTCCATCAATTTGAATGCTATATGCTTAGCTTTATTTGTTTTGTTTATTATTTTTACATTGTAAATATTCGAAACGTTTGTTGAGTCAATTATCTGACACATGGTTCCTGGCATTCTTATTATAGAAACATCTATCGAATTTCTATTTGAAACTGTAAATCCCAGTACGAAAATAAGAATAAGCAATACTGCCGAGTAAGCATAAGTACGAGCATTGAATATTGATTTTTTCCCAGTTTCTATCCCATGGTATGAATCAAATCTTATCAGATTAACTGGTTTATTAATTTTTTCCATCACATTGTTGCATTCATCAATACAAGCTGTACAATTTATGCACTCGTATTGTGATCCGTTTTTAATATCAATACCTGTTGGACAAACAGCAATACACTGACCACAGTCGATACAGTCGCCTTCGTTTTTTTTTCCTCTGGGTTCTCCACGTTTAAAATCATAAATTACGGAAATTGATCTTGAATCAAGTAATACACCTTGAAGTCGCCCATAAGGACAAAATACTGTACAAATTTGTTCACGTAAATATGCATAAACAAAATAATAAAATAATGAAACTCCAACCATAAATATAAAACCAAGCTGATTTTCGTTGATAGGAGAGCTTATTATATCAAGTAATTTATCAGGGCCTGTAAACCACATCAGAAACACATTGGTGATAATAAAAGATATGATGATAAAACTTAGATGTTTTCCTATTCTCCTGAATATAAAGAAAGGATCATCTTTTTTGTTTTTTAAATTATTACGGGGATTTCCTTCGAAAAGATATTCAATACGGCGGTATATCATTTCCAGAAAAATAGTTTGCGGACAAGCCCAACCACACCATAACCTTCCATAAATAACAGTGAACAAAACTATGCAAACTACTGTAACCAGCATTATCAATGCCATGATAAAAGTATCCTGTGCAAAAAAGAGGTTGCCAAATAATGAAAACTTACGGTTAGCAATATCCAACAACATCAGTGGATTGCCATTGATTTTAATGATGGGAGCCAATACCAGAAATAAAATACAAATCCATGCAAATACAGTACGTCTATTGTACCATTTTCCTTTAGGTTGCTTTGCGAGTATCCTTTTGGTATTACCAGCTTCGTCTAAATTTAGAGGCCTGTCTCGAAAAGCTTCATTGTTAATTTCCATTAGTCTTAGATTACCAGCTTTGGTGTTAGAAAATTGTGTTAAATTACTATTTACATTCTATTCCCTGAGCTGCTTTTCCATTTTCAGGTTTTGACTTACTTAGCGATTTTTGAATATATACAGCCAATTGTTTAATTTGTGATGCTGTTAAAGTTGATTTGAATGGAGTCATTCCTTTTTCGGGTTTACCTTCTGATATTATAAGAATAATTTCCTCAGTTTTACAGCCATTTATCCAAAAATTGTCGCACAAATTAGGGCCAATGGCATTCCCTTCGCCTTTTTGTCCATGGCAAGCTATACAACCTTTTTCTTTATATAATTTTTCTCCTTCAGCAATCATTGCTGGTTCTGGTAAAGATCCAGCCTTGCTATCAGCAGCCTGGCTCATTTTTAATTTTTGATCTTCGATAGAAGTTTTATATTCGCTTACCTGATCCATACCATTGTTAGGATATCCAAAGTATTTCACAGCATAAATACCAGAAAACCCAATGGTAACCAGAAAAAGTAAAATTACCCACATGGGTGACGGATTGTTCAGTTCTTTGATCCCATCATACTCATGTTCATGGTTTTCTTCTTGTTTGTTGGTCTCATTAATTTTATCTGTAATATTTTCATCCATAATATTCAGTATTAAATGTTTATTTTTTCTCAACAGAATTATCGTTTTCAAAAATTGATTTTTTGTAGTCGACTAATTTTGATTTAGGAATTTTTACAATTCTATAAACCAGTATAATAAATAGAGTAAGAAAAATAAGTAATCCGATAATATAATACCATTGGATTCCATTTTCGTTGCCTAATACATCGCTTACAAATCCCATTGTCTTATTTAATTGGTTTATTAGCAGCAGGAGAAATATCTTTACCAAGCTTATGTAAGTATGCAATCATTGCAACTATTTCAGAAGTTGGTTTTACTTGAACACCTGAAGCTTTTAAATCTGCAACAATAAGCTGAGCCTGTTTTAAGTATTCTTCGGTAGCAATTTTATCAAAATCTTTAGGATAAGGAATGCCAAGCATTTGCATAGTCCTAATTTTTGTTGCAAGCATTGATAAATCAACCTCTTTATTCGTTAACCATGGATAAGCTGGCATTATCGATTGAGGTATCATTTCCAACGGTTTCATAAAATGATTATAATGCCAAATAGCTGTTTTATAGGTAGAACTTCCAATATATCCTGCACGGGCTAAATCAGGACCTGTACGGCGAGATCCCCATTGAAATGGATGATCATAAACAAATTCGCCTATTTTAGAATATTCGCCATATCTGTCGGTTTCATATCTAAGCGGACGTACTTGTTGTGAATGACAATTGTAACAGCCATTGCTGATATAAATATCACGTCCTTCAAGTTCTAATGGAGTATATGGTTTAACTGATGAAATTTTAGGAATATTTGAATCTACTTTCATCATTGGTATAATTTCTACAATTCCTCCAATTACAAGTGCAATAAATACAAAAATTGAGAACCGAACAGCTTTTCTTTCCATCCATCGATGCAAAGTTTCACTGGCAGTGTTCCTTTTATCAGTATTAACAAGTGCAAATGCTTCTGATGCTTCATTGTTTTCAAGAACACCCATTTTGATAGTTTTTATAATGTTGAATAAAAACATTAGGAATCCAACTAAAAATAGTACACCGCCTACTATTCTCAATGCATACATGGGGTGTAAGCGTGAAGAAGTTTCAATAAAATTAGGATAAGCCAATAAGCCGTTGACATTGTATTCGCGTAACATCAACCATTGGGTAATTCCTGCCCAGTACAATGGTATTGCAAACATTAATATGCCTAAAGTAGCAATCCAGAAATGGGTATTAGCGAGTTTTTCGGAATATAGTTTTGTTCTGAACATTTTTGGAACCAACCAGTATAGCATACCAAAAATTAAACCACCATTCCAGCCCATACCAGCTATATGTGTATGTGCTATGGTCCAGTCAGTAAAATGACTGATGGCATTTACACTTTTCAGTGACATCATCGGTCCTTCAAAAGTTGCCATACCGTAAGCAGTAATAGCCACTACCATAAATTTTAAAGCTGCACTATCACGTACCTTATCCCATGCACCTCTGAGTGTTAAAAATCCATTGATCATACCTCCCCAGGAAGGTGCAATGAGCATAATTGAAAAAGTTACACCTAATGCCTGAACCCAATCCGGCAAAGCCTGATATAACAAATGATGAGGACCTGACCACATATAAATAAAAATCAGTGCCCAGAAATGAATGATTGATAGTTGATAGGAATAAATTGGTCTATCGGAAGCTTTTGGAAGGAAATAATACATAATGCCCAACCATGGAGTAGTAAGGAAAAAAGCAACAGCATTATGCCCGTACCACCATTGAACAACAGCATCCTGAGCTCCAGCGTAAATAGGATAACTTTTTAAAAGAGATACAGGGATTTCTATAGAATTTACAATATGCAACACTGCAACACCAATAAATGTAGCCAAATACCACCATACTGCAACGTATATGTGTTTGACGCGGCGTTTAATAATGGTGCCAATCATATTCCATCCAAAGGTAACCCAGATGATAGCAATCAGGATATCTATAGGCCATTCCAATTCGGCATATTCTTTGCCGGTTGTTATACCTCCAAGTAAGGAAACTGCAGCCAAAACAATGATTAATTGCCATCCCCAGAAATTAATTTTACTGAGAATATCGTTAAACATTCTTGCTTTCAATACCCTCTGTAAGGAATAATATACCCCTGCAAACATGGCATTACCAATAAAAGCAAAAATAACAGCATTGGTATGAACTGGTCTTACCCTTCCAAATGCGGTGAATTCTATTCCAAGGTTAAATACAGGAAATGCCAATTGTAAGGCTGCTAACAGACCAACAACAATGGCAACGGCTCCCCAGATTACTGTAGCCCAGATAAAATTTCTAACAATGGCGTTGTCGTAGTTGAATTTTTGTATCTCCATACTTTAAGAATTAAGTGAATTGTTATTTCTTAGTAATTTCTTTTTCCTTTACTTCATCATCATCAAATAATATCCTGATAGATGGTGTATAATTATCATCATATTGTCCGGATTTTACACTCCAGATAAAAAGCCACAAAAAAATAATTGCAGCAAAAAGACTGACTCCAATTAGTAAGTAAAGTATATTCATAATAAAATAAGGTTCAAAGATAATATTTTTTTTAATTGAAAATAAAAAAACTGATTTATAGCAATTAATTTGTGAGATATCTTTTAATTAATATCAATAACAAGTCAATATTATGTATGATTGCTACGAACTCATTTTTATTGAATTCACCAATCTTTAAAGAAAAAAATAATTATTGATAAATTTTTGAAGTATTGTCTTTAAAATTATTCTGTTTTGAAGTTGTATTGATAAAGCAAATATGAAATTTCTTATTAATCCGATGGTTTTAAATGAAAACTTCAAAATCTGAGAGAAGTGTTTTAATCAGATTGCTATTAATGTTTTTCAGTATCTCTAATCTCCTGCTTAATTTTTTTTATTAGTTCAATCAAATTTTTATCTGAAATGCTATCATATTCAGATTTATCATAAATGGTTACCAATCCAATTATTTTTAAATTATCATTCTCTTGATTGATATGTATGACAACATTTGTAATAACTCTTAGTCCTCCACTTTTGCCTTTTCCTTTACTTTGAACAGCAATTCTTATTTTATAGCAATCGTTTCCAATGTTTGTTCCCAACTCAGGATTAACTAATAATTGCTTTTCTAGTATTTGCAATTCTGTTTTTAAAGATTGATATTTCTTTAAAAATCGCTTTGCTTTTTTTCGGAAGTTTTCGGAGGTTATTATTTTAGTTTTCATCTAAAAATGCTGATAAAGTGATTTCTTTGGAGTTTCCCATTTCTATCGCTTTTAAATCAGTCAAGCCCTGTTTAATTTCTTTTTTAAGAAAAAACATTTGTTTGAGGTGGATGTATTCTTTTAACAAATTGTTCCATTCTTTAAATGGAACTTGAACAGCAATTTTATTTCCCTGTTCATTTGTTATATATTGTAAATTTATATGTGAGTTCATAAGCTTATGTTTTAAAGTACAAATTTAATAAAAAAAACATCATCTTTATCTATATTTTTCAATTCTATTTTTTTTACTTTATTGATAAGTTCTTTATCAGCTTTTATTTTCACACGTATGTAATTATCTGTAAATCCAAAAATAAAGCCATTGTGAATATCCGATTCAAATAGTACTTTTCTGACGGAAGTTGTGTTTTCGAGGTAAAACTCATGTTTCTTTTTATCTGAAAGAATTTGCAATGCTTTACTCCTTTCGCGACGGATATTTACTGCAACTTTTCCTTCAAGTTGAGCCGCAATGGTATCGGGTCGTTCGGAATAAGTAAAAACATGAAGGTAGGATATGGGCAAAGCATCAATAAAATTGTATGTATCCTTAAAATCTTCATCTGTCTCACCCGGAAATCCACAAATTACATCTGCTGCAATGCATGCATCGGGCATAACAGATTTTATTTTATTCACCCTTTCGGCAAATAATTCACGCTGATAATGGCGTTTCATCATTTTCAGAATTTTATTGCTACCCGATTGTAATGGGATGTGAAAATGAGGTAGGAATTTACTGGAGTTTGCAACAAATTCAATAATTTCATCGGTCAGCAAGTCGGGTTCTATGGATGAAATACGGTAACGTTCAATGCCGTTAACTTTATCCAAGGCTGTTATCAATTGCAAAAAACTTTCGTTGTTTTGTTTGCCGAAATCGCCAATATTAACACCTGTTAAAATTACTTCTTTCAATCCTTCATTAGCAATTGCTGCTGCTGATTTCACAATATTTTCAATGGTATCGCTTCGGCTTCTGCCTCTGGCAAAAGGTATGGCACAATACGTGCAGAAATAATCGCAGCCATCCTGAATTTTCAGGAAAGAACGGGTACGATCGCCGGAGGAATAGGAGGGGACGAAAGCATCTGATTTCTCCATCTGTTTTACATCGCAATACGCACAGTTGGCAGCGGTATTGTTTTTGCGATTGCTGATGATTTCAAATAATTTGTGTTTTTCGTTATTGCCTACAATTAAATCAACACCTTCTATTTCCTGAATTTCTTCGGCTTTTAGCTGAGAAAAACATCCGATTACGGCTACTTTGGCGTCAGGATTGCGGTTTATTGCACTTCTGATGGCTGTTTTGCATTTCTTTTCGGCAATAGATGTAACGGTACAGGTATTGATAACATACACATCGGCTGTTTCTTTGAAATCGGCTATTTCATAGCCATTTTCAATAAATTGTCTGGATATTTGGGAGGTTTCGGCAAAATTTAGTTTGCAGCCGAAGGTTTGGAAAGCTATTTTTTTATTCACGTTGCAAAAATAAAAAAGTTTAGGCAATAGTTTTTATTATTTTTTTAAATGACCCATTTCGACAGCCTCAATGAGCACCGGATACTGA
>CAZUCB010000085.1:0-11552 GCA_964618755.1 uncultured Bacteroides sp. | reverse complement strand
GAAAATCGTATGAAATGCGGTTTTGGTAAATGTGGCAGATGTAATGTAGGTAAAGTTTTTGTTTGCAAAGACGGCCCTGTTTTTACTTTAAAACAAATGAAGGAATTACCGGCGGAATATTAAGATATTTGGTTGTAATTAACAAAAAAAGCGAACTGATTTTATCAGCTCGCTTTTTTTGTTAATTATAAACGATTAAATAATATTAGCATAAGATTTCATAAACTGCACACGTTCCAATACCGCAGGGTTTTTAATATTTATCTGCGATAATTTACCTCTAAATTCTTCAATAGTTTTAAAGTTGTGAGCATCCATCCAATTATTTAATCCATCTACTATATTTTTAATTTCGTCAATTCCTTTTTCATACAACACCGAAGCCACTTGTACAGCGTTAGAGCCTGCCAATAGTAATTTTACCACAGCTTCATAATTATGAATCCCTGTGGAAGCAGCCAGATCACAACCAACCTTACCCGAAAGTATAGCCGTCCATCTGAGCGAACGGGAATAATCATCCTCCGAACTATATATCTTACCCGTCGAAATTTCTATTTTCTCAATATTGATATCAGGATTATAAGGTTTGTTGAACAATACCATACCTGCAATGCCCGAAATGGAAAGATTGATAAATGTATTTACAATGCTTGAAGAATAATAACTTAATTTTAAAGAAACAGGAATCGTAACATATTTCGTAACGTCTTTGATGATTTTTTTGTACATTTCATCATAATTGGCAGCCGTTTTATTAATATCAGAAGGAAGAATAAAAATATTCAATTCCAAAGCATCGGCACCGGCTTGCTGTATTCTTTTGGCAAAAAAGCTCCAGTCGTAAGCCGAAACACAATTAATACTTGCAATGATTGGTATTTTAACAGAACTCTTAACCAGTTTAATAAAATCAAGGTATTCTTTCAAGGTATGTTCTTTCGCAAAATTAATCATGTAATCCATAGCTTCAATATAATCATAGCTTCTATTTTGCAAAATATCATCAAAGCCTTTTTTCATGGCACTGAGAGAAGGATCTGTGCTGTCAATAAATTTGTCAGCTTCAAAAACAATTTGCTCTTCAAAAATAGATTTCAACACAATAGCACCGGCGTTTGCATCTTCCATTTGTTGGATGTTTTCCAATGAGTTAGTTAGTCCGCAACTACTAACAATTATAGGATTTCGTAATTTTAATCCTAAATACGTGGTGGATAAATTTGCCATAATATTTTATTTATAATATGATGAATAAGAGATTTTATCGCTTTGATTTTATTAAAAATTCAGTGAGTAAAATTAATATTAAAATTGAACCTGTCAAAATATATTTATTTCTTTTTACTAAGTAATTCCTAAACCTTTACTGCATTTGCTTGCAATGATAATTATCATACTTTTGTTGATAAATAATACAAATACTGTGTATAAAATTAGTTCACCTGAAACTTGTTATGTTAATTTATTTTTTTTAATATTGCAGATTATATTAGTTCATAATAAAAAATCGTATGAATAGCGAAAGTTTAATTCTATTTTTTATCGTAGCGGCAGTATTGGTAGGTGGAGCCTTGATATTCTCAGGACTTGTAGCACCTCAATCCCGTAATCCTCAAAAATCAGAACCTTACGAATGTGGAATTCCAACACAAGGAAAAACATGGCTTCAGTTTAATGTAGGATATTATCTGTTTGCCATTTTATTTTTGGTTTTTGATGTAGAAACCGTATTTCTGTTCCCTTGGGCAGTTATAATGAAAACAGTTGGTATGGCTGCGTTTGTAGAAATCCTTATTTTCTTTACAATTCTTGGTTTAGGTTTATTATACGCCTGGAAAAAACATGCTTTGATATGGGAATAAAGTCAATGAAATATGAAGATTTCAACGATAACGAAACGTTGGAACTCTTCAAACAAACAGGAGGTAATATATTTTTTACAACTGTTGATGCTATCGTTAACTGGGGGCGTTCAAATTCTGTTTGGCCATTAACATTTGCTACTGCTTGTTGCGGTATCGAAATGATGGCAGCAGGTGCCAGCCGTCACGATTTTGCTCGTTTCGGAATTGAAGTTTACAGAGCCAGCCCACGTCAGGCAGACGTTATTGTAGTTGCAGGAACTATTGTAAACAAAATGGCTCCGGTGCTTAAACGTTTGTACGATCAAATGTCGGAACCTAAGTATGTAATTGCGATGGGTGCTTGTGCAATTTCGGGTGGACCATTTTATTATAATTCATACCATGTTATAAAAGGTGTTGAAAACGTAATCCCTGTGGATGTATATATACCTGGATGCCCGCCACGTCCCGAAGCATTATTGTATGGTGTAATGCAACTGCAACGCAAAATTCAAACAGAAACTATGAGAAACCCTCGTAAACAACCTGATACTTTTGCAGAAGCAGAAAATAAAATATAGTTTTAAATTCTTTATAACACCAGCATAATGAATAACGAACAATTAAAAGAAAAAATTCTATCCATTGATTCAACTATAAACATTACCCAAGGACCTCAATATTTAACCTTAGATGTTGCTCCTGAATCATTGTCGAAAACAGCATTCATGTTAAAAAACAATCCAGATTTATCATTTGATTATCTGTTTTGCTTAACGGGAAATGATTTGCCAGATGCTTATTCGGTAGTTTATCATTTAGAATCAATAAAACATAGGCATTGTATAGTTTTAACGGCAAAAGCTGCAAGCAGAGAAAATCCTGTTTTGGATACTGTAAGTAATATTTGGCTTACTGCTGATTTTCACGAACGTGAAGTTTATGACTTAGTTGGAATTACTTTTACAAATCATCCTGATATGAGAAGAATCTTTTTAGATGAAGAAGATTGGGTTGGCTATCCTTTACGCAAAGATTATACCGATAATAATATAGTTTCAAGGTAAATAATTATGGAAGATCTTATTTTAGATAATAATACTATTCAGGAAGAAGAATATATTATAAATATGGGTCCGCAGCACCCATCCACTCATGGTGTTTTACGTTTCAAAGTATCTTTACAGGGTGAAACTGTTTTGAATGTTCAACCTCATTGTGGTTACATTCATCGTGGAATTGAAAAAATGTGTGAAAAGCTCACTTATCAGCAAATTATTCATTTAACTGATCGTATGGATTATTTGTCTGCTCATATTAACAATGAAGCAGTTTGTCTTTTGGTTGAAAATGCACTGCAGATTGAAGTACCCGAAAGAGTTAAATATATCAGAACGATATTAAGCGAGTTAACCCGTTTAGCTTCTCATCAATTGTGGTGGTGTGCCTTTGGAATGGACTTAGGTGCATTAACTACTTATTTTTATGGATTAAGAGATAGAGAGCCTATTTTAGATATTTTCGAAGAAACTACAGGAGCTCGTCTTTTGCAAAGTTTTAATACACCTGGTGGTTTAATGAATGATATACATCCTAACTTTATAAAAAGAGTTAAAGATTATATTGTTTATTTCAGAAAAAAACTACCCGAATATGACGAACTACTTACTGGAAATGTAATTTTACAAGAAAGAACCAATGATGTTGGATTTTTAACTTTAGAAGATGCAATATCTTATGGTGTTACAGGACCTTCGGGAAGAGCATCAGGATTTGCTTGTGATATTAGAAAACATCATCCTTACAGTGCTTATGATAAAGTTGATTTCAAAGAAATTTTATATACCAAAGGCGATACTTTCCACAGATACAAAGCAAGAGTGGAGGAAATGTGGGAATCCTTGAAGATTATTGAACAATTGATTGATAATATTCCTGATGGTGATTATACGGCTAAAATGAAACCAATTATTAAATTACCCGAAGGTGAATATTATCAACGTGTGGAAGCTGCAAGAGGAGAATTTGGAGTATATATTTTAAGCAAAGGTGAAAAATATCCTTACAGAGCAAAATTCCGGTCACCTAATTTTAGTAATCTTTCAGCTATCAATAAAATGGCAGCAGGTTACAAAATTGCAGATTTAGTTGCTATCAGCGGTTCTTTGGATTTAGTTATACCAGATATTGACAGATAGTTTTTCAACTTTTAATTGTATCATTAACAAAAAAAGAGAAAATGAAATTTAATATTTACGATCTCACTTCGTTTAATCAATGGATAGATAAATTGCTGTATGATAATTTGCCTGCGTTTTGGGCAATGATTATTGAAATGACACTTATAGGAGTAGCTTTTCTTTTGTTTTATGCAGTAATAGGCTTATTTTTGGTGTATGCCGAAAGAAAAGTATGTGCATTTATACAAAATAGAGTAGGACCTAACAGGGTTGGTCCTTATGGAATCTTTCAAACAATAGCAGATTTTATTAAATTGCTGATGAAAGAATTAATTCCAATTAATAAAGCCGATAAATTTTTATTCAACTTAGCTCCATTTATTGTTATTATTGCATCTTTTATGGCAATTGCAGCCATTCCTTTTGGATTAGGTTTGCATGCAATAGATTTTAATATAGGTGTTTTCTATGTTATGGCAGTTTCTTCTTTAGGCGTGATTGGTATTTTATTGGCAGGTTGGTCAAGTAATAATAAATATTCCTTAATTGGAGCTATGCGGAGTGGTGCACAAATTGTTAGTTATGAACTTTCTGTTGGAATGTCATTAGTTACTATCGTTATTTTAGCTGGAAGTATGCAACTATCAACTATAGTAGAAGCTCAACGTAATGGATGGTTCATTTTTACAGGTCATGTGCCTGCATTTATTGCTTTTCTTGTATTTATTATTGCCGGTACAGCCGAAACTAACAGAGGTCCCTTCGATTTAGCTGAAGCTGAATCAGAATTAACTGCAGGATTTCATACTGAATATTCAGGTATTAAATTCGCTTTCTTTTTCTTAGCTGAATATATGAATATGTTTATTGTAGCTTCTATTGCTGCTACTATTTTTTGGGGTGGTTGGATGCCATTTCATTTAGGACCATTTTTTGGTGAATGGACTTTAGGGTTTAACAATGTGATGGATTATATTCCACCATTCTTTTGGTATATGGGAAAAACAATGGTTGTTATTTTTATTATGATGTGGTTCAAATGGACTTTCCCTCGTTTAAGAATTGATCAATTGCTAAAACTTGAATGGAAATATTTATTACCTATTAACTTATTCAATATTATCCTCATGGCACTTATTGTGTTAATGGGTTGGCATTTCTAAAAATATAAAAATTAATAGCGGTTAGAATATGAATGCTATCATAGATTATTTTAAAGAATTATTCAAAGGGATTAAAACCTTACTTACAGGCATGAAAGTTACGGGTTATTATTTTGTTCATCCCAAATCAATTATAACACAACAATATCCTGAAAACAGGAAGACTTTAAAGATGTTCGACAGATTTAAAGGCGAAGTTACCATGCCTCACGATGAAAACAATCAGCATAAATGTACAGCTTGTAGTATTTGTGAAATCAACTGCCCTAATGGGAGCATTGAAGTTATTAGCAAACAGGTTGAAAAAGCTGATGGGAAGATGAAAAAAGAACTTGATGTTTATATTTATAAATTATCAATGTGTACTTTTTGTGGTCTTTGTGTAAAAGTTTGCCCTCAAGATGCTATTATTTTCTCACAAGGATTCGAACATGCAGTGTTTAACAAAGAAAAATTAATTAAAACATTAAATAAACCAGGTTCTTCTCTTAAAGAAAAGGTAAAAGTAGTAGAAGTGTCTTGAGTAAATGGAGTGCATATAAATACTTTTTCTTTGTGGCAAGAGAACATTAAGAATAAAACAACAAAATTAATTTTATAAAAAAGAGATTTTATTATGTTAGGAAATCAAATTATATTTATCGTTTTCTCAGCTATGATTGTTATATTTTCAATATTAACAGTTACCAGCCGTAGAATTTTAAGAGCTGCAACGTTTTTGCTTTTCGTACTTATTTCTACTTCTGCTTTATACTTTATGTTGAACTACCAATTTCTTGCAGCAGTTCAGTTAACACTTTATGCTGGTGGAATTGTAGTATTGATTATATTTTCGGTTTTACTTACCAGCCATATCGACGAAAAATTTGAATCTCCAGCATTGCTTAAAAAAGTATATGGTGCCATTGCTGCTATTTTAGGAGCCGTATTGGTTATTACAACATTATTAAACCATACTTTTATTGCAAGTAGCGATGTTCCAAAAGAAGTAAATATGGATCTTATTGGAAATAGTTTAATAAGTTGGGGTGAACAAGGATATGCATTGCCTTTTGAGTTAATTAGTGTTTTATTATTAGCAGCTATGATTGCTGCAATAGTTGTAGCCAAAAAAATTAAAACTAAATAAAGATGAATACAGGAATACCATTAGAATATTTTTTAGTAACAGCAGCTTTAATGTTTTTTGCAGGTGTTTATGGTTTTATTACTCGTAAAAATTTGATAACCATTTTGATGTCTGTTGAATTAATGCTAAATTCAGTAAATATTATTTTTTTAGCATTTAACCGATATTTATTCCCCGGTCAATTAGAAGGGCATTTCTTTGCTCTTTTTATAATTGCTGTTGCTGCTGCTGAAGCAGCCGTGGCTATTGCACTCATTATTAATATTTACAGGAGCTTCCAGTCGATAGATGTGGAAAAAACTAACGAAATGAAGTACTAAAAATAAATTATACTTAAATTATATGACAAATTTTAGTTATACAGTATTAATCCCATTAATTCCACTCTTTGTTTTTCTTTTTGTTGGTTTATTAGGTCACAAAATGAAACCAATTGTTTCTGGAATAATCGGAACTTGCGGTTTGTTGATTGCCGCAATTTTATCCTATTTTACAGCCTATCAGTATTTCTTTAATTCAGAAAAAATAGATGGAGCTTATCAGAAAATTTTAGCTTTTAATACCGTTTGGTTGCAATTTACCGATAAACTTCATGTGGATTTAGGTGTATTGATTGACCCAATTTCTGTAATGATGCTGATTGTTGTTACAACAGTTTCGTTGATGGTGCATCTATACAGTATCGGCTACATGAAAGGCGAAAAAGGATTTGCACGTTTTTATGCTTACCTTTCATTATTTAGTTTTTCAATGTTAGGATTGGTGTTAGCAACCAATATTTTCCAAATGTATATTTTTTGGGAATTAGTGGGCGTTTCTTCATTCTTGTTGATAGGATTTTATTATGAAAAACCTTCTGCAGTGGCTGCTTCCAAAAAAGCATTTATTGTTACACGGTTTGCTGACTTAGGATTTTTAATCGGTATTTTAATTTTATCTTTTAATACAGGTACTTTCGATTTTATTAATTTGACAACTCTAGGTGGTGCTGCAATGGCTACAGGTGCTGGTGCTTCTTTCTTAGGATTATCGGTAATGACCTGGTCGTTGATATTTGTGTTTATGGGTGGTGCTGGTAAATCGGCAATGTTTCCATTACATATATGGTTGCCTGATGCAATGGAAGGTCCAACACCTGTTTCTGCATTAATACATGCTGCTACTATGGTTGTGGCGGGTGTTTATTTGGTAGCACGTCTTTTCCCTGTTTATGCAATTTCTGCACCCGATGGATTGCTTGTAGTTGCTTATGTAGGTTCTTTTTCTTCGCTTTTTGCAGCGGTAATTGCCTGTACACAATATGATATTAAAAGAGTGCTTGCATTCTCTACCATGTCGCAAATTGGTTATATGATGGTTGGTTTGGGCGTTTCCAAATATGGTGGCGAAGCTGGTTTAGGTTATATGGCTTCTATGTTCCATTTGTTTACACATGCTATGTTTAAAGCCTTATTATTCTTAGGTGCCGGAGCAATTATTCACGCAGTTCATAGTAATTCTATGAAAGACATGGGTGGATTAAGAAAATATTTACCAATTACACATATTACTTTTTTAATTGCATGTTTAACCATTGCCGGTGTTCCTTTTCTTTCTGCATTCTTTAGCAAAGACGAAATTTTAACAGCAGCTTATCATCACAATATGCCGATTTTTGTGGTTCAAATGTTTGTTGCAGGTTTAACTGCTTTTTATATGTTTCGTTTATATTTCCGAATTTTCTGGAATAAAGATACACATTACCATCACACACCGCACGAAGCTCCTATTACGATGACATTTCCTTTGATATTTTTAGCAATTGCTTCTATATTTTCAGGATATATTCCTTTCAGTCAGTTTGTATCTTCTGATGGTATTCCTTTTCACTCAGAATTGGAATGGACGGTTGCAATACCTTCAATAATAGTTGGACTTATCGGAATAGGAATTGCCTTTGTTTTATACAAAAAAGAATCTACTGCTTCACAAAAAATTGCAATTTCGCTGAAAGGTTTTTATGTAGCAATTTATAATAAATTCTATTTTGATGAGATTTATCTTTTTGTAACTAAAAAAGTCATCTTCAATTATATTTCTCGTCCGGTTGCATGGTTCGATCGTCATATTGTGGATGGATTTATGAATAGTATTGCTTGGTTTACAAATTTAGTATCTTTCAAGATCAAAGGATTCCAATCAGGACAAGTTCAACAATACGCATTTGTTTTTATTTCAAGTGCAATTTTATTAGGAATATTTTTCATTTATTTATATTCAATTTAATAAGCTAAAAATGGACATATTATCACTATTTGTAATTATACCAATTCTTACTGTTTTCGGTATAATGATTGCAAAAAACGCTAAACATACAAGAGTAATTTCAGCCATTGGTATGGGTTTGCAATTGATTCTTGCAGCTTATTTGGTTTATGCTTATTTATCAGCTCGTGCTGCAGGAGATATGGCAGAAATGTTATTTAAAGCCGATTATGTTTGGTATGCTAATCTTAACATCCATTATGCCGTAGGAGTTGATGGTATTTCGGTGGCAATGATAGCTTTAACAGCTATTGTTGTATTTGCAGGAATATTTGCCTCGTGGCAGGTTGATTTTTTACCAAAAGAATTCTTTATTTCTTTAATATTACTTTCAAGTGGTGTTTTTGGCTTCTTTATTTCACTGGATTTGTTCACCATGTTCCTTTTTTATGAAGTAGCGGTAATTCCGATGTATTTATTGATTGGAATTTGGGGAAGTGGTCCTAAAGAATATGCAGCAATGAAATTAACATTAATGTTGATGGGAGGTTCTGCATTATTATTGGTTGGTTTATTAGGTATTTATACCAATTCAGCTCCTGAAGGTGGTCCTTTAACCTTTAATATTTTAGAAATTGCCAAAGTTCACATTCCAATAGAAGCACAACGTATGTTTTTTCCTATGACTTTTGTTGGTTTTGGAATTTTAGGTGCATTATTTCCCTTCCACACATGGTCGCCTGATGGTCATGCTTCTGCTCCTACAGCAGTTTCAATGTTACACGCAGGTGTATTAATGAAATTAGGTGGTTATGGTGCTTTTAGAGTAGCCATTTTCTTATTACCACAAGCAGCACAGGAATTATCATGGATATTTATTATCTTAACTTCTGTAAGTGTTGTGTACGGTGCTTTTGGTGCTATTGTTCAAAAAGATTTAAAATACATCAATGCTTACTCTTCGGTGAGTCATTGCGGTTTGGTATTATTTGCGGTATTAATGATGAACAAAACAGCCATGGACGGTGCTGTTTTACAAATGATTTCTCATGGTTTAATGACAGCTCTTTTCTTCGCTTTAATCGGCATGATATACGGACGTACACATACGCGTATGATTAACGAAATGGGTGGATTGATGAAAGTAATGCCATTTTTAGGGGTTGCTTATGTTATTGCTGGTTTGGCTTCGTTGGGTTTACCTGGTTTAAGCGGTTTTGTTGCCGAAATGACTATTTTCTTTGGTGCTTTCCAACATGTTGATGTATTCCACAGAGTAGTTACTATTGTTGCAGTTTCATCTATTGTAATTACGGCGGTTTACATACTTCGGGTGGTGGGAGCTTTGCTTTTCGGACCTATCAAAAATGATCACTTTCTTCATTTAGACGATGCAAAATGGTACGAAAAGTTATCTACTGTTACATTAATACTTGCCATTGCAGCCATAGGTATAGCCCCATTTTGGTTATCAACCATGATAGGTGATAGTTTAAAACCAATTATTGACCAACTAACAGCGATAATTCCCTAATTCATTTAATCAGGAGATTCATTAAAAATAGTATATAGTTATGAATTTAGATAGTTTTTTATTAATGCGACATGAAATGGTTCTTACCATTATTACCTTAATGGTATTAATTGCCGACCTTTCATTTAACGAAGAAAAGAAAATCAAGGTAATTTGGTTAGCAACCGCACTTTTTGCTATCAATGTAATTATTGGATTTTTACCAAATATTTCGGGAAATCTTTTTGGGAATATGTATAAAAATACAGATTTGCAATGGACGATGAAAAACATATTAAATTTGGGTGTGTTGGTAGTATTATTGCAATCGGTTGAATGGTTAAAAACCATCGAAAATAAATACAAAATCAGCGAATTTTATTTGTTGATTTTCTCAACCTTGATAGGAATGCAGTTTATGATTTCTTCGGGTAGCTTTTTGATGTTGTATTTAGGATTGGAATTAGCCACTATTCCGATGGCTGCATTGGCTGCTTACGATCGTTACCGTCATAATTCTGCCGAAGCAGGTATTAAGTTAATACTTTCTGCTGCAATGTCATCAGCAGTCTTGTTATTAGGTATTGCTTTAATTTATGGAACTACAGGTTCTACTTATTTTGATGTGGTTGCCCTTAAATTTGCAAATATTCCGCTTCAAACATTGGCCTTTATCTTTTTCTTTTCGGGTATGGCATTTAAAATTTCGTTGGTACCTTTCCACCTATGGACAGCCGATGTGTATGAAGGTTCGCCAGTAAATGTTACTTCTTATTTATCTGTTATTTCAAAAGGAGCATCTGCATTTATTTTAATTATTGTATTGTTTACTGTTTTCAATTCTATTGCCGTAATCTGGAAACCTTTACTATATATCATTTCAGTATTAACCATGACCATTGGTAACTTATTTGCCATACGCCAACAAAATATGAAACGATTCTTGGCTTTTTCATCTATTGCGCAGGCTGGTTTTATATTGTTAGGTGTTTTGGGTGCCAGTAGCATTGGAATGACTTCTGTAGTTTATTTTGTATTTGTGTATATTTTCTCCAATTTAGGAGCCTTTGGTGTAGTTTCGGTTATTTATTACAAAACCAAAAAAGAAAACATGGACGATTACAATGGTTTATACCATACCAATCCTAAGTTGAGTTTAATTATGATGCTTGCTTTGTTCTCCTTGGCTGGTATTCCACCGGTAGCGGGTTATTTCGGTAAGTTTTTCCTATTTACAGCAGCAGCTTCATCGGGTTATTATTGGTTGGTGTTTATAGCTGTATTAAATGCAACTATTTCCTTGTATTATTACTTATTGGTAGTAAAAGCAATGTTTATCAATAAAAACGAAACCCCTATTGCATATTTCAAAACCGATGTACCCGCCAAAATTGCACTTTCAATTTGTGTGTTCGGTATCTTCTTTATAGGTTTCTTTAGTATTATTTACCAATACTTCCAAAGCATTAGTTTTGG
>CAZUCB010000084.1:9573-11577 GCA_964618755.1 uncultured Bacteroides sp. | reverse complement strand
ATTGTCGTTTAAAATTATCGAAATTATAAGTAAATTTGCCAAATCAATTTTATATTATTTCATACAAAAGAATACTTCACAAACTTATAACTTTATACTTTTCAACTAAATGCTTGCTGAACCCGGGAAATTATTATCATTAGTCAATTATCCTTCTGATTTAAAAAAATTAGATAAAGATCAATTACCTCAACTTTGCGAAGAGTTAAGGCGGTTTATCATTGATTCAGTTTCCTATAACCCTGGCCACTTAGGTTCAAGCCTTGGTACCGTTGAATTATCTGTTGCTTTGCATTATATTTTCAACACCCCTTATGATAAACTTATTTGGGATGTTGGACATCAGGCTTATCCTCATAAAATACTTACAGGAAGGAAAGATATTTTTAATACCAATCGCATGTATCAAGGTATTAGTGGTTTCCCAAAAATGAGTGAAAGTGAATACGATTCTTTTGGAGTTGGACATTCATCTACATCTATTTCCGCTGCCTTAGGTATGGCAGTAGCATCTGCTCTTAAAAATGAAAAGGACAGACAACATGTTGCCATTATTGGAGATGGATCAATGACTGCTGGAATGGCTTTTGAAGCTTTGAATCATGCAGGCGTGGCTAAAAGTAATTTGTTGGTTATATTAAATGATAATGGCATTGCAATTGATAAAAATGTAGGAGCTCTTAGCGAATATCTTACAAAGATTACAACTTCCAAATCGTACAATCGTTTTAAAGATAAAATATGGCATTTTATGGGTGGGGGTAGTCCTTATGGGAAAAGCTCCCGTGATGTAGTAAGACAATTAGGAAGTGCTGTAAAATCAACGTTATTACAAAAAAGTAATCTTTTCGAATCTTTAAACTTTAGATATTTTGGTCCAGTTGACGGACATGATGTAATAAGACTCGCCAAATTACTAAAAGATTTAAAAGAAATTCCAGGTCCTAAAATATTGCATATCATTACAAAAAAAGGAAAAGGTTTGGATAAAGCAGAACGAGATCCTATTAAATACCATGCACCTGGAACTTTCGACAGAAAAACAGGTGAAATTATAAAATTGGAATGTAACGATAGATTAGCTCCAAAATACCAAACCGTTTTTGGCAGAACAATTATTGAATTAGCTCAGGCAAACGATAAAATTATTGGTGTAACACCAGCTATGCCAACAGGTTGTTCATTAAATTTAATGATGGAAAAAATGCCTGACAGGGCTTTTGATGTAGGAATTGCCGAACAACATGCTGTCACTTTTTCTGCAGGAATGGCAGTGCAAGGAATGATTCCTTTTTGCAATATCTATTCGTCATTTATGCAACGTGCTTATGATCAAGTAATACATGATGTTGCACTCCAAAAGCTGAATGTTGTTTTTTGCCTTGATAGAGGTGGTTTAGTTGGTGAAGACGGTGCAACGCATCATGGAGTATTCGATTTGGCTTATTTCAGAAGTATTCCTAATATTACAATTGCTTCACCACTCAATGAGCAAGAATTACGCAATATGATGTTTACTGCTCAACATGACAATGCAGGTTGTTATGTAATTCGTTATCCAAGAGGCAGAGGTGTTATGTTTGACTGGAAAACACCATTTGAGAAACTTCAGATTGGTAAGGGGCAAGTGATAAAAGAGGGAAATGATATTGCTATTATTTCCATTGGGCATATTGGTAATTCTGCTATTAAGGCAGCAGAATTAATGAAAGATGAAAATATTGAAGTAGCAGTTTATGATATGCGTTTTTTAAAGCCTATTGATGAAGATATGTTGCATCAGATTTTTAAAAAACATACAAAAATTATTACGTTAGAGGATGGGGTAATCATTGGTGGGCTTGGTAGTGCAGTGATGGAATTTGCAGCCGACCATCATAATTCCAATACTATAATTAAAAGATTAGGTGTTCCTGACAAATTTATAGAACAGGGCACAGTAAATGAATTGCAAGCCGAATGTGGTTTTGATGTAAATAGCATTATTAGAACCATTAAGGAAAT
>CAZUCB010000084.1:1258-9473 GCA_964618755.1 uncultured Bacteroides sp. | reverse complement strand
TTTGAGAAATTGCAGTTTTTTTAATTATTCAGAGAATAATTTATTTTACAACAATCTTTGCATCTTCCATTATAACTTCATAAAAATAGTCGTAGCCTAAATCTTTATTCAAAGCTATTTTCCCCTCAAAAATTACGATATCCCCAACTTTAACTGTTTGATCTGTAGTAACAGTTAAATCGAATTTCCCATCTTTAGAAGAAGTTCCATCTTGCAAATGTATCCAATTTTTGCCCATAATTTCAGGACTGAACTTAGTAACCTGAGCTTTTACTTTAACTGTTTTATTAGAATAAGCGTTTTTCTTAGTAAATAAATCTCCTATTGATATTCCACCAGAAACAGCATCTATTTTTAATTCAATTTTTTCAATTTTAGGTTTCCTTGAAATATTGGTATCAGTTGAAGACATTGAATTGTGTGAAGGAATAGCTGCAATTTCCTTTTTAACAAAATCGGGGTTTTTGCTCAAATCATCAATAAATAAAATTTTTGCAAAAGTTCTATTTAACTCCTTACTTGGGAAATTTTCCATAGGAAAACCACCTTTATAATAGAACTTATCTCCTTTTTGAGCTTCCATTGCAGAAACTGCACACCATAAGGTATCTTTGTCATTTATATCTGGATTTCCAATTTCCTTAAATTGCAAATAAGTGTATTGGCTTGTTTGAATAACATCTTCAATAACGATAGTGTGAATGCCAAGTTTTAACATTTCTGCTTGTTTGGGATCCACTTTTGCTTTACAACCAAACAATACAACAAAAGCAATGAATACAAGTCTTATAATATTTGAATAAATTTTCATTTTTTTATTTATTTAGATTAACATGATTGCAAAAATACTTAATATATTTTACAAAAAATAAAGCAAAGGATAAATATCATATTCGAACTGATATTTATCAAGAGTTCCTTCGTTTTAAAACAAGCTTGAAATAAAATAAATTCTGCATAATATTGAATTTTAATTTATTAAGATATCAATAATTAAAAAAAAGAAAAGAAACTAATTAAAGTTAAGAAATACTTAAATGATAAATAAGTGACAGTTAGTATATTTTCCTTTGATTTTTTGTAATATTGCAGTTGGTTACTAAAAACCATTTTTTTAATTAATCTAATTTTAACAATGAAACGAATTTTAAACTTCTTTTTATCCTCAAAAGCTACTATAATTTTATTATTATTAAGTGCACTTGCTATGGCAATTGCTACTTTTATTGAAGATAAATATGACACTGTTTCTGCACGCAGTTTAATTTACAATACTATATGGTTTGAATTATTATTTTTGCTACTTATCATTAACCTTTTTGGTCATATAATTTCCTATAAATTATTTACATGGAAGAAATTAGGTGGATTTATTTTCCATATTGCTTTTGTTGTTATGATTTTAGGATCTGCAATAACCAGATATTTTGGTTCAGAAGGAAGCATACATATCCGCAAAGGTGAAGCATCTAACATTATATACAGCTCAGAAACTTCTTTGTTAGTATCTTATCAAAATGGATCAGAAGCTAAAACTCTTGATTTTCCCATCAGTTTTGGAGCAATTCATAACAATTCATTTAACGCAAGCATTCCATCTGAGAAACAAGGTAATATTGAGATTAAATATAAAGAAATTATTACCAATGCTACAGAAAAAATTGAAGAAAATGTTCAGGATGGAAAAGATATTATTGAATTATCTGTATTAACTACCAATGGTTTACAATCAATGTTTATCAATGAAGGAGAGTTGAAAAACCTCGGAAATATTAATTTTTCTTTTAAAAATTCAGAAGAAAATAACGCAGTAAAAATAATAGAAAAAGAAGGAAAATTACACATCATATCGTCTTTTGATATTATTCAATCAACTATGAATGATCCTTTAGCTGATACCATCAAAGCAGATTCATCTGCCTTATTTAAAGAAAGTTATGTCTATACTATCAATGGAGTTAAACTCTATTTTGCAAAATTTTACCATAGTGCAAAAAAGAAATTAGTTCCAGGAGAAATGGGTACTTCAGGAGTTGATGCAATGATATTGGATATTACTTCCAATGGAAAAACAACCCAAGCAGAAGTAATCCTTAGTTCTGATTATTCGCTTGATTATACAGAATATAATATAAATGGTACCAAATTAAAATTCGCCTTCGGAAGTAAACCTATTGAATTACCATTCTCTATCTATCTCAAAGACTTTATACTTGAAAAATATCCAGGTTCTGAAAGTCCTTCATCCTATAGAAGTGAGGTAACTCTTATAGATGACCAAAATAATCTAAAGGAAGATCACAGTATTTTTATGAACAATGTGTTGGACTATAAGAAATATCGCTTTTTTCAGTCTTCTTACGATAAAGATTTAAAAGGCACTATATTATCAGTAAATCATGATTTCTGGGGTACTATTGTATCCTATTTAGGATATTTTTTAATGGGACTTGGTTTTATTATTACTCTTTTTAGTAAAAATTCACGCTTTCAGGCTTTAAGAAAAATGTCTGCTGAGGCAAGAAACAAGAGAAAAACAATAGCAATATTGTTGATTTTTATGATTTTTAGCAACATCGGTTTTTCACAAAACAGTTCAACTAAAATAGTAGATTCCAAACATGCAGAGAAATTTGGTGAATTACTCACTCAAACTTATGATGGTAGAATAGCACCGATACATACCCTTGCCATCGATTTAATGCATAAAATCTCTAAAAAGGAAAAATTTGAATTCGAAGGGAAAGGGCAATTTAATACTATGCAGGCTTTTATAGATATGATGGCAGATCCTGAATTCTGGCAACAACAAAAAATCATTTATATTTCTCAGCAAGGAATTAAAGATATACTTGGTATAACCGGAAACTACGCTTCATTTACCGATTTCTTCGATGCAAATTCTACTTACAAACTAGAAAAATACCTCAATGAATCTTTCAGGAAGAAACAATCAGAAAAAAATAAATTAGACAAGGAAATTTTAAAAGTTGATGAAAGAATAAATATCTTTTATATGATTATAAATGGAAGTATATTAAAGATATTCCCTGAGCAAAATTCAAGCAATCACAAATGGCTTAGCTGGGACGATGAAGGATCTAAGATTCCATTAACTGGAGCTATCAGTGTAATTAATAATGATTTGAATTTAAAAGTTTTCAACTATTCTAATCTGATGCAGGCTTATATTATGGAAGTTCATAATGGAATATCAACATCAGATTATTCTAAAGCTGAAAAGATAATTACTTACATTACTCAAATTCAAAAACATTTCACTATTGCTTCATTACTCCCTTCAGAAACAAAAATTAAAGCTGAAGTTTTCTATAATAATGCTAATATTTTTATTTTACTAAAAAATATTTATTCTGTTTTAAGTATATTACTGCTAATTCTTGCCTTTATAGAGAATGTAAGATCTAAGAAAAGCAAATATATAGCTTTAGCTTTAAATATTTTAACTGGTTTTTTAGTTTTAGCCTTTGCATATCACACTTTGGGCATGGGCTTAAGATGGTATATCACTGGACATGCTCCTTGGGCTAATGGATATGAAGCATTAATATTGGTTGCTTGGGGTGCATTAATTGCTGGATTTAGCTTTGCAAAGCATTCTAAATTAACATTAGCTGCCACTACCCTACTTGCTTTCTTAGTATTAATGACCGCAAGTCTTAGCAGTTACGATCCTCAGCTTACAAATCTGCAACCAGTTTTAAAATCTTACTGGTTAATAATCCATGTAGCTACCTTAACCATTAGTTATGGCTTCTTGGGTTTAGGGTTTATTCTGGGAATAATGAATCTGTTTATTTATTTATCCAAAACAAAAGACAACAATACACGACTTGATTTACTTATCGCAGAAAACACCTATATTATCGAAATGAATCTAATCATTGGTTTAATTTTGGCTACTTTAGGCACTTTCCTTGGTGCTGTGTGGGCAAATGAATCATGGGGCAGATACTGGGGATGGGATGCAAAAGAAACCTGGGCATTAATTATTACTCTTACTTATTCAATAATAATCCACATGAGGTTCATTCCCAAATTAAAAGGTATTTTTGCTTTTAATATTGCATCTGTTTTAGGTTTTTCAAGCGTACTGATGACTTTTGTCGGAGTCAACTATTATTTGTCAAAAGGAATGCACAGTTATGGAGCAGGCGACACCCCAATCTTCCCTTTGTGGGCTTGGGGCACGATTTTTGCTATCATAATATTGATATTTGTTGCAGGAATAAAAGAGAAAAAAAACAAACTTAATTCTAATTAAATTTTTATTATTAACCTTAAAAAAAAACAAAAATGAAAAAACTATCAATTGTAATAGCTTGTATGCTATTCTTATTCAGTAACGTTTTGTTAGCTCAAAACAAATATGTTGGAGCTAAAAACTGCAAAATGTGTCACATGTCAAAAGGCAAACAGTACCCTCAATGGGCAGCATCTAAACATGCAAAAGCAATGGAAACTCTAAAAACACCTGAAGCTTTAAAAATCGCAAAAGAAAAAGGAATTGCAGATCCTTCAACCGATGCAAAATGTACAAAATGTCACTCAACAGCATCAGCAATTGATGCCAAATTAAATGGCGGAATTACCAAAGAAGAAGGTGTTTCCTGCGAAACTTGCCACGGACCAGGAAGTGCTTATAAAGCTCCCGCTATAATGAGAAATCATGATGCTTGTGTTACCAATGGTTTAATTACACCTAATGAAAAATTATGCTTAAAATGTCATAATTCAGAAAGTCCTACTTTTAAAGGATTTGATTTTGCTAAATACATGGCAAAAATCTCTCACAAAAATCCGAAGTAATCTGCATTTTGTGTTTTAACAGAAATTAAAAAAAACCGCATTTGATATTAAATCTAAATGCGGTTTTTTTACTGAATAATAAATAAAATAATAATAAATATTTATATCATGAAATTACCTAATACATATTATAATAAGATCTCCTATTTAGGAACTATAATTGCTTTAATCGCATGGATAACATTATTGTTTTTTGTTATTCAAATTAATTTTTTCAAAATTAACAATGTATATTTCGACCTTTATACATTTGTAGTGACACCCGCCTTTCTGGTTTTGGGCCATATATTAATTCCTTTCGGCATGTACCGTAAAAGAAAAAGAATAAAAAAAGGCATAGTTGATAATAACGATAAAATACTTATGTTGGATTTAAATGATAAAAAAACCAGAAATGCAGTAATGATTTTTTCTGTTGTATCTATCTTTTTTGTTATTTCTACTATAATCGGAAGTTATAAAGCATTTCATTATACAGAATCAGTTGAATTTTGCGGTACATTATGTCATAAAGTAATGCAACCCGAATTTGTTGCTTATCAGAATTCGCCACATGCCAAGGTGAAATGTGCCGAATGTCATGTAGGTGAAGGGGCTGATTTTTATGTAAAATCAAAAATGTCGGGTTTACGTCAGGTATATAAATATATATTGGGAACTTATCCGAGACCTATAGCTACACCTATAGAAAATTTACGTCCTGCAAGAGAAACCTGCGAAAAATGCCACTGGCCACAGAAATTTTACACCAATGCTTTACGCAAAGAAAAATATTATCTTGCCGATTCAGCTAATACAGAATGGAATATTACCTTAAATATGAAAATTGGAGCCAATCATCAGGCTATGGGTTTAACTGAGGGTATCCACTGGCATATTAATCCAAATTATCAGATTGAATACAAATCGAATGCAAAAAGAGATGAAATTTATTCTGTAAAAATTATCGATAAAAAAACTGGCAAAGAAACCATTTACAAAAACGATGAATCAGAAAAAAAACCAAATGAAATTGCTAAAATGGAATCAAGAGGTATGGATTGTATGGATTGTCATAACAGACCATCGCACGAATACAGGTCTCCATCAAAATATGTAAATAATGTAATGGCAGCTAACAGCAATTTTGTTGCTATCCCATGGCTGAAAAGTGCTGCAATGGAAGCACTTAAAACACCTTATTCAACTTCAGATTCTGCTTCAATGGAAATAAAAAATAAAATTATTGCATTTTATAAAACATCATATCCTGATATTTATAAAAAACAAAGTGAAAATTTAGCTTTTGCAATCAATGAGATTAAAACTGCATTTTCTCGCAATGCTTTCCCCGAAATGAAAGTAGATTACAGTGTTTATCCCCGTCATATTGGTCATCTTGAATCAAACGGATGTTTCAGATGCCATAATGATAAATTTAAAGCACCTAATGGTAAAGTAATTTCTAAAGATTGTAATCTTTGCCATACTATAGTTGCACAGGGTGCAACTGGAGATATAAAATATACAGGAATCAACAGTACTCTTGAATTTGTTCACCCTGTTGATATTGGTGATGCTTGGAAAGAATCCAATTGTAAAGATTGTCATGCAGAAATGTATAAATAAAATATTTTTTTGATAATCAAGATAATTGGAATTTTTTTTGCATAATTCAATTGTGAAAAAAATAACAAAACATTTTTTAACTTATATTGTTTTAAAAATAAATTAATAACTTATGAAAAAGAAAATTATTCTATCAATGATGATTGTAGCAATGACAATCAGCTCAAATTTGTTTGTAAAAAGTTTGCAAGCTCAAACCTCTGGTAATTTAACCTTTAGTGTTACTACTACATCTACTGGAAATTATAGCCCAAGACACGTTATTGCAATATGGATTGAAAAATCTGACGGTACTTTTGTAAAAACAAAACTTAAAAAAGCAGCCACCAGAGTTCAGTGGTTAAATCAATGGATTGCTAAATCAGGGTCGAATGTTGTTGATGCTGTGACCGGATCGACTGTTAGTACCCATCAAACTGAAAGTATTACATGGAATGCTACCGATGTTAACGGAGCTATAGTTGCTGATGGCGATTATAAATTATGGATACAAATGGCATGGGCTAATAGTAATGGTCCTACTTACAGTATTCCTTTTACCAAAGGTGCTACTTCAGTTCATTTAACTCCAGCTAATCAGACAAATTACACCAATATGGTTCTGGATTGGACTCCTAATACTACTGGTATTTCTGATATTAAGAATCAAAATGCCTTTACAGTTTCTCCTAATCCTGTTACAAGTCAAAGTTCAATTAATTACTCATTAAAAGAATTGACGGATATAACTATAGGATTGTATGATGTTACAGGAAAATTAATCAATGTATTGTTTGATGATAACCAAACTGCAGGTAATTATAGTTTATCTTTATCTTCAAAAGGAAAACTAAACCCAGGCGTTTATTTTGTAAAAATGAATACCGGTAAAACTCAACATACCGAAAGAGTTTTGATTTTAAAATAAATTTATTTCAATTCATTTAATTAGAAAAAGAGAAATATCACAAAATTGCAACACAATTTTGTGATATTTCTCTTTTTTCTTGAATAACTATATTTTCTTCTTATACATCCTAACCGCTAAAGTTAAAGAGACTATAGCATAAAAAGTAAGTGCAATTATTTGATTTAGAACATCGGCAAATCCTGCTCCTTTAAGCAATACCATTCGCATTACTTTTATAAAATAAGCAATAGGATTGATAATGTTCAACTTTTGTGCCCAATCGGGCATGCTGTCGATAGGTGTAAACAATCCACTCATCAATATAAAAATTACCATAAAAAACCAGGCTATAAACATAGCTTGTTGTTGGGTGTTGGTAATGGTTGAAATAAATAGTCCCAAACCTAAAATAGCTAATATATAAATACTTGCAACCGTAAAAACAACGCCAACATTACCCAAAACCGGAAGTGAGAAAATAATTTTTGCTATCAGCAAGCCAAAAGCAAGTTCAAACATGGCTATTATCCAGAATGGCAATAATTTGCCGGTGATAAACTGGTATTTATGAATGGGTGTTACATTTATTTGTTCAATGGTTCCGATTTCTTTTTCTCTTACCACATTCATAGCTGAAAGAAATAATCCGATAATAGTTACCAAAAGCACCAGAATTCCGGGAACCATATAGGTTTTATAGTCTAATTGCGGATTAAACCAGAATGAGGTGTTTGTTTGTACAGGCATTTCGAGTTTCTGCCCGTAAATTTCCATCAAAACATTGCGGTTGTAGTCTTTTATAATAGAAAAAGTGTATGCATTTATCAATCCTGCAGCACTACCGTTGATTGCATTTATGGTAAGCTGAACCGAAGCTTTGTCTTCTTT
>CAZUCB010000084.1:0-1158 GCA_964618755.1 uncultured Bacteroides sp. | reverse complement strand
AAAATTTGTGTAAACTCTTTTTGTAAGATAAATAGTATTGTTCTCATTTTTAGCTTAATCTTATTTTAAACTTTTTTACACTTAAAGCAATAAAAAACAATGTCATACCCAAAAGAATTAAGGTTTCTTTCCAGATGTACCCTAAACCAACCCCTTTTAGCATAATATTTTTTATAATGATAATGAACCATTTAGGAGGAATTACATTGCTGAAAACCTGTAAAGGCAAAGGCATATTTTCGATTGGGAAAATAAATCCTGATAACAAAATCGTTGGAAGCATCAAGGCAAACATCGAAATCATCATGGCGGTTTGTTGAGTTTGGGTTACTGTAGAAATCAGAATTCCAAGTGATAGTGCCATTAATATGAACAACAGGCATTCGCCCATCAGCAAAAATAAGCTTCCTTGCACCGGCATACCGAAAACGGTAAACCCCAAAATAAGAATAATTACGGCAATTATAAATGATATAAATACATAAGGAACTACCTTTCCTACAATGATTTGAATGGGTTTTAATGGCGAAGCCAGCAGAATTTCCATAGTTCCCAATTCTTTTTCACGGGTAATAGAAATGGAAGTCATCATGGCTGAGATAAGCATTAGCAATACCGTAATTGTTCCGGGAACAAACATAAAAACGCTCTTCAATTCTTCGTTATACAGCATTTTAACTTCAGGATTTATTTGCATGGGAAGTTGTTGGTTTTTCATCATTTCCAGTTGGTAGTTATTAATTATATTGCTGGTATAAGACGTAATCAAACTGGCAGTATTGGGGTCGGAAGCATCAGCAATTATCTGAATATTCGCTTTTTTTTCGGTTTCAAGTTTTTGAGCAAAGTTGTTTTCAAAAATGATAACTTCTTTAATGTTTCCTTTACGAAACATAGGTTCAATTTCTTTGTAGTCAGACAGATTTGCCTCGAGCTTGAAATAGCCTGAAGAAAGTAATTTATTGGTAATTTTTTGTGTTACAGCATCTTTTGAGTTATCCAATATGGCAATTCCAGCGTTATTTATTTCGGTGGATATTGCAAAGCCAAAAATCAATATCTGAACCAATGGCATTCCAAACAAAATCACCATTGTACGATAATCTCTGAAAATGTGGTAAAACTCTTTAATTACAAAACCTTTGAATCTTTTCATTT
>CAZUCB010000083.1:4555-11751 GCA_964618755.1 uncultured Bacteroides sp. | reverse complement strand
TTGTCAAAGTTTAAAACTTTGGCAATGGTATCAAACGTTTTATCTATTTCCTTTTGCTCTGTTATGGGTCTTACACAACATTTCACAATTTTTAATATCAGTTGCACCACCTTTACTCCAAGCTGTTACGTGGTCGGCATCCATTTCAGCCAATTTCCAAATTTTAGTCTTGTTTGAGTCGTGCCCTAAGGCACATAATGGGCAATTTGAAATACCTTTTTCCTCGGCTACGGCTGTTTGATTGGCACAAATAGATTTTTTGGTGGCTTCGTCAAATACTCTTACTTCAAGTAACTTGGTGTCGGTTGAACCTCCTAAAATGTATTCAAATATTCCTCTACGATTTTTTATGTATGGGTCGGCATAAAGTTTTTTCACTTCCTCTGATACAGTTTTTGAATTATAAGGTTGTTTGCGATAGGCTTCATACAAACGCCCCCATTCAAGTCCGCGCATTTCGGTTTCAACATCACTAAAAACAGTAGAAACCCAGTCGATAACACTTATAAAATAGTTTTTTAATTCCGTTATATTCGTATCGAAACGGTGGCGACTCATATAGTCATCAATATTTCCTTTGCTTACCCAATCAAAAGCTCTTTCCAAAAAATCTTGTCGGTTGGCACTACCTGCTATATAAGCACTCCATTTTTGAATGTTAGCGTTTTGGCTATTGCTGAATTCTTCTTTGCCAAGTGTTACAAACGGACCGGAATATATGGCATTGTTTATCTCCTGCTGATTGAGTGGAACACCAACTATATTGATAGTACGAAACCACTGTTTTATTTCGGGTTCTGTGCCTTCGCATTCATAAATAAGTAGTTTGGTTTCATATATTGTGTTTTGCAACTCGGGAGCAAAACTGCTAAAATATTGCTGCATTCCGTTTTCGTCTTTTATAGCAAATTTGTTAGTAACAAATCGACCGAAACTTGTAATGCGTTGTTGTCCGTCTAATACTTCAAGATTATTGTCGTTAATTTTGTTGAAATAAATTAAACCCAAAGGATAGCCTTTAAGGATAGATTCGATAACGGCTACATCTTTTTTGCCATCGGCATAGATATAGTTACGCTGATATTCGGGCTGAATAGTTAATTTGCCCGACAAGCCAAACAAACCTTTTCCCTCAAGCTCATTATATATAAAGCCATCGCAAATGTCTTTAACTGTTATATCTATTCTTAGTGTTGTTTTCATTTTGGTAATTTTTTTATTCTTTAAATCCGTAAGTCATCTGATGACTAATTGTAAAGCTGCAATTTATATATTAAGTTGTATTTTTAGTCATCTGATGACTACTGTAATCAAGTTTTGCAACTGTATAAAAGAGATAGTCAACTATTTTTTAAGGTTTTCTTTTCTGCCGAAGTTAAGCGGCGTTCTACTTTTTTCACATCTTCGGCGGGGGGCAAATTTTCGGGCACCAAACCTCTTTCTACCATAATTTTGCGAACAGCGGCATTGTTTTCTATATGTTCTTTTTCAATAGATAGTGTTCCTGTAAGGTCTTTGATTTCCACATTTTCTGCTGTCATGGCTGCGGCAAAATCTTTGGCTTTTATGCTTACAGTAGGCAAAAAATCGGCTACCGGACGATTTTCGGGCACATTCATTTTCTTTTTCAGTTGTGCAGTATTTAGTCGAAAAAGGGCTTGATCGCCTTTTGAACGTATTATGGCAAATCCTTTATCATCAACGCCCCTTTCATACAAAACTCCCGATAATCGTTTTTCGGTTTCCTGAAGTTTTTTGCGGGCTTGCACACGTTCCGTTTCTAACATTCGCTGCTCAATCAATTCTGCTCTTCGGGTTTGTATAGCAAAATAGGTTTGTGCAAAAGCAATTTCGGGTTTGCGGGAGTCGCCGTTTTGTGCTACCAAATAACACGCATAGCGGGTTAGCAGGATGTCATCTATTGACCTATCGGTATTAGACCCGATTTCGACCATTTTGCTGACGTCAGCAAAATGGTATTCTACCGATTGTCCTGCATTCCTACACGATTCTTTGGCTTTTTCTATTGCGTTTTCAAAATTACGCCATTGTGTATAACCCAATAATACCTGCAATTCTCTTGCACTCCAACATTCTATACCTTCTAAATCTGATGCTGCAAGTTCAAAGTTCTCAAATAACTGCTTTATTTCGGTGGTTTTCATAGTGTTTTTTCTTTATTAAAAGCCATCGCAAATGTCTTTTACTGTTATGTCTATTCTTAATGTTGTTTTCATTTAACAGTTTTCTTATGTTTTATAAATATTCTTTTATACATGTGCTTACCACTTGGTAAAGTAGCATGAGGGTTGCCTTTTGTGTCAATCATTACACCTCCAGAATAACCACGACCATTGTCTTCAGCCATACCAACAATTTCAAATTGTTCCGGAGAATATTTATCTAAAAAGCTAATCGGTACGCCCATCACACCCTCATAATCACTTGGTATGGCATCTGTAAATGATATTTCTATGGCATTGTAATTGTCATACTTATCATACGCTTCTTTGCCTTTAATCTCTTTGTGTTTGCTGTATTTTAGGTTGTCTTCTATTGTCATAAGTGGCAATGGTTTATGACGCCTTCCATGGTCAAGATTAGTAAACCAACAACAATTTCGGAATTTCACTAAACCTGTTTCTTTATTATATACACCATCTGCATACTCTTTGATAAAAGGGGTTGAAAAGTAAGCATTTCCGGCACTAAAACCATTACCAAGCCACATTTTATCATTTTTAATCAATGGAAAAACTTCTTTATAGGTAATTGCGTTCAAATTGCCAATTATTACAAATTGTTTATCAGCTACCATAATCCAAGTTAAAAACTCACGAAATAATGAAAAAGGCGGATTGGTAATAATGATATCGGCTTCATCTCTAAGTTTTTTAATTTCTTTACTATTAAAGTCGCCATCGCCTACTAAATAAGTCCACTTTAAATCGTTTACATCTCTTTTGCCATCACCAGTAATATCGTTATCAAGTATAAATATTTTTCCGTTTTTTACAGTTTTGTACTCATCAAACTGAGGGTCGTTAACTTCAAAAAGTGTGGGTTGGTAGGCAACTTTATATTTTTTGCTATCGGGTGCATAGCTGGTGCTTATTAGTTTTTTAAGTCCGAAGCGTTCAAAATTCTGTGCAAAAAACTTGGTAAAATTGCTCCACTCGGGGTCATCGCAAGGTAATAATACAGTTTTACCAATAAAAACATCAGGGTTGAATTCTAAATATGCTGCTATTTCTTTTTCAATATCGTGGTATTGGGTATAAAATTCATCATTCTTTGCGTTTTTTGCATTTGTAAGATTGCTGTTTGCCATTTTTTAGTTCGTTTAAGTCGCAAATATATGAATAATTCTATTATCTTATTATATTTATTTTAACAAAAACCCATAAATCCTAAGCCCTTTCATTGAAGAGTGAAAAAGCGTTGGTTTTTTAATTTTATTTGTTCTTTGGTAAATCAGCCTATCATCCAATCATAAAATTTTTATACCTTTGTAGCCTAATCATAAGCCATCAATTATGCCAACAACAGAAGAACTAAAGAATACCGCAACACAAGTCAGAAGAGACATTCTAAGAATGATACACGCTGTTAATTCAGGACATCCGGGTGGTTCCCTTGGCTGTACCGATTTTATGACAGCATTGTATTTTGATGTAATGAAACACCAACCTCAACCATTCAATATGGATGGTAAAAACGAAGATTTATTCTTTTTGTCTAACGGACATCTTTCTGCACTACTTTACAGCGTATTGGCAAGATGTGGTTATTTTCCCGTTAAAGAACTGGCTACATTCCGCAAATTAAATACCCGATTACAAGGTCATCCTACTACACACGAAGGTTTGCCGGGTATCAGAATTGCCTCAGGTTCTTTAGGGCAGGGACTTTCGGTTGCCATAGGTGCTGCTTTAGCAAAAAAACTCAACAACGACGACCGTATCGTTTATACCTTACATGGCGATGGCGAATTACAGGAAGGTCAGATTTGGGAAGCCATGATGTATGCTGCTGCAAAAAAAGTAGATAATCTTATCGCAACGGTTGATTACAATGGCAAGCAAATTGATGGTCCCGTAGATGAAGTTTTATCTTTAGGAAATTTAAAAGCAAAATGGGAAGCTTTTGGTTGGGATGTGTTGCAGTGCAACGGAAATGATATGCAGGAAATACTTGCTACACTAAAAATTGCAAAACAACATACAGGAAAACAAAAACCGGTTGTTATACTAATGAAAACAGAAATGGGTTGTGGTGTCGATTTTATGATGGGAACACATAAATGGCATGGTTCAGCACCTAACGATGAACAATTAGCAAAAGCATTGGCACAATTGGAAGAAACCTTGGGCGATTATTAGGCAAGTAGAAAGTTTGTAAAGTTATAAAGTTCATAAAGTTTTAGTGCATTGAGTACTTGGAGTTATTTTTTGCTGAGCTTTAGTAAAATATGTTGCTCCAATTTTAATAAATAACCATTAACAATTAACCATTAACAATTATTTGAAAGCATTTATTAAGTTATTATTTATTACGGTTTTGATTTTACAATCAAGTTTGTCTTTTGCTCAAAAAGCAAAAGTTAAAGAAGTAGATGCACCGCCTCCACTTACAAGGATTCTTTTTATTTTCGATTGTTCGCAAAGTATGTTTGCGAGATGGCAAAGTGATACAAAAATAAATATTGCTCAAAAACTACTATCAAACATGCTTGATAGTTTGAAAAATGTAAAAAACTTAGAATTAGCTTTCAGGGTTTATGGACATCAAAAAAACTTTCCACCTCAGGATTGCGACGATTCAAAACTTGAGGTTCCTTTTTCGAAAAACAATTACAAGAAAATAGAGCATAAACTCAAAAGCTTGGTTCCAAGAGGTACTACACCTATTGCTTTTTCACTTGAAAAATCAGCCGACGACTTTCCCCAATGCAAAGATTGCAGAAATATTATAATACTTATCACTGATGGATTAGAAGAATGTGGTGGTGATCCTTGTGCTGTTTCTCAGATGTTGCAGAAAAAAGGCATCATTTTAAAGCCTTTTATTATAGGAATCGGGAAAAACTTTAAAGAAAGTTTCGACTGTGTGGGTACTTATTTTGATGCAACCAGCGAAATAGAATTTAATAAAGCATTAAATGTAGTTATTTCGCAAGCATTAAATTCAACCACTGCTCAGGTTAATTTATTAGACGAACAAGGAAAACCCACTGAGACCAATGTAAATATGACTTTTTACGATAATTTCTCTGGTTTAATAAAATATAATTTCATTCATACAATGAACAATCGAGGGATGCCAGATACATTAACAATAGATCCTTTGGTAAAGTATAACTTGGTTGTTCATACCATTCCTCCTGTAAAAAAAGACAGTATCACTTTAACTCCCGGCAAACACTCTATTATTGCGTTGGATGCTCCGCAAGGCTATATGAAACTTAAATTAATGAGTAGTAGTAATTCTATCAGCAATAAAAACTTACAATGTATTGTTCGTAAAAAGGGAAGTTCTGAAACCTTAAATGTTCAGTTTTTCAACCAAACAGAAAAATATCTTTGCGGAAATTATGATTTGGAAGTATTATGTTTACCACGACTTATCATTAAAGACGTTGAAATTAAGCAAAGCAACACAACTACTGTTGAAATTCCTATGCCTGGAATTGCTGTAATCAATACCGTTGTTAATGGCTATGGAAGTTTATATGTTTTGGAAGATAATAAAATGAAATGGCTTTATAATTTTAATGAATCTACAACCATTGAATCACTAATATTACAACCCGGTAATTATAGAGTTGTATTTAGAGGTAAAATGTCAACAAAATCAATAAGTAGCATAGATAAAGACTTTAAAATAGAATCAGGAATAACAACCACAGTAAATATATATAGAAATTAAATGAAATAGCCATAAGTATATTATTCTTTCAAAACGAGAATGGTATTATGGCTTATTCCATGTGACCAATAAGAAATAAAATTAATAACACATGAAAAAATACACTAATAGCGGTTCTAACGATACACGTTCTGGATTTGGCGAAGGTTTGCTCGAAGCAGGCAGACTTAATCCTAATGTAGTTGCACTATGTGCAGATTTAATTGGTTCGTTAAAAATGGATGCTTTTGTAAAAGAATTTCCCGAAAGATTTTTTCAGGTTGGTATAGCCGAAGCCAACATGATTGGTATATCAGCAGGATTAACCATAGGTGGGAAAATTCCTTTCGCAGGAACATTTGCCAACTTTGCTACAGGCAGAGTTTACGACCAAATTCGTCAATCTGTAGCCTATTCAGGAAAGAATGTAAAAATTTGCGCTTCACATGCTGGATTAACATTGGGTGAAGATGGAGCAACCCACCAAATTCTGGAAGACATAGGTTTAATGAAAATGTTACCGGGTATGTGTGTTATCAATCCTTGCGATTTTAACCAGACAAAAGCTGCAACTATTGCCATTGCTGAGTATGAAGGCCCTGTTTACTTACGTTTTGGACGACCTAAAGTACCTAATTTTACAGAGGCTAATCAAAAATTTGAAATTGGAAAAGCCTTGCTTTTAAACGAAGGAACTGATGTCAGCATATTTGCAACAGGTCATTTGGTATGGCATGCAATTGAAGCAGGAGAAATCCTTGCTGAAAAGGGCATCCATGCAGAAATTATTAATATCCATACTATCAAACCGCTTGATAAAACTGCAATTCTAAACTCTGTAAATAAAACAAAATGTGTAGTTAGTGCCGAAGAGCATCAAATGAATGGCGGCTTAGGCGATAGCATTGCTCAATTACTTAGTTTACAAATGCCTACTCCAATGGAAATGGTTGCTGTAAACGATTCTTTTGGTGAAAGTGGAACACCGGAACAACTCATGGAAAAATATGGTTTAACTACAAACGCAATTGTAGAAGCCAGCTTAAAAGTTATGAACAGAAAACGCTAAAAATCAATCTAAAAATAAAGAAAAGGTTTAATGTACTAAGATTGCATTAAACCTTTTCTTATTTTTGCTATCAAATAAAAAATCAGTGAACAGTAAATAGTTAGCAATAAACGATAATTTAAAAACGTTTCTTTTGTCATGCTGAACGAAGTGAAGCATCTCATTAATAATGAATATTTTATTTAACGAGATTCCTCGCTATCACTCGGAATGACAAAAT
>CAZUCB010000083.1:0-4455 GCA_964618755.1 uncultured Bacteroides sp. | reverse complement strand
AATCTATTGGTTAAAAAATATCAGCAACCTATTTATTACCACATTCGCAGAATTGTGATAGATCATGATGATACCGATGATTTGGTTCAAAACACTTTTATTAAAATCTTCGAACATCTCGACAGTTTCAGAGAAGATGCCCAGCTTTATACTTGGATTTATCGAATTGCAACCAACGAAGCTCTTGCCTTCTTAAGAAGTAAACGTAATAAATTCTTTCTTCCTTTTATAGACGTTGAAAGAGAATTATCCAATTCATTAAAAGACAATCAATTTTTTAATGGCGACGAAATTCAACTAAAATTACAAAAAGCGATATTAACTCTACCCGAAAAGCAACGCTTAGTTTTTAATATGCGCTATTACGAAGAAATGAAATACGAAGAAATGTCAGAAATATTGGGAACTTCGGTTGGCGCTTTAAAAGCATCTTATCATATTGCAGCAAAAAAAATTGAAGAAATAGTTACACAAGATTAAACCTTTTTGGAAAAACAACATCAAAGTTATATTACAAATTTAAAAATGGAAAATCCAGAAAACATATTGCATGAAATAAAAGAGATGGCTCCCACTCTTTCTAAGATAAAGAAAGAGAATGCTTTTTATGCCTCTGATCAATATTTTGAAGAGCTCTCTGGAAAAATTCAGCAAAAGATTTCAGAAAAAAAGAAAACAGGTAAAACGATACACTTAATAAGCTATTTTCAAAAACCTCAGTTTGCAATTGCAGCATCTTTAATTGTAATAATTAGTATTTCAATTTTTTACTTTAATAAAAGCAAAACCGATAAATCTATAGCACAAAACAATACTATTTATTGGGACGAAATATTAAACGAAAACAATACAATAGTTGATAAAATTGATGAAAATTTATTAGTCGAAGTCCTCGAAAGTGAAATAGCATCAAATAGTATAAATCAACCCAATAATACAGCTTTGGAAGAAGCTTCAGAATATGTTGACACGGAATATAATAATGATATTTTTACCGAATTATAAACTTAAATTTTAAATACAATGAAAACAAATAAATTAATTTACAAATTGGCAATATTGCTAATAGTAACTTCATTTTCAATATCAAGCTTTGCACAGGGCGGACAAAGAAAAAAAATACTCAAAGATAAAATTGAAGCCCAGAAAATTGCATATATTACAAATGAGCTATCACTTACAGCCACCGAAGCACAACAATTTTGGCCTATTTACAATGAATTCAGTGATAAGAATGAAGAAGTAGTGAAAGCTTTTCGTAAAAGTAATAATGAAGACAAAGCCGTTAATCCAGAAACAATTTCTGACAAAGAAGCTATGGAAATGGCAGATGATCAAATAATTCAGGCTCAAAAGGTATTAGAAGTTCGCAAAAAATATCATATTGAATTTAAGAAAGTATTACCTCCTAAAAAATTGTTGAAATTGTATCAAGCCGAAAGAGATTTTAAAAAATACTTACTAAAAGAGATTAAAGAAAGAAGAGAAGATAGAAAAGAAAATCGCATGAAAAGATAATATATTAAAGTCTTATATAAACTAAAAGCCTTGAAATGAAGATTTTCAAGGCTTTTCTCGTTTTAAATATAATCGGTATTTAGGTGTACTTAAATTTATCGATATCTCTACGTTCACGCTTGGTAGGACGACCTATTCCTCTATCTCGTTTCTCAAAATTGGTTTTACGGGCAATCCTTATTTTTTCAATTTCTTCGGCAGGTGTTTGATCTTCCACAAAATCAATGGCTATTTTAGCAGATACCCTTCTGTCGAGTATGTCTTTAACCAATAATATCCTTTTAAGTTGTTCTATTTGAACTTCAATTATTTCGCCTATTTTTACAATATGAGAAGCTTTGGTTTCCTGTCCGTTTATTTTCACTTTCCCGGCTCTACATCCTTCTGTTGCCATGCTGCGGGTTTTATATACACGCACGCACCACAGCCACTTATCAATACGCACTTCCATAAGCTTTTATTTCTGACGAAAATAAAGTTGAATAGGAACTCCTGAAAAATCAAATAGTTCTCTCATTTTGTTTTCAACATAGCGTTTGTAAGGTTCTCTTACATATTGAGGCAAGTTGCAGAAAAAAACAAAAGAAGGATATGCCAACGGAAGTTGTGTAATATATTTAATATTGATATGTTTACCTTTATAGGCAGGAGGAGGATTTTCTTTTACCAAAGGAAGGAAAATTTCGTTTAATTGCGAAGTACTGATACGACGGCATCTGTTTTTATAAACCTGATTTGCTGTTTCCAATACCTTAAAAATTCTTTGTTTATTAGGTACCGAAGTAAATATAATAGGAATATCAGTAAATGGAGCTAATTTCTCACGAATCTTTTCTTCATATTCTTTGTGAGTATTGGTTTCTTTTTCAATCAAATCCCATTTATTCACAACAACGATAACACCCTTGCGATTTTTTTCAGCAAGACTAAAAATATTAATATCCTGTGATTCCAAACCTGCAGTAGCATCTAACATCAAAACACAAACATCGCTATTTTCGATGGCTCTAATTGAACGCATGACTGAATAAAACTCTATGTTTTCAAATACCTTGCTTTTCTTACGTAAACCAGCTGTATCAACCAATAAAAAGTTGAAACCAAAACTGTTGTAAGGTGTATATACTGAATCACGGGTAGTGCCAGCTATAGGAGTAACAATATTTCTTTCAACACCAATAAATGCATTGATAATGGATGATTTTCCAACATTAGGTCTGCCAACAATAGCTATTTTAGGCAAATCGGGAGATTCATCTTCAACCAATGTTTCAAATTCCTCCACAATTTTATCTAATAAATCACCAGTTCCCATTCCATTAATAGATGAAATACAATATATTTCGCCTAAACCTAATGAATAAAAGTCATTGATATCAATCATACGAGCATTGTTATCCACTTTGTTGGCAACTAAAAATACTTTTTTATTGGTGCGTCTTAGCAAATCGGCCACATCTTCATCCAAAGGATTTAATCCTTCTTTTACATCCACCAAAAATGCTATAATATCTGCTTCTTCAGTAGCTAAAACAACTTGTTTGCGAATTTCTTCTTCAAAAATATCATCACTGCCAATAACATAACCACCAGTATCAATTACCGAGAATTCTTTACCATTCCACAATGATTTTCCGTAATGTCTATCGCGGGTTACACCACTTGTTGGGTCAACTATTGCGTCTCTTGTTTCGGTTAATCGGTTAAAAAATGTTGATTTCCCTACATTGGGACGACCAACTAATGCTAATATATTTGCCATTTTTGTTATTGCTAAAGAAGTGCTTAAATTACTTTGAGTACTTTGAGTACTTAAATTTAAATTGCAACTTGCTGGATTTATTTTTTATTTTAAAGTATTCGTTTGTTATGCAAAATTACAAAACTTGTTTATTTTTATTTTAATACTTTTTGAATCATCTTCAAATTTTCAAATTAACTCATTTTCAAATTAAACTTCATATCCGAATCTTTTCAAAAAAGTATCGTTATTCCGCCAATCTTTGTTCACTTTTACATGTAGTTCTAAAAAAACTTTTTTCTGTAAAAATTCTTCCATATCTATACGTGCTTCTGTTCCAACTTTTTTCAATGCACTTCCTTTGTGTCCGATAATGATTCCTTTTTGCGAATCGCGTTCTACAAAAATAGTAGCCGAAATTTTATCAATATTAGGTTCTTCTTTGTATGATTCTACTATTACTTCACAAGCATAAGGAATTTCCTTTTGGTAGTTTTCAAATATTTTCTCACGTATTATTTCTGAAGCAAAAAACCGCATGGTTTTGTCGGAAATTTCATCTTTAGGAAAGTAGGGGGGCGAATCGGGTAATTTATCTAAAATACTTTCAACTACTTTTTCCATATTAAATTTGAGCAAAGCCGAAACAGGAATTACTTCGGCAGTTGGAAACTTTCCTTGCCAGAATTTCATTTTCAACTCTACTGTTTCCTGATCCGAAAGGTCGATTTTATTGATAATAATAATAGTTGGTATCAATGAATCTTTAACGGTTTCAAGAATTTCCTGGTTTTTAAAATCTTCGCCAATATCGGTAACCAACAAAAAAACATCCGCATCTTTTAATGCCGACATTACAAAACCCATCATTGATTCGTGTAATTTGTAATGAGGATTTACAATACCAGGAGTATCAGAATAAACTATCTGATAATCTTCGGCATTTACAATTCCCATAATACGGTGGCGGGTGGTTTGTGCTTTTGATGTGATGATAGAGAGCTTTTCGCCTACAAAAGCATTCATAAGTGTTGATTTTCCTGCATTTGGATTACCCAAAATATTAACAAAACCCGATTTATGTGCCATTTTTACAATTATTGAATAATATAAAAAAAAGGTCAGCTTTTGACTGACCTTTGTAGCGGGAGCCGGATTCGAACCAACGACCTTCGGGTTATGAGCCCGACGAGCTA
>CAZUCB010000082.1:0-11763 GCA_964618755.1 uncultured Bacteroides sp. | reverse complement strand
ATAAAGGTAGTTCTATACTATTAATTAATAGGACTAATTTAATACTAAAAATAAATCCTTAACCGAATACGGATATGAAAATTGTTTTTTTTATGCTTTTTAAAAATAAAAATTAATAATCATGGGTTTGTATATTTTTTCTACTTTTGTTACATCAAACTTTGCTCTTGCTTTGCAAAAAGTTTCACTTTAACAACATCTTGCTGTTTTTGATGTTTTATAACAAAAATGATAATAAACAACAAATGAAAAAAATATTCACTTTAACAATTTTTATATTAGTTACGGTATATGCTAATACTCAAAGCATATACATCAAAACTTTTGGTAATAGTAATGATAACCCAATAGTTTTTTTGCACGGTGGACCTGGTTACAACTGTGTGAATTTTGAAGTAACTACAGCTCAGAAACTTGCAGACAAGGGCTGCTTTGTAATAGTTTACGATAGACGTGGAGAAGGGCGAAGTAAAGACCCAAATGCCAAGTTTAGTTTTAAGGAAACTTTTGATGACTTAAATAACATTTATCAAGAATATAATCTGAAAAGTGCAACGCTAATTGGACATAGTTTCGGTGGTATTGTTGCAACGCTTTTTGCAGAAACTTATCCTGAAAAAGTTCAATCTATCATTCTTGTTGGTGCACCTGTTTCTTTACAATCAACTTTTAAAAATATTATCTCAAAATCAAAAACTATCTATCAAACAAAGAAAGACAGTGTAAACTTAAATTACATTTCAATGCTTGAAAAAATGGACACTACAAGTATTGATTATAGTTCTTATTGTTTTGCTCATGCCATGCAAAATGGTTTTTATACTCCCAAAAATTCGACAGCAGAAGCAAAAAGTATTTATTCAATATTCAAAACAGATACACTATTGACAAAATATGCTTCTAAAATGACTGTTAAAGCACCAAAAGGGTTTTGGAAAAATGAGAAATATACAACTATTGATCTTACTAAGAATATACAAGCATTACTTAAGCAAAAAATAAAAATCTATGGACTCTATGGTAAAGAAGATGGACTTTATTCTAATGCACAAGTAGTTGAATTGCAAAATTTAATTGGAACAAGCAATCTTAAATATTTTGACAATTGCTCTCACAATGTTTTCATTGACCAACAATCACAATTTATTGAAACAATATATATGTGGACAAAATAATAATTGTAGCCAACATTCAGTCGAATAGACAAAATGCCCTTCGCAAATAATCCCTTAAAGTAGAAAAGGATAATGGAATTTTTGACTATAGGTATACATAAACTTCGCAAGGTATTAATATTCTGTGATTTCTTTACAATAGAATTCTGTTTTAATCTGCTTATCAGAAAAAAGAGTAATTTTGGAATGTTTTTTTTATAATGCAATACAACCTTTTTTGGTTTTAGACACTCTTTAATGAAAAAAATAATAAACAATAAATTTCTGTCAATCATGAAAAGAAAAATTTTACTTTTATGTTTTAGCTTCTTTGCTTTGTTTTCTTTGCAAGCACAAAATCCTTTTTTTGTTGGAGGTTATGTTACCGATTCCAATGGTGGAGCTATAAATAATCATGCAGTTTATATTATGTCGGATAGTATAAACTCCTATTCTTATGCAGCTATTGCTTATACTAATTCAAACGGTTTTTACTCATTTACAACTGCAAATATTCCTATTACAGCTATACCAATTAATTTTTATGTTTACACTTACGATTGTAATCAGGTTCCTCATTCAACCACAATTACCAATGCCAACCCTCAAAACACGGTAAACTTCACTATTTGCAATGGAACTGCTTCAGCGTGTCAAGCAAATTTTAACCCTTTTTATACCAATGGACACACCGTTAATTTTCAGGATTTATCCTCAGGAAATCCTACTGCATGGTTTTGGAATTTTGGTGATGGAACATCTTCAACATTACAAAACCCAACCCACAGTTTTAATCTAAATGGTAGTGTAACCGTATGTTTAACCATTACATCCAATAACTGTACTTCTACCTATTGCGATTCAATGTATATTCAGGGAGGAGCTACCAATACATGCAATGCCAATTTTGCTTTTCATGCTGATTCATTAAACAATCATAAATTCTATTTTGCAAATTCATCAACAACTACCTATCAGAATTTACAAACTCAATACTTATGGAATTTTGGTGATGGAACCACTTCAACAAGTATAAATCCAATTCATATATTTCCTATAACTGCTTCCGCAATTCCATATAATGTATGTTTAACAATGAAACTGTTAAACTCAAATGGTATTGTTGAATGTCAAAGTACAACTTGTCATACTGTTACTATTACTGGTAATACCAATACTTGTCATGCCAATTTTAATTCTCATGTAGATTCTTTAAATAATCATAAATACTATTTTTCAAATTCATCTACTACAACCTATCAAAATTTGCAAACTCAATACTTATGGAATTTTGGCGATGGAACCACTTCAACAACTGTGAATCCAATTCATATATTCCCAACTACTACTTCTACAACAACTTCTACTTATAATGTATGTTTAACAATGAAACTCTTAAACTCAAATGGTGTAGTTGAATGTCAAAGTACAACATGTTATCCTGTTGTAATTGCTGGTAATACCAATTCATGTCATGCCAATTTTAATTCTTATGTAGATTCTTTAAACAATCATAAATATTATTTTTCAAATACATCTACTACAACCTATCAGAATTTACAAACTCAATATTCATGGAGTTTTGGCGATGGAACTACATCAACAACTGTGAATCCAATTCATATATTCCCAACTACTACTTCTACAACAACTTCTACTTATAATGTATGTTTAACAATGAAACTCTTAAACTCAAATGGTGTAGTTGAATGTCAAAGTACAACATGTTATCCTGTTATTATTTCTGGTAGTTCTACTACAAGTTGTCAGAATTCTTTTACTTATGGTAATCAAGGCTTAACTTATTCTTTTGGAGGACAAATAAATTCTAGCAATCCTACTACTTATAGCTGGGTCTTTAGCGATGGTTCAATTGCAAATGGGCAATATGTTACCCATACTTTTGCACAACCAGCTCCTGGAACTACTGGATATCATGTTTGTTTAACTACAGTTACTTCAAGTAATAACGGTACAGTATGTTCTGATACAAGTTGTCAGTCTATTACAATTGCCAATACTAGCGGAAATATTATTCAAGGATTTGTTAACGCTGGAAATTATGATGTAAATGATGGTTATGTGTTAGTTTACTTAGCTAATAATGCTACAATGTCTTATACTTTGGTTGATACATTGGCTTTAGATTCTATTGGTTATTTCCATTATGAATATGTAAGTGTACCTCCGACTACTCCTGCATTCTTAATTAAAGCTGTTATTAATCCTACTGCTCCATATTTTGGTCAATATGCACCTACTTTTTATCATAATTCTATCAATTGGTTTACAGCTACTCCTGTTTTTCCATCAGCAAGTGCTATCTATTATAATATTAATATGATTCATTTGCCTACATCTGCTACAGGAACAGGATCTTTATCTGGTAATGTATTTTTAGGAGGTGTAAAATGTACTTATGGCGATACTCCTATTTCTGGTGTAGAATTAATATTAACTGATGAAAATGATGCTCCTTTAAAGATTAATTACTCAAATGAAAATGGAAACTTTAGTTTTAACAATTTACCAATGGGTAACTATAAACTTCATGTAGAAATAGCTGGTGTTAATTATACCCCTTATCCTTTTAGCTTAAGTACTTCTAATCCTGGTGTAAATAATATTGTAGTTACTGTAAATAATACAGGCGCAATTATTACCGGAATTGAAAATATTCTTAACAGCATATCTACAATAAGCGAAATTTATCCAAATCCTTCTACTTCCGATGCATTTATTGATATTAATAATTCAAAAGCTGATAAAGTAGTAATTTCAATATTTGATAATACTGGAATCAGATTATCTACAACTGCTTACAGCATAAATGGCAGTCAACGTGTAAATCTGAACGAAAAACAATTTGCTACAGGAATTTACACTGTTAAAATTGAATCTTCCAATGGTTCAAATATTATTAGAAAATTAGTAATTGCAAAATAGTAATTTGTTTTATCTTAATTCAAAAAAGGCTTCTGAAAGGAAGCCTTTTTTGTTGGTCCAAATTAGTTTTTATTAAGAACCTTCTATATTCAAATCACTGAATCTTCTAATAAAATTGTTTATTTTTGCAAAAAGAACAAACAACTGCATGATTATACTTGCACCTTTGCATGGTTTCACCGATTTTATTTTCCGCAATGTTTACAGCCGACATTATCAAGGTATTGATGTTGCAGTAAGTCCTTTTATTTCGCTTACTCAATGCGAAAAGATAAATCCTCGCAAAGCCAAAGATGTACTGCCTGCCAATAATTCTTCCATGCCTGTAATACCACAAATATTAGGCAAAGAACCCGAATTATTTATTCAGATGGCTCATTTTTTACAAGACCTGGGCTATGATGAGCTCAACTGGAATTTGGGTTGTCCTGTCAAAAGTATTGCCAATAATAAAAGAGGTTCAGGCATGCTTCCTCATCCTGATTTACTGCGTTCCATTCTGGATAAAATAATTCCTGCTATTGGTTCTCAACTTTCTGTAAAAATTCGATTGGGCTATTACAGTACAGATGAAATCCATCAACTCATTCCTATTTTCAATGATTATCCGCTTCAAAACATTTGTATCCATCCACGAATAGGTACACAAATGTATGAAGGTGAAATACAACATGAAGTATTGCAGGCTATTATTGACGATTTCAAGCATGAAATCATTTACAATGGCGATATTACCAACCTTGAAGAATTTAAAAATATTCAACAAAAATATCCAAACATCAAAAAATGGATGATAGGCAGGGGTGTGTTTTACAATCCGCTTTTACCACAGCAAATAAAAGAGGGTAGAGTAGCAATAAATGTAAGAGATTCAGAACAATTTTCTATCTTTATAAATGATTTAATTCATGAATTGAGGCTTTATAAAACAGAAGCGCAAACTGTAAATAAAATGAAAGATCTTTGGAGCTTGTTTAGTTATGGTTTTGAAGAACGCATTTCTGTATTTAATCAAATAATTCATGTTGACAATTTACATGATATGAAGACTACTATCAATACAATTATTGAAACTGAGAAACGATTACTTGCTAAGTAATTCTTTATCTAGAATATAGGAGTCCTCTATATTGTTTTTAAATTTAATTAACAAGCCATTTTCAGAAAATAATTCTATCTTTGAAAACAAAATACAAACATTATGCAACCTAAATTTAGCGATTATTCAAAAAAGCTACTTAATTATTTCTTACAAGGGCTTTTGTATATTACACCTCTGGGTGCCACTGTATTAATTGTTTATTTGACTTTTAATTATATTGATACCAGAGCCAATGATTTACTGTATAGTATTCTCTCTATTCGCATTCCTGGCTTAGGCATTTTGTTAACACTAACAATTATTACTACTATTGGTTATTTCGGGAAATCAATATTGGCAAAACCATTGGTTTCATTAATTGATGCCATAATGGAGAAAGTTCCTTTTATTAAAATCATTTATACTTCCACCAAAGATTTTATGTCGGCTTTTGTGGGGCAAAAAAAGAAATTTACCGAAGCTGTTTTGGTTCAAATGAATAAAGATGCAGAGATTTATAAGCTAGGTTTTATTACTCAAAAAGATTTATCTATGCTTGGTATAGAAGAAGGATTAATTGCCGTTTATCTTCCACATTCTTACAATTTTTCCGGAAATTTATTTATTGTACCTGCTGGAAATGTAACTCATATAAACGCTTCATCCACTGAAATAATGAAATTTATTGTTTCGGGAGGAATTACTGAAATTAACAAATTAACTGAAAATGAAGAAGCCTAAAATACTTATTACCAATGATGACAGTATTCATGCTCCCGGCATAAGAAAACTAATATCCATTATGCGTCAAATAGGTGATGTAATTGTAATGGCTCCCGACAGCCCGCAATCAGGAATGGGGCATGCCATTACAGTGTCAAATCCTTTAAGAATCAAACAAATTTCCAAAGAAATCGGATATGAAGAATATAGTTGCAATGGCACACCGGTAGATTGTGTAAAAATTGCCGAAAAAGCGGTACTTCATGGCAAACCCGATTTAATAGTTTCCGGTATCAATCATGGTTCAAACGCATCAGTTAATGTTGTTTATTCGGGTACTATTGCAGCAGCTATCGAAGGATGTATTGAAGGTGTTAATTCCATTGGCTTTTCTTTGGATGATTATTCCTGGGATGCTGACTTTAGCCATGTAGATGAATATATTAAAAAAATTACGTTGGAAGTTATTGAAAAGGGCTTACCCAAAGATACTTGTTTAAACGTAAATATTCCTGCATTAAATGGAACTCCAATAAAAGGTATTATGGTTTGTCGTCAAGCTCGGGCTCGCTGGGATGAAGCTTTTGATGCTCGCAAAGATCCTCACGATAGAGATTACTACTGGCTTACTGGTGTTTTTTTTAGCGACGATTTAGCCGAAGATACCGATCAATGGGCGTTGAAAAACAATTTTATAGCTATTGTTCCATTGCATTTCGATTTAACAGCACATCACAACCTTAAAACCCTTGGTGAGTATGATTGGAAGATTTAAAAAAGACGATTATGTATTGGGTGCTATCATAGGAATTGTTTTTCCTGTAATTTCAGCTTTCATTATTTTTATAATATTACAAATCTTTGGTTACAATGATATTGAACAATACTTAAAAATTTATTTATTATCAGTTGTAATTAATATACTCTTGATGCGTTATTATTTACAAACATTAAAATTTGAGAAAACAGGAAAGGCAATATTATTTATTACTTTCATTTTACTCATAGCCTTTTTCTTATACTATTTTAAATAATGAAGTATTACGTTATAGCAGGAGAAGCCTCAGGAGATTTACATGCATCAAACCTTATCAAAGAGTTGAAGAATATTGACAATACATCAATATTTAGATGCTGGGGTGGTGATTTGATGAAAGAACAGGGCGTGGAACTTGTTAAACATTACCGTAGCTTGGCTTTTATGGGCTTTGTTGAGGTAATTGCTAATTTAAAAACCATACTTAATAATATTAGTTTTTGCAAAAAAGACATTGCTGAATTTCAGCCGGATGCTATCATACTTATTGATTACCCTGGTTTTAATCTTCGCATTGCTGAATGGGCTCACGAAAACGGCATTAAAGTTTTTTACTATATTTCGCCTCAAGTTTGGGCCTGGCATCAATCGAGAGTGAAGAAAATGAAAAAAGTGATTGATCACCTTTTTGTGATTCTTCCTTTTGAAAAAGATTTTTTTAAATCGCATGCGATGGAAGTAGATTTTGTAGGACATCCTTTGCTCGATGCCATCGAAAACCATTCTATCGAAAAAGCAAATGCTAACAACATCAATGTTTTTGAAGCAAATGATTATTCCGAAAAGCCTATTATTGCATTGTTGCCGGGCAGTCGCAAGCAGGAAGTAAAAACCATGCTCCCGCTTATGATTGAGCTTACCAAAACCTATCCTCAATATAAATTTATCATTGCAGGCGTAAATACATTGCAAGAAAGCTTATATCAGAATATCATTAAAAACGAAGCTATTGAGATTGTTTACGGACAAACCTATAATCTGTTGAAAAATGCTTTTGCTGCTTTGGTAACTTCCGGCACAGCCACTTTGGAAACCGCTTTGCTCAATGTTCCTCAGGTAGTTTGCTACAAAGGCAATATTATTTCTTATTACATTGCCCGAAGATTTTTAAAAGTAAAATACATTTCGCTGGTTAACCTTATAATGGATAAACCGGTAATTACCGAACTCATACAAAATGAATTTAACATTCATAATTTAACGACTGAGTTTGAGAAAATAACACAAAACGAATTGTTCAGAAATCAACTTAAGGAAGCGTATCAAAACTTAAAGATAATTTTAGGTGGGAGAGGTGCTTCGGCAAAAACAGCTCAACTTATTGTTGAATACATGAATAAAAACGATTAATAGACGATTACTATATGAATAAAATTAAAATATTTGCCTTTATTATTATTTCTTGTTTATCTCTTCAACTATTTGCTGCCGATTTTAAAGTGCGTATTTTTTCGCAATATGATGTAAAATCTGTAATAATTACATCGCTTGTTGGCAAATATTCTATCAATGGAAACGATAATCCGCTGGGCGATATTGATAAAAACGGAAATATTATCATCTCTATCGAAAAAAACAAACTTCGCGTTAAGAAAGACAAAGAAGATCTTGGTTTATTCAATACCTTGGAAATTACGGGCGATGGACTTAAAAATATTTTTAAGATTAAACCTGTAAATCAGGAAACAAAAGAACGTATTTATGATGATGATATTGATATTTCGATTGAAAAGGGGGTGTTGAAAATTATTAATAATGTGGATATCGAACATTATGTTGCGGGTGTAGTTCAATCGGAAATATTAGGAAGCTGCGATTCCTTGGAGTTTTTCAAAATTCAGGCAATTATTTCCAGAACCTATGCTATCAACAATATGATGAAACATTACAAAGAGGGTTTTAATTTATGCGACGATGTTCATTGCCAAGTGTATAAAAGCCGATGTAATAATTTTCAGATATTAATGGCTACCACGCTAACTGCCGGTGATGTAATAGTAGATAAAAACAAACGCATGATTTCGGCTGCCTTTTGTTCAAATTCAGGTGGCGAAACTATTAATTCCGAAGCACTCTGGTCGATTCCTACTACTTATCTAAAGGCTGTGGTTGATACCTTTTCAAATGGCATGCGAAACAGTAGTTGGGAGAAAAAAATGCCTGCCCGTGAATGGCTTAATTATTTAAAAGATAATTATAATTATCCCATCGAAGACTCTGTAATGCGAAGAAATGCTTATGATTTTGAACAAAGCACACGAAAAATTTATTTTCACGATAGCATTCCGCTAAAAAACATGAGAAAAGATTTTGGGCTGAAATCTACTTTCTTTTCTGTAAAAAAAGAAGGCGATTATGTGATTTTTAAAGGCAAAGGTTATGGACATGGAGTAGGCTTAAGCCAGGAGGGTGCCATAAAAATGGTAAGGTATAGATTTACGGCAAGCCAAATCATAAAGTTCTATTACAAAGACGTTGATATTATCAATTACGAAGAAATTAAGAAAATAGATTAACAGCTAAAATAGCGTTGCGTTTTCAAGCTTAGCTTACAAGTCCTTTATAATCATTGTTAAAATTACACATAGTTCTTCAACACATGACTAAGCCTATTTCTTTCCGACAAACTACCCTTCGACAGCTGCAAAAGCTTAAATCGCAACAAGGAGTCGGATGTATTGAGATGAAAAAGATGGGTAACACCCAAAAAATGGGTGGTGTTCAGAGGGAAAGAGAAAGGAGTTTGGAGAGTTATCTTTGTTAGCTGATTACTGCATAGAACGGTATAGATTGGGCACTGGCAATTTATGTCTTTTGTCATTTTAGCTGTCAATTTGTTAAATAATTTATGACTGCCTTGCGTTTGGGACGGAAATACCTTGGTTGGTTTTGGCTTTTATTTTGGCTTGTGTGGCTTGGCAATGTGTGTGACTGTGAAGCCTTGGCATTTTCAATGTTGTCATTTTGCAGGATAAGCAGTCACTAATTTTGGTTCTTCTTTTCCATTCTCCACTATCCAAACAGTCACTATACAAGGGTTTCTGTCGTCAGGCGTTTTTATTTCGCATTTCAATTCATATTTAATTCCAAAGTCTGAATCTTTTGTTTTTTCAATGTCTCTGTCAATGGAATGTTGAATTAGTGAATCTTTGAATGTGTCAATGTCTGCAATGTCAAAACCGAAACGTTTGAAAAAGTATGCTTTGTGTTTTCCTGTATCGTGTATATCATTTAGTAAATAGTCAGTTATTTTATTATCTGCTACAAATGATCTGTTATTGTTTGGTATCTTCATATTATAGCTTTTCTTCAATTTGATTACTCGATACCGTTTCAACTATACTTGTATCGTTTACGATAAATTCAACTTCATAAGCATTACCATTGTCGTAAATATGGACAACTGTGCCAACTGAACCTTTAGGAACTTTTGAAATTTTGGTATTTGAAACAACTAGCGCAAATTCGTTTATTAATTTTGAAATATTTTCAAAACTCTCTTCATAATCTTTTCTACTCAACACCGTGTCAAACAAGCCAATGTCTTCGCCTTCGTGTCTGTTGATTCCGATATATTCCAAACTGGCATCTTCATAGCGTTTGAATTTGTAAACGGCATCATTCATCAAAGCTGAATTGAAAACGCCAAGACTTACCAATAATTCAAAGTCTTTTACGGTTAAGCCTGTTACTTTTTTGAAAAGTGCAGGTTCTAATTGAGTAATAACATCGTTCAGACTTCTTTCACGGTAGTCTGTAAGGTACATAAATACAGGAATTCTGGTTGCATATTTGTTTATCTTGTCTTGAATTTGCTTTCTAAGGCTTTTGTATTCCTTTTCCTGTTCGGTTAATTCTTGCTTTTGTTTTTTATCTAATTCCTTATCGTTAGCTTCTTTCTTTGCTTTTTTTACAGCTTCCGATTTGTTGATAATGGTTTCAATATCCTGATTCAAATTTCTAAAGCCTTCAATACTCATTAAAGCCTTCATTGCTTCTTCGTTTGCCATTAATCGGGCAAGGGTGTTATTATCTACATTTACGAGCAAAGCACTTTCCCAACGTCTTGCCAATAACGTTGCAGTTGTACCACTCATAGCCATATCTAAAATACCAGCGGCATCTACTTGTTTCATAGAACTTACGTCATAAGCCAATACAGGTAGGAAGTTTATAAACTCGGCAACTTTTGCTTCAGGATTCGATTCGTTCACATTTAAACGACAACTATAATCGGCAATTTGCCTTAATGCTCGGTCGGGAGCAAAGTCAAAAACGTAACATTCTTCTTTTAGAATTTCTTCTTTGTTTGGAGATTTGCTGTCAGGGTTTTTGATAACCCAAGGCGTTTGTACGCGGAATGCTGCCTGAAAGTAAGTTTCAGGACTAGAAGAGTTACGCAACATAAAAATCCCAGTCCAAGGCTTTACAGAGACGCCTGTTGTGAGTTTTCCACAAGAAAGAGTAATAGTTTTTGATTCCAACGAGTTGTCTGTCATTGCATCTAAAACTGGAGGCAATGCTTCAATTCCAATTCCTGCTTGTGTTCCTGCTGCAACCACTACTTTGTAATCGTGGTAAAAAGTGTTTTGTCTTCTTTCGAGCAACAATGCCATTGCATTACAAGCTGAAACAGTTGGCAAAAACCAAAAAGTGTGGTTTAGAACTTTGAGTAATGGTGCGTGTGAAAACGGCAAAGGCGGTTTTTTAGCTCCCATTTTCAAGTTATCAACGGTGGTTTCGCTAAAAGAACCCCGAATTAAATCCAACCATTTTTGAACTTCATCTTCGTATTTGAAATGTGCCTTGCGTCCTTCGCCCTCAGCTTTAAAAAAGATGTTTAAATCAAAACCGTCAAACTCACCCTGCATAGCAATTTGGCGAATGGAATCGGGCAATTGATAAGTTAGCATTACCATTCGTGGCAATGCTGCATACGGATTGATCTCTTTTGTCCAATTCTCTTTGGCTCTTTGTTCGTCTGAATAAGTCCAATTGAAAATTTGCTCTTCAATAAATTCGCCTGAACTAATTGCCCGAAA
>CAZUCB010000081.1:6499-11856 GCA_964618755.1 uncultured Bacteroides sp. | reverse complement strand
TGGCTCTTAAAACCACCGTTGATTTATTGAAATTTGCCATCAAAAATAAAATTGTAGAAATATAATTTCTATGAAGTCTTAGATTTTCTCCGAATTTTCTGTTTCGGTTCTAATCAGCTTATTATCATTCATTTTTAATGAAAATTGCGTATTTATTTTAATTTGAGAGCTATAAAGACTACTTTTGCAAAAAATAAATCAGGCATTATGACTTTTAGCGAATTAAATCTAAATAAATCTTTATTAAATGCGCTCAATGATTTGGGATATACCCAACCTACAAGCATTCAGGAAAAGGTATTCTCTGTAATGATGTCGGGAAGAGATGTGGTAGGAATTGCCCAAACCGGAACCGGAAAAACCATTGCTTATCTTCTTCCTTGTCTTCGTTTGTGGAAATATACCGGCGATGGATCTCCGCAAATTTTGATTATTGTTCCTACCCGCGAACTTGTTGTGCAAGTGGTAAAGGAAGTTAATAAATTAACGACCTATCTGAATATTAAAGTGGAAGGAGTATATGGTGGGGTAAATATCAATCCGCAAATAGACAGGGTATATGCTGGTTGTGATGTATTGGTGGCAACACCCGGAAGATTGTTGGATCTTGCTTATAAAGGTGTGTTGCGATTAAAAGGCGTTAAAAGACTTATTATTGACGAAGTTGATGAAATGCTAACTTTAGGATTTCGTCATCAATTAATAAGTATTTTAGATTTATTACCACCTCGTCGTCAAAATCTGATGTTCTCAGCTACTATGCTCGAAGATATTGAGAAACTAATCAAAGACTTTTTCAACAATCCACAAAAAATAGAAGCAGCACCCACTGGTACTCCATTAGATCAAATAATTCAAATAGGCTATCATCTTCCTAACTTCTATACGAAAGTAAATTTCTTAACACAGTTGTTATCTACCGATAAGGAAATGAGCAAAGTATTGGTGTTTGTTTCTACTAAAAAGCTAGCAGATGATTTATATGAACAAATGGAAGGGAAGCTTATTGGTCAATTGGGCGTAATTCACTCCAATAAAGCACAAAACCATCGTTTCAATACGGTTAAACAATTTCATGAAGGAGCTTACCGTGTTCTAATTTCAACTGATATTATGGCGAGAGGGTTGGATATTTCTGAAATAACACATGTTGTTAATTTTGATACACCTGAAGTAGCTGAAGATTATATGCACCGCATCGGAAGAACCGGAAGAGCTGATAAAAAGGGGATTGCCATTACATTTTTATTGGAAAAAGATGCTGAAAACCAAGCTAATATTGAAGGTTTGATGAATTATAAAATTCCGATAGAAAGCTTACCCGAAAGCCTTAAGATTTCCAATGAACTTACCGAAGATGAAATGCCAAAGATTGTGATGAAAAATGTTTTGGTAAAACCACCAAAGCTTGAAGCTTCGAATCCTGCATTTCACGAGAAGAAAGAAAAAAATAAAAAGGTATATAATAAAATCAGGCATAAAGATAAAATGAAACTCAAATACGGTAAGCCTAAAACCAGAGGGCAGAAACCAGAGGGTAGAAAAGGTAAATAAACGCTTACCGAAAAACTACTTCACTTGGTGCTCCACTAATAAAATCTACCAGTTTTAATATATCCTGTCCAGAAATACTAAATACCAAACCCGATTTACCATTTGGAAGCATAGGGTAGTAGGCTACGTTTAATTGAAATGTTTGAAATACAAGGTTGTCGTTTCTTATCCGCAAACCAGATCCTACGCCTAAAAAATATTTTTCGGTAAATATAAAGTGCTCGCTTGAACCAATTATATTAATATCCCAAAAGCCATATAAGGCAACTTTGAAGCCATATAAATTAAGAGGTGTGAAAACTACTGTTTCAAATTTACTCGATAATTTTTGTGTACCTTGTACCAACGAACTTTGCATTACATTGGCTGTTTCGTCCATAAAAATATGTTCGCCAGTAAAACGATTGATTCCAAGAACATAATTGATGTTGAAAAAATTACGAAACTTATATCTATTATGATAATATAAATTGCTAAATGAATTTACAGAAAATCTAACTGTACTTTGTTCCAGCTTTTTACCATTTTTGTAACCACCAAAACCAATTTGAGCATACAAATAACCAAAATTAGCCATTTTATCACCGACAGACAATTGCCAGCCATAATAGAATCGATTGCTAAATTCCCTATTTTCGGGTCCTGTGGTAAATTCTAATAAATAACCATAGGGGATGTCTTCTGTATTTCCAAAGGCATAAATTAAATTCCCTTTGTAATAATTCCGCTTCGATAGGGCAATTTTGGTCAGAAATAAATCCGATTGATGGTATATTTTGTTAGAATCAATGCTAACAAATGGTCTTGCTGTAAAATGAGTTCGGTAAAACCTTGCTGAAAGTATAAATCTTAATGCATTCATTTTCTTTTGTTCTTTACTCAAAGGAAATGATTTGCCCAACCAAAAATTTATATTGTTATAACTTAAAGCATGTATATTTATATTTGGATCTGAAATGCTAGGTTTAATTATTTCGTTGCTCCGCGATAAGCTAAATCCACCGGCATATTTAGTTTGAGTGGTAATAAAGCTACGATCAGTATATATACCAAACTTTTCAACATCATACATGGAATGGTAATAAATACCTGCATTAATAAACGTATTCTTGATATTGTTGAATTTATACTCTCCTCTATATCCGTAATGTTGTGAAGAATCTAAATCGTAAAACAATTTATTGCTCAGTTCATTTCCAAAACCCACAAAATTCAAATCATACAATTCCATATTGCCTTTTCTGCTGCCAATATCGGGTTTGATACCAATTGAAAATAAATCGCGGGTTACAATCAGCAAATCAACAGAATCTTGTTTAACTTTTGTTACATAAATTTTAGCTTCATAAATATAGGGTAAACTTCGCAAAATACGCTCGTTTTCAGCAAGCAGGTATGAATTAAGTTTTTCGCCCTTCTTTATAAACAAATTTCCTCTAATTACTTTTTCAAAGGTAAGAATATGAATATTATTTCCAGCTTTTCCTAACCATGAGTCCGTTTCCTGTAAAGTATCCAATACTGAAGTACCAAAGGCTTCAAGCCTTTTGATTTTGATATTTCTTATTTTTTTACCATTGAATGCTTTGTATTCATCTTCACTTTGCTTGGTAATAGCATCATCGCTTATTGTGTCTTTTGCATCACGTGTAATCAATAAGTCATATAACTCTTTGGTAATTGGATTTCGTTCTGATTTTATTTTTAATGAATCATAAAATTGTGTAGTTTTAATGTCGGAAATATTTGTTATAGTATATTTTGTTTTTTTGCGAATCAATACTATAGTATCATTGTAAGCAGTAATTGATTTTTTCTTAAACACAATTACGCTTCCCTTTGATAAAGCAATTGTATCGAATTTGGCTTTATTTACTTTGCTTTGAGCATTTAATGAAGTAGAAATCATTAAAAGACTAATGCTTATTGTTATTAGTATTAATAATTTTTGCAATGATTTTAATTTTAGAGCAAGATAAGTAAAAATAATTAATCAGAAATCAATATATTAATATTTTGAATTGAATGTATTACTTTTTCGCAATTTGTATATAATTGTTTATAAATACCTATTGCCTCTGTTGAAACTTCTTTTGGAACAAACTCATCAATAGTATTAAATTGCATTTGAAAAGATTGTGTTTTATGTTCAATGTCATGTAAATCAAACAAAGAAATCTCCTCATTGTTAGCTTGTAAGTTATGAATCAAATTTTCAAAAGATTCGTTTACATAAGCAAACATTGCAAGTGATTGTTCTCGTAATTGTTGTGTAAACCAAATTTTAGATTTGTTTTTATTATCAATTAATTCAGCCATCTGCCAAATGAAATTTTTAGTGTTTTCAAGGTTATCAATTATTCGATAAAAACTACTTATTTGAGAAGCTCCTTTTTCGCTGAAATCACTTTGAGATAAAGATGTTAGAAACTGAGTAATCCCAATTATTTTTTTTCCTATTTTAATTTTTAATTTTTCTGTCTTCTGTAATAATTTTGCATACTTCTTATCTTCTTTTTCCAATAATAAACTTGAGATATGTTCAAAAAAAACCTTATTCATATCGGCAAGTAAATAAAGCTCTTTTCTTACCAATTCAATGGATAATTCAGATGTGGATAATAATCCAGAGTTGATATTTTGTAATTTGTATTTTTCCTTTTTCTTTTCATCAGGAATGATAAAATGCAGTATTTTTAGCATAAATGGTATAAAACCAATCCATAACAGAGTATTTATAACATTAAATGAAGTGTGGAAAAAACAAAGGGCGATAGGTATATATTTTGAATTTTGATAAGGAGAAATACCGCCAAATTTCACAACAATCCAATCGATGAGGTTTAAGAAAGGATAAAAAATAATCAACATCCATATTACGCCCGTAATATTGAAAAGGCTGTGTGCTAAGGCAGCTTTCTTAGCTGATTTATTTGCAATAATAGCAGCAATATTTGCTGTTACTGTAGTTCCGATATTTTCGCCTAATATCATAGCTGCCGCATACTCATAAGACAACAGACCATTTAGTGACATTATAATAGTAAATGTTATGGTTGCACTGGAAGATTGAATTGTAAACGTAATTAGCATTCCAAGCAAAACAAACAATAATATAGAGGCAAAATTATAAGTTGAAAAATGTTGAATGAAAACAAATAAGTCTGTATTGTTCTGTATTTCCGGTATTATTGTTATTAAAAATTCAATACCAAAAAATAATAAGGAAAATCCCATTATAAATTCGCCCCATGATTTTCGCAATCCGTTTTTTGAAAATAATAAGGGTAAACTCAATCCAATTAAAGGGAGCAATATCAAGCTAAGATTAAATTTTAAGCCCAATCCAACAATAAACCAAATTTTAATGGTAGTGCCAATATTTGCACCCATCATTACACCAATGGATTCGGTAAGTGTAATTAAACCGGCATTTACAAAGCTTACCATCATTACGGTAGTGGCCGAAGATGCCTGAATAATAGCAGTAATAATTAATCCACTAAAAATTGCTTTGTATTTGTTTGCAATCATTGCTTTAACAATATTTCTCAGACGAAGTCCTGCAAGTTTTTGCAAAGATTCGCTCATGAGTTTCATGCCAAACAGAAACAAACCAAAAGCTCCTAAAACTCTTAATAATTGATAGATAATATCAAAAATATTCATAGTGATTTATACTTTCTTTCTCCAAAAATAGAACTGCCAATTCTAATCATTGTACTTCCTTCGTTTATTGCAATTTTGTAGTCATCAGACATACCCATTGAAATTTCTTTAAAATAATCCTGATTGCTAAAGAA
>CAZUCB010000081.1:1880-6399 GCA_964618755.1 uncultured Bacteroides sp. | reverse complement strand
TTGATAACCGATAATAGTTTAACACTATCAACACTGTGAATTAAATGAACAAAAGCTGCAATGTATTTTACTTTATTGGTTTGCAGGTGTCCAATAAAATGCCAATGAATATCTTTAGGCAAAAGAGCTTGTTTTTCTGCTATCTCCAATGCTTTGTTTTCTCCAAAAACCCTTTGACCTGCCTGATAAGCTTCTAAAATATCTTCGATAGGTTTTGTTTTTGAAACAGCAATTAAATTAGTGTTTTGGGGAATAACTTTGAGGATTTTTTCAAGATTTTCTTTAATGCTCATCTCTAATTATTTTTAGCAAAGTTAGTGAATTATAAATGAAAGTATGGAGAGTAATTGTTTATTGCTTTTTGACTTTTTTTAGTGTTAACAAATTCATTGGATTTGAACCTAATCCTTGAATATTGTTTTGTATAAATCTTAGTACTTGGTCATAATACAAAACTACAACAGGTGCTTCGTTCATTATAATTTGATCCATTTGATTATAATAATTATATCGAATGGAATCATTTACTTCATTTTGAGCTTTGTTATAAATTAAATCAAAGTTTTTGTTGCTAAAATGAGTATAGTTTGGTCCAACAGGACAAAAATTCGGAGAGTAAAACAATGATAAATAGTTTTCTGCATCAGGATAATCGGCTATCCACGAACCTCTGAAAAATGGGATTTTTGATTTTGCAATCATTTCACGCAAAGTGGCAGGTGGGTTTACATCAATTTTTATTTTCAATCCTATTTCTGTCAGCTGATTTTGGATATATTTACATAAATCAAGATAGGATGCTGTAGTAGATAAAGTAATATCTCCTAAACCTTCGCCGTTAGGGAAACCTGCATCAGCCAATAATTTCCTTGATTTGTCGGGTTGGTAGTCATACCCTTTTACTTTTACTGTGTCGAAGCTTGGTAAACCTTTAGGTATAAAACCATACAATGCAGGAGTACCAATGTTGTTTCTTAAATACCGCATCATTTTTACTCTATCGAAACCGTAATTGATTGCTTGGCGAACTGCTTTATATTTTACAGGATTATTGTTTAATTCAGTATGGGTTGTATCCATTAGAAATGCAAGATATTCAGTATTAAGATAAGGTTGAGAAATTAACTGGAATTTATTTTTGTATTTTGGGTTTAGCTGTCCATTTACTGTTAGTAATTCATCTTTATAACTGGCATCAATACCGCTCATAAAATCAATATTTCCTTTAATAAATTCAAGAAAAACAGATTGTTTGTCAATAATAAAAGTAATGGCTATAGCATCTAAATATGGTAATCGTGTTGTATCTTCAAATTCAAAATAATTTGTATTTTTAAGCAAAACCAACTTCACGCCTTCTTTCCAAAGTTTTAATTGAAATGCACCTGTGCCAATAGGGTTTTTGCGAAAATCTTTTCCATAAAAATCAATGGCTTCGTGAGGAATAACTGAGCAATATTGCATACTCAGCAAACCTAAAAAAGGCGGGAATGATTGATTTAATTTAATTTCGAATATAGAATCATTGCATGCGATAAATGCATATTTCCCATTTTCTTTTTTTACATAATTAAAAATCCATGCTCCCGGTGAAGCAATTTTTTCATCTACAATTCTATTGAAACTATAAACAAAATCATTGGCAACCACTTTGCGTGTACTATCTTTAAAAATACTGCTTTTGTGAAAATAAATATCATTTCGAATTATAAAAGTATACGTTTTGCCATCAGCCGAAATGCTCCAGTGAGATGCTATACAGGGCTGAACTTTTAATTGTTCATCTAATTGAACCAAGCCATTATAAAGTTGATTGCAAACCCATATATTCGACTGATCTTTGGAAAAAGCAGGGTCTAAAGAGGTAATGCCAGCCGACTCGTTGTATCGAAATACTTTTTTTGTATTAATCATATAATCGGGATGATTACATGAGATTAACAATAATAGACATAATATAGTAAAATAGAATCTTTGCATAAGTTTGGAAATAGGATTCAAAAATACAACATTAGTTTCAGAGAGAAAAGATTTTTTTGATATAGCAAGATTATTTAAAATTCATGAAAACTAAACAAAGTTAAAATGCTAACTTAAAAATTAAAAATCTTTCTCCTAAAGTTTATCAATTCTTAAATCAATAGCAATTTGCTGTAAATCCATAACTACTTTATCCAATACAGGAATGCCATCCCGCATTCTTATTTGTTCCCATTCCCTTTCAGGTTCTCCTGGTATAATTACTTTTTCCTGTCCTTCAATTGTTTTTGCATTTTTAAATGTATCTATCCATCTATCCATTTGCAGTTTAAAATCATCTGCTTTTTGAAAGGCATCAATACGCATTGCTCCAAAAAAATGACCAGTACCAATCCCTTCAGTGTTTTCAAGTACTGGCAAAAATGCAACTGAAGGTGGTACAAAAGGTCCAAAATTAGCTCCTGACAAAATAGCAGAAAAAATATCAACAATAGCACCTAAGCAATAACCTTTATGGCTTCCATGCATATAATCGCCACCTAAAGGAACAATAGCACCACCCTGAGTTAAAATATTAGGATCATTACTTGATTTACCTGTTTTGTCCTGCACATAACCTTTAGGAGCCTGCATTCCCTTTTTATGCATAATGTCTAATTTCCCTCTTGCAATAGGAGTAGTAGCAAAGTCCGCCACAAAAGGAGGGTAGCTTGCTGCAGGAATTGCAACCGCAATAGGATTGGTTCCCAAAAGCCTATCGGTAGAAAATGTAGGAGCTACCAATGGATTTGCGTTTGTCATACAAATGCCAATCATATCATGTTGCAAAGCCATCATTGCATAATAACCAGCTATGCCGAAATGATTTGAATTCCGAACAGTTACCCATCCTGTGCCTACATTTTGTGCTTTGTAGATGGCTAACTGCATAGCCGATTTCCCGACTACCATCCCCAAACCTGCATCGCCATCAATTACTCCTGTCGAAAGCGTTTCGTGAACTATTTTAATGCTTGGTTTGGTATTTATTCTATTCGATTGCCATAAATTAACATAATCTTTCAAGCGAGAAACACCATGCGAACTGATATTTCGCAATTCAGCAGTCATTAATACATCAGCAGTAATAGTAGCGTGTTCTTCAGAGCATCCCATGCTATTGCATACATTTAGTATAAATTGGCGGAGTTGTTGATAAGTATATGTCATATATTAAATGTTTTTTGCAATTTAAACTGCAAAAATATCTAATTTTGTTATACATAAATTATAAAAATCATGAGTAACATTTTTTATGCCGAAGAACAAAAAGTTAATAACAGATGGCTATGGCTTTTACTTGCTACAATTACAATTGTTTTTTTATATGGCTTTGCTGAACAACTTATTTTAAAACATCCGCAAGCTACAAATTCTGCTTCCAACTGGGCTATGTTTTTTATAGGACTCCTTTCATTTGGTGCTTTATACCTGATTTATTCCATAAAATTTAGTTTTCAAATAGATGAAGAAGGCATTAAATATCGTTTTTCTCCCTTTCATATAACTGAAAGAATTATACAATGGGATGATATTACAACACTTTATGTTAGAAAATATAAACCAATAGCAGAATATGGAGGATGGGGTATCAGAACATTATCGTTCAAGAAAAATATTGCGTACAATATCTCTGGGAATTATGGGTTGCAAATAGAATTAAAAAATGGCAAGAAAATACTTTTTGGTACTCAAAACCCTGAAGAATTAGATAAGATAATCACACATTTTTATAATCTTTCAGAATAAATTTATAAAACTTTCGGAGTTTACTCTGAATGATTTTTTTTTATACTTTTACCAAATCAAAATCAATCATAAAAAATATGGCTTTAGATATCATCATCCAACTCGAAAATTTAACTGTTTATCAAAAAGATATATTAATTCTTTCAGATGTAAATATTAGCATTGAAAAAGGCGAATTTGTTTATTTAATTGGAAAAACAGGAACTGGGAAAAGTTCTTTGCTGAAAACTTTATATGCTGATTTACCAGTAATGGAAGGCAATGCAATGGTTGCTGATTATGATTTAAAAACTATTAAAAAAAAGGAAATTCCTTATTTGCGACGTAAATTAGGCATCGTTTTTCAGGATTTTCAATTGTTGATTGATAGAAGCATTAAAGAAAACCTTGTTTTTGTGCTTAAAGCTACTGGCTGGAAAGATAAAAATGCAATGGAGGAAAGAATCCAGGAAGTATTAGACAAAGTTGGTTTAGGAACCAAAGGTTTTAAAATGCCACATCAACTTTCAGGTGGGGAACAACAAAGAGTTTCAATTGCAAGAGCATTGTTGAACGATCCTGAAATAATACTTGCTGATGAACCTACAGGAAACCTTGATCCAGAAACTTCAGAAGGGATTATTAATTTATTGATTGATATTAGCAAAAACGGAAGAGCAGTTTTAATGGCTACACATGACTTTATGATGATTGACAAATTCCCTTCTCGTACTTTAAGATGCGAAAATGGAAAAGTTTTAAGCTAAAGATA
>CAZUCB010000081.1:0-1780 GCA_964618755.1 uncultured Bacteroides sp. | reverse complement strand
GAAACAATCAAAGAATCACAGTCGAGAAATAGTAAGTTGTCATAATTTGAATAGCTGAGAAAAAGATTCCTGATTTTGGCTCGTCCAATATTTTTTTCTAATTGAATGTAAATATTCCCCTCGCAAGCTTGCTCGTTAATCTTTCTGAAATATTCATTAGAACAATCATCTATAAGAATTATTTCACAAGGATCATTGATAGTTTTAAGCTGCTGAGATAATTTAGCAACCAATACAGTTACATTAAAATTATAGATAGGAATACAAATTGATATCATCGTCTTTTTTAATCAAAACTTAGTTAAAGAAACTAAGTTGCAGTTACAAATATTGTTTATAAACTTCTATTAATTCCTTTTCTTCATTTTCCCAGCACAATTCATTGGCAGCAATATGAGTATTTTTTTTATATTCAAGCATTTTAAATTCATCTGCAAGCATTTTGTTAATGTGTTGGGCAATATCTTTTGGTTGATGGTTTTGCAATATCTCACCTATGTTATAAGTTTCAATAATATTCCTAATTTCGATAAGATTGGAAGATAAAACAGGGACTCCTGCATTGATGTAATCAAATAATTTATTAGGTAAACTGAAACGATAATTTATGTTGGTGTCTTTATCTAAAGTTAATCCCAAATCAGCATGAACAGTATAATTAAATAATTCTTCAAATGGAAGCTTAGGGATAAAAAGGATTTCATTACTTAAATTAAGTTTAACTGCTTGTAGTTTTAAATCTTCAATTACATCTCCACCACCAATTATTAATAAAAGAGCATTGTTTATCCATTGCATAGCTTCAATAAGTTCTTCAACGCCTCTATCTACATTAATTCCAGCACCTTGTAACAATATAATTTTTTTACTATCAGGTAAACCAAGTTCTGTTTTAGTTTTAGTAATTATCTTTTCTCGTTTAAGAGGAATGTTTCTAACGACTTTTACATCTATATTATATTGTTTTTGATATAAATTAGCAATGGATTTATTTACAGTAAAAACATGTTTTAAATGCGGGAAAATCCATTTTTCAATTGTAAGCCAAACTTTATGGGCTAAATGATTATTTTCTAACTCAGGAACACCACAAAAATATTCATGACTATCATAAACCAAAGGAATTCCTTTTATTTTACTTACTAAAAAATTAGGAAGTAAAGTATCCAAATCATTAGCAATTAATAAATCTGATTTGTTAAACAAAAGATAGAAAAATAATCGTATGTTGAATTCAGCATAAAAAATAGCCTCCTTTTCAAATAAAAGCTGTAAACGATTGGTAGAGTAAGAGCGATTTACTAATTTTTGACTATCCTTTTTTTGACGCCCTACTAAAATAACTTCAAACCCACATTTGAGAAGCGTTTTACATACTTTATCTACTCTTTGATCTGTGGATAAATCATTTGTTACGGAAACTATTGCTCTTTTCAACTTTAAATGACTATTTAAAAAGCAAATGTATAACATTTATAGGAATTTTCCCTTAAAAGAATTTTTCAAAAATAATTGTGTTAAATCAATATAGAACTTCTGATTTAATAAAAAAGTTTTTTTAAGGAGTTGTATTTGCTTTTTTTTTTATACTTTCGTGCCAAATATATTCAAAAGTTCGGATTATCTGATTTCAACGGGAAGAATTAATTTAATATCGTTGAAAGTTATATAATATTACTCGAAACTATTTGAAATTAAAATAATTAATTTTAAAAAAATAATGAGATGAATTTTAAAATAAAGATAAAACCTGTTGCGTGGCAACATACCTTAATTGTTG
>CAZUCB010000080.1:0-12180 GCA_964618755.1 uncultured Bacteroides sp. | reverse complement strand
TCTATCCTTATCCTTGCATCCACAGCAACTACTTTGTCTTTTTTACCCAACAATGGGTTGATGTCCATTTCTTTTATTTCAGGCGCTACAGACAACAAAGTAGAAACTGCAATAATTACTTCTACAAACATTTCTTCGTTGATTCCCTCCTGTCCTCTCACACCCTGAATGATTTTATAACTTTTTAAATTACGAATCATTTGTGTAGCTTCAACTTTACCAATTGGAACCAACCCTGCACTAACATCTTTTAATACTTCGATAAAGATACCACCCATTCCGCACATTACCAAATGCCCAAATTTATCTTCAAAATTTGCACCTACAAATAACTCAGTACCAGAAAGCATTGGCTGAATAAGAATAGCTGTTGTATCTTTAATTTGAATCATTCTTTCAAATTCTTTTTCAACTGTTGCTGCATCTTTTACATTTAATACTACCCCACCAACATCCGATTTATGAACTGGTCCAACTACTTTCATCACAACAGGAAAACCTAGTTTTGTAGCAGCTTCTATAGCGTTTACTTTATCAGTAACCACAGCTTCACCTGCACGGGGAACACCTGCTGCATCTAATAAACCTTGAACTGCCTCAGGAGATAAGTAACCATTTTCAGAAGTGTCGATAATAGCACGAATTAAGCCTTCGTCCACATGTGAAGTACACGATTTCATTAATAAAGGTTTATTCGTATGATAAACCTTTGAAAGTGCATTGCCCAAGGTAACTTCATCGGGGAAGTTTACCCTAGCTTTTGAAATAAAATCCTCTACTTCTTCTTTTGCTGTTAGTATAGATGGTAATACTGGATAAATAGGCTTTTTAGCTATTTTCATCTTTTCGTCCAACACCTTATAAACGTCAAATAATTTGAACAATCCCGGTGTACCAAAAATAACAACCATACCGTCAATTTCATCAAAATCGTTGTCAACATAGTCAATGATAGTGCCTAATTGCTCTGCAGTTCCTGTAGCTAAAAAATCAATAGGATTGGCAACAGATGAGCCTGCAAAAAGCTTGGTTAATAATTCATCAGCTTTTGCATTTTCAATGTGCGGAATATTTAATCCACCTTTCGACAAAGCATCGGTTAACATAACAGCAGGTCCACCTGCATGAGTAATAATAGCAATATTTTTACCTTTTAATTCAGGATATGTAAACACGGAAGCTACACTGATTAAGTCTTCTCTACCATAACAACGAACAATGCCTGCTTTGCGGAATAAAGCGTCAACTGAAATATCGGAACTTGCCAATGCACCTGTATGTGATGAAGCTGCACGACTTCCTGCTTCAGAAGAACCTGCTTTTACTGCTGCAATTTTACATCCTTTTTTAATTAAAGATGCAGCATGTTTCATCAGCATTTCAGGTTTTGAAATATTTTCGATATATAATAATTTGATTTTAGAGCTTGTCGCAGGGTCGAATGTTTCATCCATATATTGCAAAATCTCCTCCACACCCATTTGGGCTGAATTACCGACAGAAAATACATTAGAAAATGTTAAGCCTTTTGGGATACCTGCTTCCATAATAAAACAAGCCGTAGCACCTGAACCTGAAATAAAATCACAACCTTGTGCATCTAATTTAGGAATAGGCAAGGTAAATATACTATGATGTGCAGGTGTTAAAATACCTACACAATTTGGTCCTATTAAAGAACCATTTACATTATTGATTAACTCAACTACTTTATCTTCTAAAAGTTTGCCTTCATGACTTTCTTCGCTAAAACCTGCCGAAAGAATGATAAATGCTTTAGTGCCTTTTTGTAATGTAAGTAACTCAATTGTATCAGGTATATACTTTGCTGCAATAGCAATAATAGCAAGATCTACTTGGGGCAAATCTGCTGGATTGCGAAAACTTTTGATACCCTGTACTTCATCTTCTTTAGGATTACTTACATATAGCTCTCCTTTAAAATTTCCGTCAATAAGATTTTTTAAAATTTTACCTCCTGGTTTTTCAACATCATTAGAGGCGCCGATAACTACTATACTATTTGGGTTGATTAATTCTTTGGTAATCATATTATATCTATTGTATTTGCTTAATTATTAAAATAAAAAAGGGAAATTATTAAGCGGCAAAGTTATCAAAAAACCAAAGAAATAAAAAAAATGTTTAATTTGAGTCAGGTGAAGCAGATTATTAATTGAAGCGTTTTAAACAAAACTAATAAATTTCTGATGAAGCTCTAATATTTGAGGAATGACCAATTGAGTATCATCATTTATAATAGTATAATCAGCCAACATTTGTTTACGACTTTCAATCCATTGATTTGATGCACGCTGCATGAATAATTCGGAAGTAACACCATCTCTTTGCATTACACGTTGCATTCTCAAGTTTTCGGGGGCAGTAATTAAAATTGTTTTGTCAACATAATCATTGAAACCACTTTCAAATAATATAGCTGCTTCCTGAATTATATATTTGTAATTGCCTGGCAATAAAGTCAACCATTGGTCAAAATCAGTTTTAATCAATGGATGAATTAACTGATTTAAGCACTGAAGTGCATCAGCATCAGTAAAAACCAATGCTGCTAATTTTTTTCTATCAATAATGTTGTTTGTCAGTATTGTATTCCCAAACTTATTAATTAATTTATCAATTATTTCGGGAAGTAGCAGCAACTTTTTAGCTTCATCATCAGCATGATAAATAGGAATACCTAATGTTTTAAAAACCATAGCAATAGTCGTTTTTCCACTTCCAATATTTCCTGTAAGTCCAATTTTTAACATTATCGGTCTATTTAAAAATGATATACTCAATTTTTTCGGGATACACCTTCGTTATCTTCACAAAACTGGGTGATTTAATTAAATCAACTTTAGCATGAAAATCATTGTTCATTTTTGATTTATTAATATCTGTATGAGCTGCAAACATTTCAGTATTCACTTTTTTAAAATCTTTCAAAGCAACCTGATAGGTTATTCTTACTTTTTCGGGAAAAAGTTTTACATTTTTCATACCATCCGAAGTCGTCACAGGAATCTCAATTTCTGCCTCAGTAAACTTTTCTACTGCAATGTTCAACTTCACTTTTTGAGTAAATAACTTTATTTTTTGAAGATGTGATGGTTTCACAATATCAATAAATAGGTTTTGTGAATTGCTAAGATTTTTGAGTGTTAGTTTTTGAGTATTTAAAAATGTAATTAGTTCTAAATCTGACTTTTTACCACTTACAGAAATAGAATCAGGCTCTATTTTAATACTATCGTATAATTGAAATTGTTTTTTGTAATTTATGGAGAGATTTAATTTTATAGGCACTTTTTTTATATAAGCTTTTTCCCAATGAAGTGCATAAGTATCAGGCAAAATATTAAGTGTTTCGTAATCAAAGTCCAATTGTTTGTTTAGTAATTTACTCAACTCAGTGGCACCTAAATAGGAAGTTGAATCATCTTTATTTAAACTATTCTTCAAAATAGAAACATCTACTTTGATTATATCTTTATTCTTAAAAAGCTGATAATACAATAAATTAAAACCTTTAGCTCTAATAGTAATTAAAAATGATGTATCAGCATTATTCAATAATACTTTGTCATTTGGAAGGTTTATAAAAGTAACGGGGCATACAACTGCTAATTGAAATTCTTTTGAGAATTTTATCAACATCCAGAAAAACAATGAAATAAATAAGCATAACGAAAAGATTGTAATTTTCTTTTTGCTTGGTAAACCATCTGAATTGATTACTTTATTGGCTAATGTTCTAAAATCTGTTTCCACTCTCCAAATTTAAAAAATAAATCTCAATCTGAGCAGATTGAGATTTATTATTCTGTAAATAAACAAGTATTTATTAAGCTATAAGCACTCCTAGTAATTAAGTCGCTATTATTTTAACTTATTTGCTTTCTTGCAATTGAGAAGAATTATCTAAAGCAATCGCTGATTTTTCAATTTTTAATCGATTTTGTCCTTCTACTTCAATAATAGCTGTTGTTTCTTGCATTTCAACTATTTTGCCATGAATCCCACCGATAGTTACAATTTTCTGCCCTTTTTCAAGTGATTCTCTGAATTTTTTTTGTTCTTTAGTTTTTTTCATCTGAGGACGAATCATAAAGAAATAAAAAACTCCAAAAATTGCCAATAAAAAAAATATTGATTCAAAACCACTACCACTTTTTCCACCTTCTTGTGGAGCCATTAAAATGATATTTAATAAATTATTCATACGCATTAATTATTATTTGATTATTAATTATTTTTCGGGTGATGACACCATCGCTTTTACATGTAAAACAATATCACTTGGTTGGGTATTTGCACCCAATGTAATCGTTTTGTGTTGAAACCCATTCTTGCCTGCGGTATTAAAGGTAACAGTTATAACACCTTCGCCGCCTTTAAGAATAGGATCTTTAGGGTATTCAGGTACTGTACAACCACAAGTTGCTGTTGCAGTAGCTATTATTAAATCTGAATTCCCAACATTTTTAAATTTAAAACTATAACTTAGTTTTTCACCTTCAATTACTTTACCAAAATCATGAATATCACTCTCAAACTGAAACTTAGGCAAACCTGAAGCATCTTGTTTCCCCGTTGCAGAATTTGGATTATTTACTAAATCAGCTGATAATTTTTCATTAGAGCTTTGGTTACAAGAAGTAACAACAATAAGCAAAACACTAATTAACAGCAGTTTTGTTTTTATTTTCATGTTATATTTAAAATAAATTATTATTTATTTCTAATTATTATTCAATTAAACCTCTACCAATTTTTTTTATTGATTTATCTGCTTTCAAATCGTCAATAAGCTTATCCAAAACACCATTGATAAAGACCTTGCTTTTATCTGAACTATATCCTTTTGAAATTTCAATATATTCATTCAAAGAAACTTTAATAGGAATCGAAGGAAATTCCAACAATTCAACCAACGCCATTTTAATAAGAATATTGTCAACAATAGCAATTCGTTCAACTTCCCAATTGGTGGTTTTTTCAGATATTAACTTTTCATATTTATCAGCATTGATAATTGTTTTCCTGAATAAATCTATCACAAAATTCTTATCATCATCTGCATTATTTCTATCTTCATTTTTATAGAGCTCAGGTAATGCAAAAAGTTCTCCGTCGGTTTCTTTAAAACTATCTATAGTTTTAAGTACCATCATCGAAACAGTAAGATAATCATCAGCCCAATAAATATTTTTGTCTTCAAAATAATTTTGCAAAGCCTCATCGGAAATAATAAATTTTCTCAAAATAGAAATAACTATCTTTTTATCAGCAGCATAAGAAGTTTCTGTTGAATTCAGATAATCATTAAAAGCTTTGCTTTCTATAACCTTAATGTAAATAGATCGAAACATATCCTGATCTTCTGACCAATTAATTTTTAATTGGTTAACATGAAGTTGGAAATTTTTATTGTTTTCAAGTTGTTTAATAAATTTATTCTCAACAAAACGCAAATTTGGGTTTAAATCCTCAGCTGAAGGAATGTGTTTCAATTTGTTTTCCTCCAACCGACGTTTAGCAAAATCAACCAATTCAACTAATAATGACAGTTGATATATGTATAACTCATAAAGTTTATCAATACTTTTTATCAAATTTCTTTCTGCAATATCCATGCGATCGTCGTCGGATTGAAAAAAAGCATAGAGTGCTTGCATCACTTTGGTACGTAAGTATCTTCTGTTCAGCATAAATAGTTAGAGCGTTTAATTAGTTACTGCCTTGTAAATAAGTTTGCAAATTTACATTTTTAATTCAAAATATTCATATCTATTTTCAAAACTTATCTTAAATCCGCAAGGATATATTTAGCTTATTGGAAACCATCTGACAAATTTTAAATTTTAAGCATGTAATTTGGCAAGTCTGGTATTAAATATTTACTTTTCATGAAAAATGATTACTTTTGAAAAATATATTTAGTCATACAATACATGTCAAAAACAAAAACTGTTTTCTTTTGTCAAAATTGTGGTGCTCAATCGCTTAAATGGATTGGAAAATGCCCTTCTTGTGGCGAATGGAATACTTATGTAGAAGAAGTAGTTGAGCGTGACAAAGACCAAAAATGGAATCGACAAACGGAACGTAAGCAAAACAAACCAATTCTTATAAGTGAAATAAAATATGAGCAGGAATCGCGAAAAGACACTAATAATACTGAACTAAACAGAGTTTTAGGAGGCGGAATGGTTCCCGGCTCATTGATTTTAATTGGTGGAGAACCTGGTATTGGAAAATCTACTTTAATGCTACAAATTGCTCTTCATATTAAAAATTGCAAAGTATTATATGTAAGTGGCGAAGAAAGTGAACAACAGATTAAAATGCGTGCCGAAAGAATTGGATTAAATAATAGTGAGTGCTATATTTTAACTGAAACTTCTACTCAACAAATCTTCCAGCAAATAGCAGAAATTACACCCAATTTACTCGTTATTGATTCTATTCAAACATTACAAACCAATATTATCGATTCCTCTGCTGGAAGTATTTCTCAAATTAAAGAATGTGCAGCAGAAATGCAGCGTTATGCCAAACTTACCGGAACGCCTGTTTTTTTAATAGGACATATTACCAAAGATGGTAATCTTGCAGGACCTAAGTTGCTAGAACACATGGTAGATACAGTGTTGCAATTTGAAGGCGATAGAAATTATGGTTATCGTATCTTACGTTCAGTAAAAAACAGATTTGGTTCTACTTCAGAACTTGGCATTTACGAAATGCAGGGAAGCGGATTACGTGAAGTATCCAATCCTTCAGAGATTTTATTATCACAAAGAGATGAAAACTTGAGTGGAACTGCCATTGCAGCTACTATCGAAGGAATGCGTCCAATGTTGATTGAAACACAATCTTTGGTTAGTTCTGCGGCTTATGGAACACCTCAACGTTCTTCAACTGGATTTGAAACTAAGCGTTTGGGTATGTTGCTTGCAGTGCTCGAAAAACGTCACGGTTTTCGTTTAGGTGTAAAGGATGTTTTCTTAAATATTGCAGGTGGAATAAGAGTTGACGATCCTGCTATTGATCTTGCTGTTATATGTTCGATATTATCTTCCAACGAAGATATAGCCATAAGTGCTAAAGATTGCTTTGCTGCTGAAGTAGGACTTTCAGGTGAAATTCGTCCCGTAAATCGTGTAGATCAACGCATAGCAGAAGCTAACAAACTTGGATTTGAAAGAATATTTATCTCAAAATACAATTTAAAAGGACTGGAATTATCAAAATTTAATTTAGAAGTCATTGCAGTAAGTAATGTAGAACAGGTATTTTCTAAGTTATTTGGATAACATTAAAACATCAATATCAGGTTATTATAAGTTTTTAATAAAAAATCAACTTATAATTGTTTGTTGATAAGAATAATATTTGTAATTTTGCCCCCTTGTTAAAAAAAAATTTTGCTTTGGGATATTTAAAGCAGTATATATTGCCTTTCAGTGGTTTGAGTTTAGGAAAACATCTTTATCATTTCGATATTGATGCTAAATTCTTTACCGAATTTGATTACACAGAAATTGAGCAAGCATCAATTAATGTGGATCTTACATTAGATAAACAAGAAAGAATGCTTGTTTTTGATTTTGTAATTAAAGGAAGTATAAATGTTATTTGTGATCGTTGTTTAGATAATTTTGATTTTATAATTGATAAACAAGAAAGATTAATCGTTAAATTTGGTGAAGAATTTGGTGAAGAGGCTGATGACATAATAATAATTCCAGAGTCTGAAAATCAAATAGATATTTCGTCCTATTTATATGAATACATCATTTTAATGCTTCCTATAAAAAAGACACATCCTGAAGATGAAAACGGAAATACAATGTGTAATCCGGATATTATAAAGAAATTAAATGAGCTTTCCAAACCAGAACCCGATTCTAGATGGGATAGCTTAAAAGGATTAATAACAGAAAATTAAATTTATAACATTAAATAATTATTATATATGCCTCATCCTAAACACAGATTCTCAAAACAGAGAACAGCAAAAAGAAGAACACACGACAAAGCTGAAGCACCAACCATTGCATTGTGCTCAAATTGTGGAGCACCAACACTTTACCATAGAGTATGCCCAGAATGTGGTTTTTACAAAGGTAAATTAGCAATTGAAAAACAAGCTAACGCATAGTTACAATAAAGCTTACAGTTTCTTTAACTAAAATTTAAAGTTAATGAAAATAGGATTAGATGTTATGGGAGGAGATTATGCTCCCGATGCTACCATAAAAGGTGCGATTTTAGCTCAAAAGGAAATACCAAATTCAGATAGAATTGTTTTGATTGGCATTGAAGAAATTATTATTGCCAAACTTAAAGAATTCAATGCTAATTTAGATGATTTTGAAATCGTTCATGCACCTGATGTTATTGGTATGGGCGAAAAGCCCATAAAAGCATTTACTCAAAAGCCAAACTCAAGTATTAGTACTGGTTTTAAATTGCTTAAAGGTAAGAAAATTGACGCTTTCTCTAGTGCAGGTAATACAGGCGCAGCTCTTGTTGGAGCAATGTATAGTGTAAATACAATTCCTGGTGTTATTCGTCCATGTGTATCAGGTTATTTCCCTAAAGAAAATGGAGGCTTAAGCCTTATCCTTGATATTGGAGCTAGTCCAGATAGTAAACCAGACGTTTTATATCAATTTGCAATTCTTGGAAATATTTATGCCAAATACGTTATGGGTATAAAAAATCCAAGAGTAGGTTTACTTAACATTGGAGAAGAAGAAGAAAAAGGCAATCTTCAATGCCAGTCAACATTTCAATTGATGAAAGATACAAAAGATTTTAATTTTGTAGGTAATGTTGAAAGCCGAGATCTTTTTAAAAATAACGTGGATGTATTTGTTTGCGACGGTTTTGTTGGAAATATTATTGTTAAGCAAACAGAAGCACTTTACTCACTTTTGGTGAAACATAATCTTCTCGATGATTATTTTAAAAGATTTAATTACGAGAATTTTGGAGGCAGCCCTATTTTGGGCGTAAATTCTTCAGTTCTAATTGGACATGGTATTTCCAATGATATTGCTATAAAAAATATGCTTTTGTTATCAAGAGAGGTTCATACTACTAAACTTCCTCAAAAAATAAAAGCAGCCATGGCAAAATATGCTCAGCCTAATTAGAAAGGGATAAAAAATCAAAAAAAATGACAAAAATTAGAGCAGCCATAACTGGCATAGGTGCCTACCTTCCTGATTATATTCTTGGTAACGAAGAGTTAAGCACTATGGTTGACACTACCGACGAATGGATAATGACCCGCATCGGTATAAAAGAAAGAAGAATTTTAAAAGGCGAAGGTAAAGGTTCGAGCGACCTTGGAGCTGGTGCTGTTTTAGATTTATTAAAAAAAACCAATACTTCTCCCGAAGAAATTGAATTATTAATTTGTGCTACTGTTACCCCTGATATGCAGTTTCCTGCAACAGCCAATATCATCTGTGATAAGGTAGGTATAAAGAATGCTTTTGGCTACGATTTGAACGCTGGTTGTTCTGGCTTTCTTTTTGCATTGGCTACTGCTTCTAAATTTGTTGAAACAGGACAATATAAAAAAGTAATTGTGGTAGGTGCTGAAAAAATGTCATCTATTGTTGATTATACTGATAGAGCTACTTGTCCTATCTTTGGTGATGGTGCAGGTGCAATACTTCTTGAGCCGGTTCAGGAAGAAATAGGAATATTAGATATGATACTTCGTTCAGACGGAGCAGGTAGAGTTCATTTACATCAAAAAGCAGGTGGCTCAGTAAAACCATCTTCACATGCTACTATTGATGCTCGCGAACACTATATCTATCAAGAAGGTCAGCCTGTTTTTAAGGCAGCTGTTTCCAATATGGCTGATACTGCCGTAGAATTGATGCAAAAAAATAATTTAGTTGCTGATGATATTGCTTATTTAGTTCCTCATCAAGCTAATATGCGTATTATTGATGCTACTGGAAAACGCATGGGATTACCCGTTGAAAAAGTAATGGTTAATATTCAAAAATATGGAAATACCACTGCTGCTACGCTTCCTTTGTTGCTTTGGGATTATGAAAAGAAACTAAAAAAAGGAGATAACCTTGTTCTTGCAACTTTTGGAGCAGGTTTTACATGGGGTGCTATTTGGCTAAAATGGGCTTATAATAGCAAATAATGTCTCTTTTTAATTGAATTATAATTGAGGTTGTCTTAAGTTTTGTAAGATAACCTCATTTTTTTATTTCATAATCAGCTATAAAATAATATCTTTAAATTAATTTTAAATTTTCTAAACAAAATACTTCATTATTCGTTTATCAAATTACAAAACCTTCAATTTACATAAATAAAGATGAAAACGCTTACAGAATTTATTATCGAAGAACAAGCTTTATATCCGAACGCAAGTGGCGATTTAACCCGTTTACTAAATGATATTGGCATTGCTGCAAAATTTGTAAACAGAGAAATTAATCGTGCTGGCTTAACCAATAATATGGGTTATAATGACGAAGTAAATGTGCAAGGTGAAGCACAAAAGAAATTAGATGTTTATGCTGATGAGCAATTTATTGCTGCTTTGCGTTCTGGTGGTGAATGCTGTGCCATCGCTTCCGAAGAAAATGAAAAAATTATTGCATTTGAGAACGAAAAATCACAAACTGGGAAATATGTGGTGGCAATTGATCCCTTGGATGGCTCTTCGAATATTGAATCAAATGTTTCTATTGGAACTGTTTTTTCGATATACAAACGTATTTCGGAATCGGGAAAAGGAACTACGAATGATTTACTGCAAAAAGGAACCGATTTAATTGCCGCTGGTTACATTATTTATGGTTCTTCAACCATGTTGGTTTACACTACTGGAAGAGGCGTAAACGGCTTTACACTCGATCCTTCGGTAGGTTTGTTTATTCGTTCGCATCCCAACATGAAATATCCTGATAGCGGAACTATTTATTCTATCAACGAATCTAACTATATTTATTTTCCCGATGCTATTCAGAAATATATTCAATATTGCCATTTCGATGATCCTACAACTAATCGTCCTTATATAACACGTTATATTGGTTCAATGGTTGCCGATTTCCATCGCAATTTAATCAAGGGCGGTATCTTTTTGTATCCAGGAACTATTAAAAATCCTTCAGGAAAATTGCGTTTGCTTTACGAATGCAATCCTATGGCTTTTATTGCCGAACAAGCCGGTGGAAAAGCTTCGCATGGTTTTGGAAGGGTATTGGAAATTGAACCCAAAGATATCCACCAACGTTCTCCGTTTTTTGCAGGTCCTACTTTTATGGTTGAAAAAATTGAGGAGTTTATGCAGAAATATTCTCCTGATTTTGGAAAATAAAAAGACATTGTTGATGTATCGCTTTTGCTGAACATCCCCCATAAAAAATCCCATCAAGAAATTCATCTGATGGGATTTTTGGCTATTGACATAGTGTTGTAACAAATTATTATTTGGTTTATCAAACCAATCTACTTACAAATTGAAGAAATATTGTCCCCAAGACATAATATAATATTATTTTCAATTTATTAATTGCTACAAATCTTTTCCATGATCCTAAAGATAATTTATTTTGAAAACCAGCTATAATTATTATACATGTTATAACTGTCATTATCCATCTTATCATTTGTAAATTATAATTAAGTTCTCCGTAAATCCAGTTAGGCTTAATCAAATTATTAGTTATTAATCCAATATTAAACTTAAAAAAATCAAATATATTGAGGAGTATAAAAATCTTACACTCCCATCCAAACAATAAAAACAAACCTCCTAAAGTAAAAAGAAAATTAGTAATCAACCTTCGTAAATCTTCATTAATGCTAAATACATTTGATATTATTTCCAATAAAAATATTAAAATAATAATGATTATAATATAAGTAGTATATTTTTTGGAATTTAATCCGTTCATATTTTTCATCAAAGTTTATTACTATTAATTATCATAAAATCATTACAAATATAAACATTTTCAACTAATCCATTTTTTTTATTAAAAAAAAACCGCCAACTTATAATCATCAGCTAGTGGTTATAGCAATATCTCTGAATTTACACCATTAAAATCTTTCTTTATTCTCTGTGCATCTCTGTGAAATAATATTTTTAAAAATTACACAGAGTGGCAC
>CAZUCB010000079.1:0-12287 GCA_964618755.1 uncultured Bacteroides sp. | reverse complement strand
AAGTAAAATCAATACCTGCTTTATTTCCAAAATACCAATGCCAAGTTTCTTTTTGGGCTTGGAGGTTCAAAAAAAGACAAAAAACAAAAAAAACCAACAAACCTCCCCGAAGGGGAAGCTTTATAGCAGTGGATATTTTAGATTTTATTTGTTGCATATTTGGCTATTTCATCTTTTACATTCTCAAATTTGAATGTAGAGTTCTTTTAGTTACGATAATTAATTTATCCGACAAATTTACAATAATTTTATTATCATGTAGTATATTTTAACAAAAACCCTAGACATTCATAAGTCTTGCAATATACTTTAACAAAATAGAGTTGAACAAAAGTTATTCCTTTTTGATTGGTTTAGATTAAATAATTATTTATAAATAAGATAATGGTTTGTATTTTAAAATGTTTATTTTTACATTTTTAAAATTCATAAAATCTTAAAACTATAAATGAAGAAAATTATACTTTTAAGCTGTTTGTTGTATTATACATCATTTTCTTGGTCGCAAACAAATAAGATTACTACTTATTTTAGCCGTCCAGTAAACAATACAGTTTCAACGGGTAGCAATGCAGTTTATTTAAACAAACTGATTGACGACACATTAATTGCCTATATTAACAGGGCCAAATACACGCTTGATATGGCTATTTATACTTTTAATGAAACTGCCGCCATTTCTAGTATTTCTGCTGCTATAAACAATGCCTATTCACGAGGAGTTGCCATCCGTTGGATATATGATGGGAGTAGTTCAAACCCTTCATTAGCTTTACTCGATACTAATATTAAAACGTTGGCTAGTCCTACCTCAGAATTTTATGGAATAATGCACAATAAATTCATGATTATTGATGCCAATTCTGCCAACGCCAACGAACCTACAGTATGGACAGGCTCCACAAACTTTACGACAGCACAAATAAATACTGATGCCAATAATGTAATTATTATTCAGGATGCAGCAGTGGCACAGGCATATACTACTGAGTTTAACGAAATGTGGGGAGGTGCAAGTTTAACACCTGATGTAACAAATTCTAAATTTGGACCTTATAAAGCAAATAATACACCTCATACTTTTAATGTTGGAGGTACTACCATCGAAGTATATTTTAGCCCTTCGGATGGTACAAATTCTAAGCTTCAGCAAGCCATTGGAAGTTCCAATGTGGATATGTATTTTGGTGTGTATTCATTTACCGTTGGTGCTAATGCCGATTCTATTGTAAAGAGGATGCAGAATAATGTTTATGTTGCTGGAATAATGGACCCTACAAGCCAACAATACCAAGCATATCTTACATTGGCACCTATAATGGGCACAAATCTTATCAAAGATAATATAACCGGCTTATATCATAATAAAATGCTCATTGTGGATCCGTCAGCACCTTATTCTGACCCATTGGTATTTACTGGCTCTCACAACTGGTCGGCTTCTGCTGATACTAGGAATGATGAAAATACAGTAATTGTTCATAGTGCGACGGTTGCTAATATTTATTATCAGTCTTTCTATCAAAATTTTACAGATGAAGGAGGAACCCTCATTCTACAAACCGGAGAGGATGCATACTCAGAGTCTTTGGATATAAATCTATATCCAAACCCTGCAAATGAAATCATTACAATCAATAATAATTTAATTAAAATTAAAGAAATCAAAGTATTGAATCTTGAAGGACAAGAACTCATCAGCAAAGTTTTTAATAATTCTGAAATGAATATTTCGGTAAATGTTAACCTGCTATCAAAAGGAATTTATTTCTTGCAAGGATATTCTGACAAAGGTATGTTTACTAAAAAGTTTGTTGTAAATAGATAGATTTTTTTGACAAAAATAGAAAAACCCTCAATAAAACTAATATTATTGAGGGTTTTTTATTAAAACTATTTTAAATAAATTACTTAAATAAGATAGGAATTAATGTAATATATATACCAGCTATAATTGCAGTGGTAATTACACCGCAAATATTAGCACCTAAAGCATGCTGTAATATTATAGATTGAGGATTGGCTTTGGTTACTTCTTTTTGAGCAACTTTTGCAGTAGTGGGGACACAACTAACAGCAGCAATACCTATTACAGGATTAAACTTCTTGCCTGAAATAAAATACATTGCATATCCACCCATTATTCCTCCAATTCCCGATAAAAGCAAGGCAACAATTCCTAAAATCAGCAACATTAATATTTTAGGGTTAAGTATTAAATGCGCTTCACACAAAATTCCTAAAAGCAAACCTAAGAAAAATGTAGAGCCATACAATAGAGGACCACTTATAAACTCAGCAATATGAGTTAATCCCGATTCTCTTACAGCAACACCTATAAACAATGAGAAAAATAAAGGTGAAGCTACTGGGAATAACAAACTAAGAATTACACAAATAATTACTGCAAAAGCTAATTTTTGATTAGAGCTTACAGGTTTTACGTTTTTTATGTCGGATTCCATTTTTATAGCTCTTAATTTTTTGGGTATTAGCAACCTAATAAGATAAGGATAACCACCATAAGTTAAGCCTAAGTACAGATAAGCTACTACTGTAATAGGTACAAATAATTCTTTTGACAGACTAAGAGATGTAAATAAAACCATAGGACCATCGGCACCACCTACCATTGCTACCGAGGCTGCATCATTAGCAGTAAAGCCAAGTGCCATAGCAATAGGAATCGTTAAAAAAGTACCTAACTCGCCAAATAAAGCAAGAAACATACTTACAAAAGGACGTTGTAATAAAAAACCAACATCTAATAAAACGCCTATTCCCATAAATACAAAACACGCTATTAATCCATTGCTAAATGTAAATGTGTAAATAGGTTGCAACCAATACAACTGTAATACATCCATTAATTGATTAGGATTGGTTATCAAAGGATCCACAAATAAATTTCCTTGCTGTCCATTGGGCATAAACAAAATACCTGCATTAATAGTAGCCATACCTAATCCCATTGGAATCATAAGTAATGGTTCTAATATTTCCTTTTTCCCAAGATAAACCAATAATAATCCTAAAAATATTAATACAATACGGGCAATAAAAATATTGCTATCTGAAGCAACTAAAGTTGCTATACCTTGAAACAAATTTAAAAAATTATTTTCCATAGTAATGATCAATTAGTTCGTTTGAATCAGTAGTTTTTTTTAATTTAAAATGCTCTTCAATATTCATTCCGTAGCGATTTCTTATTATTTCGTTACTATTCATAGTGTCGCGATATAATTTTCTGATACGAATTTTTTTTATGTTCCTCGCTCGACGAACATCTTTTAAATACTTGCGGTCATATTTGTGTAAATCTCCCGAAGCATTTATTATTAAAACGATAAGCTTTATTATAAATGCAATAATAAAACCTATTATAATTGTTAATGCCATTAAATAGGCAACTTTTGTTAAAATATCTAGCATGTTTTGCGATTAAAATTCATTAAATATATAATAAGTAAAATATGAAGAATAATTGTCATTAATTTGCAATAAACAAAATAATGATAACATATAAATAAGAAAATATGAAGAAAGTCGGTATGACTAAAAAATGAATAAGTGATTCAAATTAAGAGAACTCCTTTAGAAAGGTAAGAAACTTGCAAATTTCGTTGCGTAAATTTAAAAATTTTATCTGGTAAATCTGTGTATTTAATAGAAAAAATCTTGGTGAAGCTTTCTTGATACAAAAAAACTATTTTATGTTCATTAAAAAAACGGATTTGAATAGGTTCAACTTTAATACCCGGTAAATTTTGAATATTAGGTTCTTCTATAAAATCTTTAATGATGATGTAATTTAAATTTCTACAGTTAGTTTCGGATGATATAGGATCGTTTACACAAAATTTCTGACAACAACATACTATAATACAAGCTTTAAATGCAAGTATAATTCCAGCAAAAATAATAATATTGAGCAGTTTATGTTTCAAATTTTGTTTTTATTAACTGAGTGCAAAATTAATAAACAATTACTATTTATTGATATAAATCATCGAAAAAATATATTAAATTCTGAAATAAATATTTTAGCACTTTGTAATGCAATCAATAAAATATTCAACAATTTTTATTTCTTGTGATTAGTAAACAGAAATATTAGAATTATCAAATAAGATGAGAAAGATTAAACATGTTTTTAAAAATGTAAATTATTAAAAACCATATATGTAAATTGTTTTTGCAAATTAAGAAATAAAAAATAATGATATTTTTTTGTTTTTTTATTAAAATTACTACAGAAATATATATTTTTGCTTAAATTTGAACACATAAACTATAAAAAACTTAAAGATTATGGAAAACAGTATAGACAAAATCAACAGTTTCTTCAGGTTTGAAGATTTGAGAATTTATCATAAAGCAATAGATTTTGTTGATTGGGTTCAACAAACTATTAGCTTTTTTCCAGAAGATGCCAAACTTACTATTGGGGTACCTATGTCTAAAGCAGCTCAGGCAATTGTGATAAATATTGCGGAAGGATCTGCCCGTAATAAAAGTCAATTTGTGTATTATTTAAAAATGGCTAAAAGTGCAGTTAGAGAGTGTGTAGTTTATGCTACTATGGCTAAAACGCTTCATTATATTTCCGAAGAAACAGATGAAGAAGGCAGAAGGCAGTTAATGGAACTTACAAAAATGACCGGCGCTTTAATAGCCTCTTTACAAAAAGCCCAATTAGCAAGCGGACAAATTGACGAGAAATCGAACGATGATATTAATTTTGATGATTAATGTTTGCATTATCTCCTTATTTTGAAAATTTTTATAATAAATTAAATCATTAATATTTTTTATTAAGTACTATTATTATGGCTATACTTAAAGCATTCAAGGGACTTCGTCCACCAGTAACTATTGTACAAGAACTTGCTTCACGACCTTACGACGTTTTGAATTCAAAAGAAGCTCGCGAAGAAGCAAAAGGAAACGATTATTCTCTTCTTCACATCATCAAGCCTGAAATTGATCTTCCTATCGATATGGATGAGCACGATCAAGCAGTTTATGAGAAAGCAAAAGAGAACTTTCTTAAGTTTAAAAGCAATAAATGGTTGAATGAGGATGAAAAAGAAAAACTTTATATTTATGCTCAAACTATGGATGGTCGTACACAATATGGTATTGTTGGCTGTGCTGGTGTAGAAGATTATTTAAATGGTATTATCAAAAAACATGAGCTAACTCGTAAAGACAAAGAAGAAGATCGTATGAAACATGTTCGCATTACCAATGCTAATATGGAACCTGTGTTTTTCACTTACCCTGCTGTTAAAGAAATAGATCAAATAGTTGAGAATATTGTAAAAAACCAAAAGCCAGAATATGATTTTACTGCTAATGATGGTTTTGGACATCATTTTTGGGTTATCAATGATGATGCTACCATCGTTAAAATAATAGAATTGTTTAAAACAAAAATACCTTATACTTATGTAGCTGATGGGCATCATCGTACTGCAGCAGCAGCTTTAGTTGGAAACGAAAAGAAAAGCAAGAACCCTAATCATGATGGAACCGAAGAATATAACTTTTTCTTGGCGGTTCATTTTCCTGATAATCAATTAAAAATTATTGATTACAATCGCGTTGTAAAAGATTTGAATGGATTAACTCCAACTCAATTGCTCGAAAATTTAGGTAAAACTTTTATTGTAAAAGAAGAGGGCATTGAAATATACAAACCATCTAAGTTACACGAATTCAGTATGTATTTAGATAATAAATGGTATTCTCTTGTTGCAAAAGAAGGTACTTATAATGATGCTGACCCAATTGGGGTATTAGATGTAACGATATTATCTAATTTAGTTTTAGATAACATTCTTGGTATTAAAGATTTACGTACCGATAAAAGAATTGATTTTGTTGGAGGAATTAGAGGCTTGGGCGAGTTAAAACGTAGAGTTGATAATGGTGAAATGAAAGTTGCATTTGCATTATATGCTGTATCAATGAAACAATTAATTGATATTGCCGACACAGGAAATATTATGCCTCCAAAAACTACTTGGTTTGAACCTAAATTGAGAAGTGGATTAGTTGTTCATGAATTAGCATAGATTTACTCTAATAGAAACTCAAGGAAGCTCTTACTTTACAAAACAATAAAGTAAGAGCTTTTTTATTATATTTAAAATGCTTTAACTTATCCAGTTTTTTAATTATTTAACTTATTTAAAGACTTATTTTGAGTTAATATTTCTAAAAATTGCTTAGGTTTGCATACTAAATTCATTATGAAAGTGAAAAAAATATATCTATTTATTATAAAATTGTATTTAGGTCCATTGGTAATGACTTTTTTTATTGCCATGTTTATACTATTAATGCAGTTTTTATGGAAATATATTGATGATTTTGTTGGCAAAGGTTTAGATTGGTATATAATAGTAAAATTAATGTTTTATGTATCCGTTACATTTGTTCCAATGGCATTACCATTGTCAATATTACTTTCTTCACTTATGACTTTTGGCAATTTGGGAGAAAAATATGAACTTACAGCTATAAAAGCATCAGGTATTTCCCTACGTACTATAATGAAACCACTAATAGTTATATCAATCTTTATTAGTGGAATAGCATTCTACTTTTCGAATAACGTTATGCCTTACGCCAATTTGAAGTTTAAAACTTTGCTTTATGATGTTCAGTCAAAAAAACCTGCTGTAAATATTCAGGAAGGAATGTATTACGATGGGATTGATGGTTTTATAATAAAAATTGGAAAGAAAGACAAGGATGGTAAAACACTTCATAATATTATGATTTATGATCATACCGAGAAAAATGGAAATTCTAAATTAACCATTGCAAAATCAGGGAAAATGGAACTTACTAATGATAACCATTTTCTTTTTTTTACATTGTATGAAGGAAATAACTATAATGAAGATTTAAGCACTTATGATAATTTACAAAAGCGCCCTATGATTCGCTCTAGCTTTAAGGAAGAATTTCGTAGGCTCGATTTATCAGATTTTGCTTATTCAAAGACCAATGAAAATTTATTTAAAAATCATTTCCAAATGCTTAATTTAAAGCAGTTAACGGAAACAGAAGACACATTGGAAATTGGGCTAAAGAATAAAAAAACTGAGTTTTTTAATAATTCAATGAATCGTATGCAATTTTTAACAACTCAATTCGATACTACTAATACTCAATCAAAAGATACAATTATACAATATAAAAAAGATATTCTTTCAAATTTTGAAACATCTAAAAGAAATATAATTCTCCAAACTGCATTACAATCAGCTCGTAATGCAAAAAATGATATTGATTACAGTTCTATAGACTTCAAAGATAACGAAGAGTATATTCGCCGTTTTGATATAGAATGGCAACGAAAATTTACTTTATCTATAGCATGTTTGATTTTATTTTTTATTGGAGCTCCATTAGGTGCAATTATCAGAAAAGGTGGTTTTGGCTTGCCTGTGGTAATGTCAGTATTCTTTTTTGTGATTTTTCATATAATATCAATGATTGGTGAAAAGTCAGCACGTGAAGGTGTATTAAATACTTTTTCTGGAATGTGGTTATCTTCACTTATATTTTTACCAATAGGAATTCTATTAACTATTAAAGCAACTACAGACTCCCCTCTTTTTGATACGGATGTATGGGGAAGGTTTTTTAAGAAACTAAGCATGAAGAAATAGTTCATGCGATATTATTAATTCAAAATAATCAAATAATTATTTATTGTTAATCAAATAATGAATATCCTTCAAATATGTAATAAGCCTCCTTTTCCTCCACTCGAAGGTGGTTCTTTGGCTATGAATGCTATTACTCAAGGATTGTTGGATAAAGGCCATAAAGTTAAAGTACTTGCAGTAAATAGCTATAAAAATGAAGTTTTATATGATTTTTTTCCACAATGGTATTTACAATCTACTCTATTTGAATCTGTATTTATTGACTTAAAAGTTAAGATTTTCCCAGCCTTTCTTAACTTATTTTCGTCTAAGTCATATCATGTTCAACGTTTTATTTCAAAAGACTTTGAATTAAAACTTATTGAAATACTTCAAAAAGAAGCTTTTGAAATCGTACAATTAGAAACACTTTATTTAACACCTTATCTTTCGGTAATCAGAAAATATTCTGATGCAAAAATTATCTTACGTTCGCATAATATTGAACATTTAATATGGGAAAGAATTGCAAAAGAGGCAAAAAATCCATTAAAAAAATGGTATTTAAAGCATTTAGCAAAAACCTTAAAAAACTATGAAGTTTCTACTTTAAACGAATACGATGGAATAGCAGCAATTACCCAAACAGATGCAACTACTTTAAAACAATTAGGATGTAATAAAGCTTTGACAGCTATATCTTATGGTTTGGATATCAATGAATATACTGTTGATAATAAAAATGAAACTCTTGATTTATTTCATATTGGTGCTATGAATTGGATACCTAATCAACAAGGGATTAAATGGTTTCTTGACAATGTTTGGAACTTGATTCATGAAAAATTGCCAGATTTGAAACTTTGCCTTGCAGGCAGAAGTATGCCCGATTGGCTTTTACATTCAAAATATCCTAATGTAATAATTTTGGGTGAAGTTGAAAATGCAAAATATTTTATCCAATCCAATGGAATTATGGTAGTTCCTTTGTTTTCGGGAAGTGGAATACGGATTAAAATTGTTGAAGCAATGGCATTGGGCAAAGCCGTGATAACAACAACTATTGGTGCTGAAGGCATTAATTATTCAAAAAACAAAAATATTATTATTGCAAATACAATTGACGAATTTAAAAATGCTATTGTTGAGTTAATTCATGACAATGAAAAACGCATGACAATTGCTAAAAATGCTCGCAAATTGATAGAAAAAGAACATAATAATAATGCAATAATAGATAGACTTATTGCTTTTTATAAACAAATATCGAAAGAAAGTTAGGTATGAAAGTATTTGTTGTTTTGTCAAGAGTTCCTTATCCTTTGGACAAAGGAGATAAGTTGAGGGCATTTAATTTTGTTCGTTATTTATCGGAATACCATGATATTTATCTTTGCTGTTTGAATGAAAACAAATTGCACCCCAAAGCTTATAAAAAATTAAAACCTTTTTGCAAAGAGATTTTTATTATTGATTTACCTAAAATTAGTATAGTATATAATATTTTTAAAGTTCTTTTTACAGGGAAGCCATTTCAAACGGGATATTTTTATAGCTCAAAGGCTAAAAAACGAATAAATGATATTATAAAATCAATACAACCTGATCATATTTTTTGTCAATTAATCAGAATGGCAGAATATGTAAAAGATATAAATATTCCAAAAACTATTGATTACCAAGATGCATTTTCCTATGGCATAAAACGCAGAATGCAAACAGAGCCATTTTATATTAAACCATTATTACAATCGGAATATGACAGAATGATGAGATATGAGTATGACGTTTTCAGATGGTTTGACAATAAGATTATCATTTCTGAAACAGATAGAAATTTAATTTCTCATCCTCTATACAAAGACATTCATGTATTACCTAATGGCGTTGATTTATTCTACTATCAGCCAATAAAAGTTGCAAAAGAATATGATATAATATTTACAGGCAATATGGCTTATCCCCCTAATATTGATGCTTCACAATATCTTGTAAAAGAAATCTTACCTTTGGTAATTAAAAAATTTCCTAATGTTAAAGTTTTGCTTGCTGGAGCTAGTCCTCACAACTTAGTTAAAAAATTAAAATCAGAAAATGTTGAAATTACAGGTTGGGTGGATGATATGCGAGATTGTTATTCAAAGTCAAAAATATTTATAGCTCCTATGCGAATTGGAACTGGCTTGCAAAACAAATTACTCGAAGCAATGGCTATGCAGTTGCCTTGTATTACAACACTACTTGCCAATGATGCACTAAAAGCAAAAAATAACAGAGATATATTGATAGGTAATTCACCTGAGACATTGGCAAATTGTATTTGCATGTTGTTAGAAAATGAAGATAAACGCAATGAAATAGCAATGAATGGCTATGATTTTGTAGCTGCCAATTTTAATTGGGAAAGAAATGTTGAAGTTTTAAATGAACTAATTACCAATACTATTTAGGTATGGATAATATGCAAGTAGAAAAACGAATCAATGAGTTGGTTGAGCAATTAAACGTTCATAATCATAATTATTATGTATTAGATCGCCCAACAATCACAGATTTTGAATTTGATGCGTTATTGCAGGAATTAGATGCACTTGAAAAAGCGTATCCTACATTGCTCCGTGCCGATTCTCCAACACAAAGAGTAGGCGGAGAAATTATTAAATCTTTTAAACAAGTAAAGCATACATATCCAATGCTTTCTTTGGGAAATACCTATTCTGAAGAAGAAATTACAGATTTTGACACTCGAATTCGCAAATTAATAAACAATGATTTTGAATATGTTTGTGAGTTAAAATATGATGGTGTTGCGATTGGATTGACTTACGAAAATGGTATTTTAGTCCAAGCTATTACCAGGGGTGATGGTGTGCAGGGTGATGATGTTACGGAAAATGTAAAAACCATTAGAAGCATTCCTCTTAAACTAAAAGGTGATTTTCCTCAAAAGTTTGAGATTCGAGGTGAGATTATACTTCCTCATGCTGGATTTGAAAAAATGAATAACGAGCGAATAGAAATTGGAGAAGAGCCTTTTGCAAATCCTCGAAATGCTGCTTCTGGCAGCTTAAAAATGCAGAATTCTAAAGAAGTGGCACGTCGCCCTCTCGATTGCTATTTTTATTTTTTACAAGGTGAAAATTTGCCTTTTCAATCTCATTACGAAAATTTGACGAAAGCAAAAGAATGGGGTTTTAAAATTTCTAATTACATGGTTAAATGTAAGACATTAGATGATATTTTTGTCTTTATTAACGATTGGAATGAAGAAAGATGCAAATTGAATTTTGACATTGACGGAATAGTTATAAAAATAAATGATTATAATCAATGGAATGAATTAGGTTATACAGCTAAATCACCAAGATGGGCAATAGCCTATAAGTTTAAAGCTGAAAGGGTTATTTCAACTTTGTTATCTATTGATTTTCAAGTTGGACGAACGGGTACTGTTACACCTGTTGCCAATTTAAAACCTGTTCAGTTGGCTGGAACTGTCGTTAAAAGAGCCAGTTTGCATAATGCCGATTTTATTCAAAACATGGATATTCGTATTGGCGATTTGGTTTATGTTGAAAAGGGAGGCGAAATTATCCCTAAAATAGTGGGTGTTTTAATAGATAAACGCCCTTTGAATACAGTTGTTTTTGAATTTATTTCAAATTGCCCGGAGTGCGGTAATCCATTGTTGAGAAAAGAAGGCGAAGCTGCTTATTTTTGCCAGAACGAAAACAATTGTCCTCCTCAGATAAAAGGTAAATTATCTCATTTTATTCATCGTAAAGCAATGAATATTGATAGCTTGGGTGAAGGTAAAATAGAAATGTTGTTTGATAATGGCTTATTGAAAGATGCTGCTGATTTGTACGATTTGAAATATGAAAATCTGATTGGTTTAGAGAAAGTTTTAAATGAGTTGGATAGTAAAAAACAAAAAAAACTGAGCTTTCAAGAGAAAACTGTTACCAATATTCTTAATGGAATTGAATTATCAAAAACTGTTGGTTTTGAAAGAGTATTGTTCGCATTGGGCATTCGTTATGTAGGCGAAACAATTGCTAAAAAATTAGCAGCACATTATCTGAGTATTGATAATATAATGTTGGCAACTTATGAAGATTTAAAAATGGTAGATGAAATTGGTGATAAGATAGCCGAAAGCATCATTGTTTTTTTTAAGGAAGAGAAAAATATTTTAATGATTGATAGATTGAAAAGCAAAGGTTTACAATTTGAAATGACATCAAATACCATCAATTTAGTTTCGGATGTATTGCAAGGTAAATCTTTTGTGGTAAGTGGTGTTTTTGAAGTGTTTTCGCGTGATGAAATAAAAATAGCTATTGAACAAAATGGCGGAAAAAACGTGAGCTCTATTTCTTCAAAAACAGATTATGTGCTTGCTGGCGATAAAATGGGGCCCGAAAAACGCAAAAAAGCTGAGGCTCTTAATATCCCCATTATTACAGAAGCAGATTTTATGGAAATGATAAGATGATTTGGCTTTAGAGCTCTAATAATGAATCAACTGCCATTCCTATCAAAAAAAGTTAAATATTGAAAAGCCATTCTCTTGTAAAAAGTTAATTCATTCATGGTTTTTTAGTTCCAATTTTC
>CAZUCB010000078.1:5277-12475 GCA_964618755.1 uncultured Bacteroides sp. | reverse complement strand
GACAGGTTTTAAAAACCTGTCTGGTTTGAGAAGAATGCATAGCAACTGACAGCATTATAAGAAAAAGGAAAACAATAAAAGTAGTCAGGTTTAAGCAACGAAAATAATATATATGCAGCAAACAGAAACATTAATTTATGGCAATTATTATCACATTTATAATCGTGGAATAAATAGCTGCGATTTGTTTAGAGATGCTGATAATTATGAGCATTTTCTGAATTTATATGATAAATATATTTCGCCTATTGCCGATACTTACGCATGGGTTTTGATGCCTAATCATTTTCATTTGTTGTTAAGGATAAAAGATGAAAAAGAAATACTTTCTTCGTCAAACCTGACAGGTTTTAAAAACCTGTCAGGTTTAGGCCAAGCCCAAAATACTCATCAAAACCTATCATGTTTAAACCAAGCCCAAAATACGCTTCAGAATCTGTCAAGTATAAGACTACCATATAAACATTTTTCCGATTTATTTAACGCATACTCAAAAGCTTTTAATAAGCGATTTAATCGTCATGGCAGTTTATTTGAACGCCCCTTTAAACGAAAGGTAATAGACAATGAAATCTATTTAAAACAAGTACTTTTGTATATTCACAATAATCCTGTTCATCATGGTTTTTGTGAGCATCCAATGGAATATGCATGGAGTAGCTATTTAAGCTGTATTTCGTTAAAGCCAACGAAACTAAAAAGAGATATTATTATTGGATGGTTTGATGATTTGGCAAATTTTAAAACAATACATAATCAAAATATAGAAATTACTGCAATTGAGAAATTACTGGAAATTTAATTCGAAACCAGTCAGGTTTTAAAAACCTGACTGGTTTGAGAAACTGTTAAACAACGCTATAAGCTTGTTTAGAAAAGAATAAATAATTACTTGCATTAAAGAGCAAACAAACGATGACTACATTTTTACAAAAAACTGCTGACTATATATTTGATACTTATCAAAATGATTTGGAAAACGTTTGTATCATCCTGCCCAATCGTCGGGCAAGTTTGTATTTAAAAAAGTTTATTTCCGAAAGGGCTCAGAAGAATATTTGGTCTCCGCAAATATTTGCCGTTGAAGATTTTATTGCTGTTATTTCTGATAAAGTTATTGTAGATAATGTTTCCCTTTTGTTTGATTTATACAATATTCATCTAGAGCTAGAAAAAGAAGAAGCCCGTAGTTTTGATGAGTTTATGAGTATGGGTGAAATGATGTTGCACGATTTCAACGAGATTGATTTATACCTTGTGAATGCTGAAAGTTTGTTCAGCTTTTTGAGCGAAACAAAAGCTATTAGTCTTTGGAATTTAGATGGTAAAGAGCTAACACCTTTTCAAAAGAAATACCTGAAGTTTTATAATTCTCTTTATACTTATTATCAATTGTTGAACGAGCGTTTGCTGGCACGCAATCAGGCATATCAAGGACATTTATATCGTTTTGTTGCCGAAAATATCGCCGAAAAAATACAGAATATTTCATGGAAACAATTAGTATTTGCAGGTTTTAATGCGTTGACAACTTCCGAAGAAACCATCATTAAATATCTTACTAAAGAAGGAATTGCTAAAACATTGTGGGATGCTGATGAATATTATCTCAATAATCCACAACAAGAAGCGGGTAAGTTTTTACGAAAATATTCCGAACTATGGTTAAATGCGAATTTCGATTGGATTGGCAGTGATTTTAAAACTGATGCAAAAGAAATCAACATCATTGGAGTGCCCATGAAAATAGGACAAGTGAAATATACAGGCAATTTGCTAAAGGATATTTATAATGAAAAAGGTAATTTAGAGCATACTGCATTGGTATTGAACGATGAAAACCTATTGATTCCAATGTTACATTCAATACCCGAAGAGTCCAAGACATTTAATGTTACCATGGGTTTACCTTTCAGGCATGCAGTATTATACAACTTGGTTGATTCGGTATTGCTAATGCACGAAAACAGAATAAGATTAGCAAATCCTGATAGGGGACAAAATGGTTTTTATTTCAAAGATATTAGCAAAGTATTAAGTCATCCTTATTTGATGAGTGAGTTTGATTTTGAAGGAATTATTAAAAGTATTGGAGCTTCTAATCGTATATTTTACGATTCGTCGGAATTAATTATACGAATACAAAGCATTGTTCCTTTAGACGATTCAGTAATTGGCGATGTGTTTTTGATTTGGGAAACCCCAAAAGATGCAATTACTCATTTAAAAGCTCTGATTGACAGATTACACCAACGTTTTAAGGATGAAGAAAATCGTTTTTTAGAAGATGAATATTTGTATCATTTTGCAAAACTTCTTTTTCAGTTAAACAGTTTGCCTGAAATACATCAATCGTTTATTACTGTTAAAACATTCCGTAAAATTTTTACAAGATTAGCAGCTCTAACCAGTATTCCATTTTATGGTGAACCATTGGAAGGCTTACAAATTATGGGTATGTTGGAAACACGAACGTTGGATTTTGAAAATATTATAATGCTTTCGGTAAACGAAGGTATTTTACCTGCTTCAAGAAGTTTTAATTCTTTTGTTCCTCTGGATATTAAACATCAGTTTGGGTTACCCGATTATGCCGACAAAGATGCTATTTTCGCTTATCATTTTTATCGTTTATTGCAGAGAGCCAAAAAGATATCTATTTTGTACAATACCGAAGCTGATGAGTTTTCAGGTGGAGATATGAGTAGGTTTATTTATCAAATTGTAAATGAACTACCTAAATATAATCCAAATATTATTATTCATGAGCAATTGTTGAATATTACTGCTACTGACAGTTTGCAAAATAAGCCTATCAGAATTTTTAAGCATGAAAATATAATGAAACGCTTAAATGAATTAGCAATTAAAGGTTTTTCAGCTAGCGGATTGAATACCTTTGTTAATTGTTCATTACAGTTTTATTTTAGAAACGTTGCAGGTTTAGAAGAATTGGAAGAAACTGAAGAAACTATTGCTGCTAATACTTTGGGTTCTACTGTTCATGCTGTATTGGCTGAGTTGTATCAGCCTTATGTAGCTAAAATTATTAGCTCAGAAGATATTAAATCTATGATTCCAAAGGTGGACGAATTAACAGAGAAATATTTTAAAGAGTGGTATAAAGATGGCGATATAAGTTTTGGGATTAATTTACTTACGGTAAAGATGGCGAAGCTTTTTGTTGCCAATTTATTAAAAAACGAAGCAACGCAAATTGATAAAATGTCAAAAGATAATGCGTTGCTTACCATTAATATGCTTGAGCAGAAACTGGAATGCGTATTGGATTGTTTTATCAATGATAATGTGCCATTTGTTAAACTAAAAGGCTATGTGGATAGGGCTGACAGTACATCTGAATTTGTTCGAATTATTGATTACAAAACAGGAAATGTTTTGCAAAATGAATTAAATCTTGCTGAACCTGATTTGTTGCTGAGTGAACCTAAATTTGCAAAAAGTTTGCAATTAATGGTTTATGCTTTGCTTTACATGAAAGAGCATCCCGAGAATAATAAACCATTGAAAGCAGGAATCATATCTCTTCGCAATCAGGCAAAAGGATTTATGGGCGTTAGCTACGAAGGAAATGATATACTCTCTGTCCAAAATATTAATGCTTTTGAAGAAATATTAAGTGCTTTAATACACGAAATATTTGATAAAGATTTTCCTTTTGAGCAAACAGAAAACGAAGAAAATTGTTTGTATTGTGCTTTCAAGGAAGTGTGTGGGCGATAGACGTTTTTAAGATTAAGTTAGACGTTAAAAATAACTTAACAATTCTTAACAAAATATAAAGTGTGTTCGTCGAAAAAATGATGTTGAATTACATAATATCATTAATTTTGGCTTTTAAAAATTTAAAAAAATGATAAAGAATAAATTTATGTTTTTGGCTTTAATGCTTGTTTTAGCATTCAGTGGAATTTCTGTTGTAAAAGCACAGGATTACGATCCCAAAAATACAGAGCAAAAAATAAATTATGCCCTGCAACTATTCAGACTTGCTTATGTTGACAAAATTAATGCCCCAAAACTTACGCAAGATGCAATTGTTCAAATGTTGAAAGAACTTGATCCCCACTCAGTATATATATCAAAAGAAGAACTTGATAAAATGAATGAACCTTTAGTGGGGAATTTTGATGGGGTTGGTATTCAATTTCAAGTGTTAAAAGATACAATTATTGTAGTTGATGTTATCACAGGCGGACCTTCAGAAAAAGTAGGTATTATTGCTGGTGATAAAATTGTAGCTATTGATGGAAAACCTGCAACGGGTGATTCAATTAGTAATAATTTTGTGCTTAGTAAATTAAGAGGCAAAAAAGGGACTATTGTTACGGTTTCAATGCTTAGAAGAAATAAAAATAAGATTCTTGATTTTACCATTACACGTGATAAAATACCTTTGACCAGCATTGACGCTATTTTAATGGCAACTCCTGAGGTTGGCTATATCAGGTTAGATCGTTTTTCAAGAACTTCTATGGATGAATTCCATAAAGCGCTGTCTGATTTAAAAGCACAAGGAATGAAAGATTTAATCCTTGATTTGCGTGGAAATGGTGGTGGTTTTATGGATATTGCCATTGAATTGGCTGATGAATTTTTAAGTGCTGAAAAACTAATTGTTTATACCGAAGGAATTTCAAGTCCGAAACAAAATTTTAATTCAACGGCTAAAGGTGGTTTTGAAAAAGGGAAGCTTGTAGTATTGATAGATGAAGGTTCTGCTTCTGCAAGTGAAATTGTTTCGGGTGCTGTACAAGATTGGGACAGAGGTTTGGTAGTAGGACGCCGTTCTTTTGGTAAAGGATTGGTTCAACGTCCTTTCGATTTGCCTGATGGTTCTGTAATTCGTCTTACCACAGCTCGTTATCATACTCCTACTGGTCGATGTATTCAGAAATCATATAGCGATGGTTTAGCTGATTATTATGGTGATTTTGCTAAACGCTATAATAATGGTGAGTTGAGCAGTGCAGATAAAATTCATTTTCCTGATTCATTAAAGTACTTCACTAACAATAAACGAGTTGTATATGGAGGCGGTGGCATAATGCCCGATATTTTTATTCCAATGGATACTTCAAAAATCAGTGATTATTATGTTGATTTACGAAGGAAAAACGTATTCAATGATTTCATTATGGATTATGTTGATAAAAATAGAGAATCTTTAAAGCTGAGATATCCAGATTTCAAAAAATTTCAATCAGAATTTGTATTAAATGATGCTTTTATGAATGATTTTGCAAAAACTGCTGAAAAAGCTGGAGTTAAGAAAAACAGTGTAAATTCTGAAAAGCTAAATTTAATGATTGCTCAATATATTCAGAAAATTAAATCGGATACAATACTATTTGCAAAACTTAATAATTACAACGATTTAGCATCTTATTTAGTTAAAGATAATGAAAGCTTAAATAAAGAAATAATAAAGTATGCAGCCAATGAGGATGCTTCAAATATTAAAGCTGTTGAAAACTCCGATAAGTATATTCGCTATCAATTAAAAGCTATGTTAGCTCGCAATTTATACGACGCAAATGCTTATTATCAGATTATTAAAGATATTGATGATGCTTACTTAAAAGCAGTTGAGATTATTAAAAATGACAAATTGTTTGATAAGTTAAAAGGGAAATAAACTTAAAGAGGCTGTATCAAAAGGACAGCCTCTTTTTATTTTGACTTTAGCAATAATCTATCATATAAAAATAACATAATAGCAGTAAATACTCCAATTCCAGAAAATACCATCCAGATATTCGAAGGGTGATAAGTATTCCACAAATATTGTGTAAGCTCATGATTATTCATTCCCATTGATTGTGCTGCTTGCTTTATATAATCGTTCTGGGTAAAATTATCTGAAATTTCAGGAATATGCAATCCTCTTGTGGCAACTTCAGTTTTAAGCAATGAAATTTTGTCGGACATATTAGAATAAACATTTCCTGATAAAATTCCAGCAAAAAAATTACCTCCTGCCAATGGTAAAAAGGAAGTTCCCATATACAAAGCTGTTTTGTCTTTAGGTGCTATTCGCCCGATGTATTCCGATATTTTTGGTGAACTTGCCATTTCGCCGAAAGAAAAAATCATGATTGATAGAAAAAGATACATGCCATTTTGTGTTACAAACCATAAACCCAAGCCAATTGAGCAAACAAATATGCCACTTATCATAGAATTTAGAGGCTTTAGTTTCATTACTAAAGATGAAACAATAATTTGAAACAAAATTATATACAAAGCATCAATATTAATAAGCATTTCAGGAGATATACTGCCGTCGGGATTGCCAATTTTAGAAGCAAGGGTGGGAGAGATGTTGGCTATGCTATTATAAACAACGCTTGTATCCACCCATTGTTCGATAAAGGTTGGTAAGGTAAAGAATAACTGCCAGTACATGGTCCAGAAGCCCACTATAATTAATAAGAACAATACGAATTTAAAGTCTTTCATCACTTCAAATATATTTTTGAAAACAGTAGAAATTACTTTTGTAAGAGATTCTGTGGTTTTATTATGTTTGGGCTCTTTGTAGAAAATGAGTAAGATGAGGTTGATAAGAATGATGCCAGACGACATAATGAAAACATAATTCCAATTATGAGCTCTGAGCTTTGAGGCAAATATAGGACCAACAAAAGCCCCAATATTTACAATCATATAAAATATGCCAAACCCAACTGATGAGTTTGTATCATCGGTATTTTTTGCAATTGTTGCCGAAATTACGGGTTTAAAGAGTGCTGCACCTATAGCTACAAATAGAAAAACAATAAAAACCGTAGTGTAACTTTCAACCATTCCCATCATAAAATACCCTGATGAGAGGATAATATACGCTATAAATAATACTTTTTTATAACCAAATTTATCGGCAATAGCTCCTGTAATAATAGGCAAAAAGTACAGAATAAAAGTTACAGTACCCATTAAATGTCCTTTTTGGATTTGAGTAAAACCTAATGCTCCAGTATCTTTAGAACCTGTTAAATATAAAGCCAAAACAGCAAACATACCATAGTAAGCCCATCTTTCGAAAAGTTCCATGGTGTTTGCCATCCAATAATTTCTGGAAAATGTTTTAATTACTTTAGTTATTGAGCTCATGATTTTTATTTTTTATAAATGCACCACTTTTATTCTTAAATGATAGTTTGCGTTTTCTTTT
>CAZUCB010000078.1:0-5177 GCA_964618755.1 uncultured Bacteroides sp. | reverse complement strand
CTGTAAAAAGATATTGCTTTGTCGTATTCACTTTTCTCCTGATAAAGATAGCCAAGATTATTATAGCAACTAAAAATTCCATCTTCATCTTTTAGGTTATTATAAATTTCAAGAGATTTCAGGTAATATTCTTCAGCTTTATCAAACTCTCCGTAAAAAAAATAGATGATTCCTATGTTACGTAATGCTAAAGCTTTTCCAGAATCATATTTGCAAGTTACTGCCAATTTAAGTGCTTGCTGAGCATACATCAATGATTTCTCTCTGTCATTGTTTCTTGTTAGTGCTGATTGCTCATTTAATTGATTTACTTTCTCATATAGTGTTATTGCTTGAGTTTTTAACTGTAAAGCAAATACAAATAGTGAAAACAAAAGTATTCTTTTAAAAATTGAAGATAGGTTGATTATTAATTTAATTTTCATTTAATTTACAGTTAGGTAAGGGCAAACTCTTTCATAAAAATCGTCGTAAATGAGATTGGCTTTTTTAATGTCACTCACTGATTTATAATCACCATTTTTAGTTCGATACGTCACAATTGATTTAGCTAAATAATAATCAAAATAGGGATGTTTTTTCAAGTCCTGAATGCTTGCTTTATTAATATTTATCTTTTGTATGTTTGATGTATTGATAGTGAAGGAAGATTGAATTTGAGCATATCTTGTGCTATCCATACCAAAGATCTCTAGCAATTGTTCTTTTTTAATAAATCCACCCAATAAATCACGATATTTTGCAATACGACGAGCAAAAGCGGGTCCAATTCCTTTTATTTCTTGTAAATCATTGGTATCGGCATTGTTTATTTCTACAATAAACAATGGTTTTACTTTAGTTTCGTATTTAATTGGCTGTTGTTTATTGTCTTTTTCAGGAATTGTAATATATGGTTCAAGTATGTTGTACTCTTCTTTACTGATACAAAACATCTTTTTAAAATCTTCTTTTTTGTAAAATTTTCCACCTTTAGCTTTGTAATTCATCAAGACCTTGGCTTGTTTTTCGCTTAAGCCTAATTCTTCCCATTGTTCTATTTGTAATTCGTTAGGATTGAATGGAAATGGTGTTAATTTGATTTCTGCAAAAGATTTATCGCTATTATTATAATCGAAATGTTCGTTTTGCTTTTTATAAGCTTCTGCTTGTGCTAATGAATCGGAGTAAAGTTCAAATGTTTGTATTTCTTTAGAGAAGCCTGAAAAGTCAATTTTTTGTGTTTTATGCAAGTAAGGCAAAAGAAAAACACGTGCAGCAATTATTAATAGTAGTAAGCTTATTAAAACAAATATTCCTCTTCTTTCTCCTTTGGTAAAAGAAAAATAATATTTTATTTGGTTTGATGCCTTTTTCAAATTAATTTTAGCGTTTATCTTGGTTCATCATCGTTCTCTGAATAGGAATCAGGTTCTGGTTTGGGTTTTGTAAACAAAACTTTTGCAAAAAAATAAGCTGTTACCAAGGTAATAGTTGTAATGGTTGTTAACCAAAGTATTAAAGCTGTAGTGTCCATGTTAAAACTTTCCTTTTTTAATTCGATTTTTATAAGCAATATGCACCAATACTGATACACCCACAAATACGCCTATTAATAAAATGCGAGTTCCATTTATTAAATACATTTTTACCTCCAAATCATGTTTGACGATGACATTTGTGGCTGCTGCAATTTCTTCTTTTAATGCTGTATTTGCAATTTGCATTAATATAGAACCATTATCAAGCAACCAGCCATTTCCGCTTATTAAACTTTGAAAAGCAGCAATCCAATCGTTGTGTAAAGGTGTTATTAAAGCTCCCAGAAATACAAATATAAGTAAGACAGGTGTAATATATTTGATAATATATTTATAAATGATTGGAACTTTAATATCAGCCCCATGATTGATTTCTTTCCAACCTTTTTTCATTCCAAATATCCATGCAAAAAGAATGGATTCAAGTAAGGCAAAAACAAAGAGAGAAACGGTTCCTGTCCAATAATCATATTCATCAAAAACGCCTTGATTAAAGAAAAGTACGGTTGGTAATCCAAGTATTAATATAACAATACCAAATGCCATGGCTGATTTTTTGCGATTCCAGTTAAACTCGTCTTGCATAAAGCCCATACATGGAATGCCCATTGCTAAAGATGAAGTAATTCCGGCAAAGAATAATAATCCAAACCACATTACGCCAGCAAATGCAGCAAGCATTGGTCCCCATTGTGCAAATAAAAAAGGCAATGTTTTAAATCCCATTCCTAATCCTCCTAATCCTGCTAATTCTGTTACTTTATCAATACCTAAATAGCCAATTGAAATTGGTAGAATAATAGCACCGCCTAGTACAACTTCAACAAATTCATTCATCCAGCCAGCCGACATAGCATTAAGGGCAATATCTTCGTTTTTTTTCAAATAAGATGCGTAAGCTTGTATTGATCCCATTCCTAATGAAAGCGTGAAAAATATTTGACCGGCTGCGGCTAACCAAACTTTTGGGTTGGTAATAGTGTCGTATTTTGGTGTCCATAAAAAGTTAAGTCCTGCTGTTCCATCATAAATAGCTCCTTCATGACCTGCTTTTAAAGTAACAGCTTTTATTGCCAAAACAATACCAAATCCAATCAAAAGCGGCATTCCTATTTTTGCAACTTTTTCTACGCCACCGCTCAATCCTTTTGATAATATCCATACATTCAGAGCTAAGCACAATACAAAGAAAATTATAGCTTCGTAAGGAATAAGCATTGTTTTATGCATTGATACATAATTTGTAAATATATTTGCTACTCCTTCCTGCGACAACCCATTGAATGAACCAATAATAGAATGAAAAACATAAGAAATTGTCCATGATTCTAAATAGCAATAGTAAGATGCAATGCCGAGATTGCTAAAAATACCGAATACACCTACATATTTCCAGATTCTCTTTTTATCCATACTATTCATCATAAATGGAGTAGAATGGTTTCCAAATTGTCCGCCATACCTGCCAATCGACCATTCAATAAATAATAAAGGAATTCCCATTAGTAAAAAACATACCAAGTAAGGAATTATAAATGCACCACCTCCATTTTGAATAGCTTGTACGGGGAATCTTAAGAAATTACCAAAACCAACAGCATTACCAGCCATTGCTAAAATTAAACCAACTCTTGTCCCCCAGGCTTCTTTGTTTGCAACCATAATCTGTTGAATTTTTGTTGTAGATAAATAGAGTTTCGTTCTCTCAACAAAAGTGCAAAAAAAAATGAATAATTCAATGTTTTTTTTAAAATTAATTTGCGATTTGTTAATAACTTAAATTTTACATTTTTCAAACTTTCTTTGAAAAATATCATTTGTTCTTATATTACAAATAGTTAATGTATTTTTGGATAATCTATTGTTTGAAAAATATTATTTACTAAGCTAATAGTTATTATATTTCATTGAACAAATCATAGCCATAATGTGTTTTTTTGTTAAAATAATCAATTTATGGAATACAAGAAAATTTTCGAAAGACTTTGGTCTGATTATATTAATGCTAACCCTCATGTAAAAAAAATATATGACTTATTTGTAGATGAAGGTGAGCTTGTTATAAACGATCATATTGCATTCAGAACCTTTAATGATGCCAGTATTAATGTTGATGTGTTAGCAAGGGTATTTTTAGCTAACGGATACGAAGAAAAAGCTAACTATACATTTGAAACCAAGCATTTGTTTGCAAAACATTTTGAGCATAAAACAGACCTATTGGCTCCAAGGGTATTTATCAGCGAATTGATTGTAGAAGATTTTTCGCCTGATTTCCAGCAAATAATAAAGAAAGAAATTGCAGGTGTGGATAAAAACATATTGCTTTCCGATGATTTAATTTATTCGGGAAATATATGGAGCAAGCCTTCTTTTGCAATTTACGAAAGGCTGAAAGAAGAATCGGAGTATGCTGCCTGGGTTTATGTTTTTGGATTCAGAGCCAATCATTTTACGGTAAGTGTAACCGACTTGAAAAAATATGACAGTATTGAAAAGGTAAATAGTTTTTTGAAACAAAATGGATTCATTATCAACAATGTTGATGGCGAAATTAAAGGAAGTCCTGAAGAGTTATTGGAACAATCGAGTATAAAATCGGGTTTTATTGACGTTGATTTTGTGGAAGGTGTACGTGAAATTCCTTCGTGCTACTACGAATTTGCAAAAAGATACAAGGATAAGGATGGTAAATTGTATTCGGGTTTTATTGCCAAATCAGCAGATAAGATTTTTGAAAGCACCGACTTTTATGAAAAATAAGGATAGCTTGTTAATTTGATTCATTTCATTAGGTATATATGACAAAATAGTTGGTGGAATTAAGTTTATCCCTTATCATTATTGATATACAAAAAAAGTGTATTGAAATTCGTTTCAATACACTTTTTTATTATGCAATAAGCAAAGACTTAAATCTTTTGCTGCAAGCTAATTGATAACAATTAGCTTAATTTTATTGCTATTGCTTTTTCATCAATAAATTGAGCGTAACATTAAAATCGTCATAAATAGTTTTATCTCCCAAGTTATCGAAGAAAGAACCTGAACCATATTTTAGGTTAAATTTTGTTCTGTCGATGGTGATACTTGCATAAATTTTGATTCCATCGGTAGTATTGGTAATAACTGTTTTTATTGAAATGGGCTGAGTTACTCCTTTTATAGTAATTTTTCCACTTATAAATGTAGTTCCTTTTTGAATTTTAATGGATTTATCTGACACAAAACTTGCTTTCGGAAATTTATCTACACCAAAGAAATCGTCTGATTTTAAATGACCTTCTAATTTAGCTTTATAGGATTCGTCTGTTAGGTCTGTATTCTTAATAGAAGTCATATCAATCTGAAAAATTGCTTTGGAAAGTATATCATTGTTTATAGTGAATTCACCTTCCGATAAATTGATAGTACCGGTATGTTCGCCGGTAATTTTCTTACCTAACCATGTAATTTTTGAATTTGCTACATCTGCTTTGTATTTGGTTTGAGCATTTACATATAAACCTACCATTAAAAATATAGCTATTGATAATATAATCTTGTTTTTCATTTTACTTGAATTTAATTTACTTGAATTTACTTTAATTTAATTGTTTAACTTATACATAAACAAACAAAAAAGCCAATTGTTTGATTTTTTAGTTAAAAAATGCT
>CAZUCB010000077.1:6696-12485 GCA_964618755.1 uncultured Bacteroides sp. | reverse complement strand
AATTACATCAATCTTATTCCATTTTCTTCAATCATAATTCGCTTTTCACGGAAAAGCTTGCCGATTGCTTTTTTAAATACTTTTTTGCTAATTTGTAATTCTATATATATTTCATCAGGACTGCTGTTGTCGTTTAATTCGCAATAGCCTTCGTTTTGTTGCAACAAATTTACAATTTTTTCTTCTGCTGACAATACCTCTTTAAATCCTGGTTGCTGAAGACTTACATCTATTTTCCCATCTTCTCTGATTTGTTTTACCCATGCTTTCATTTTTTGTCCGGGTTCAACTTCGCAAAATAATTGGTTTTTAAATAGCATTCCCCAATATTTTTGATTTACTATTACTTTGACCCCGAGTAAAACAGGTTCACACACCAATATATCAACCTCATCATTTGGTTGAATGGTAATTTCATTATCACGTAAAAATTTATTAATATGTTGGGTTGCAACTATTCGGTCGCTGCTTTCATCAAGATATAGTCTAACAAGATAAGATTCTCCAGTTTTCATTTCTTCATTTTGTTCTCGAAATGGCACTAACAAATCTTTCATTAAACCCCAATCAAGAAAAGCTCCAAAATTTGTTTGAGATTTTACCTTTAAATAGGCACATTCGCCCACAATTGCATAAGGAATTTCTGTAGTAGCAATAATTTTATCTTCTGAATCTCTGTAAATAAATACTTTTACTTTATCACCTACATCTACACCTTCAGGAATATATTTTGTTGGTAATAAAATACTTGCCGTTTCATCACCAGTTAAAAGGTAAGCTCCTTGTTGAATAATTTTTTCTATTTCAAGTTCTGTATATTTCCCGATTTCTACCATAAGTATTTATTTTTTGCAAAGTTAGCATAAATATAGATTTGAAATATAAATCAAGTGTCAGTTTTTGTAATTATTAAAATTTAATCAATCAAAGAAATGTAATGAAAGGAGAAGATTTTGAAAAAACTCAATTTATAGTTAGAATTTAGTCTCATTCCTTTTATTACCTTTGCAAACAAAATAATAATATTTTAATGAATTTTTTAAAGCTCAATTTAAACGAGTTAGAAAAAAAGACACTTCGTTTGCATGTGTGGTATTCTTTAATCGAAGGTTTTATAGTGGGAATTTTAGCTTTAAATGAATTTGTATTTATCAAAAGCTTAAAAGGGAATAATTATCAATTGGGATTATTGTTTCAATTCGGTTTAATTTTATATGTTTTTTTGATTTTTTTAAATGAAATCCTGAAAAGATTCAAAGATAAAAAGAAATTATTACGTTACACTGCTTTATTTACTCGCTTACCATTGATACTTTTGTTGTTTTTCCCACGAAGTAGTCAGGGTATTGCTGCCGAACCTTTTTTTCATATTTTATTTTTAGCAATCTTTTTTGTGTATTATGCGGGCATGCCTATTATTTACCCTAATATTAATTACTTTTTAAAAAACGCATATCGAAATGAACATTTTGGTCGTTTATACGGGTATGCAACTGCATTAAATAAAGTTGTAATGCTTATTGTTACGTTGTTATATGGAATTCTTCTCGATATAGACAATTTTGCTTTTACTTATGTATTTCCTATTGTAGCAATAATGGGAGTTCTATCGGTATATTTACTTTCGATGATTGATTTTAAAGAAGAAATACTTACATCTACTAAAGAAACCTTTTTTAAATCAGTAAAGAAGTCTTTTCTAAAAATGCTAAATATTCTAAAAAACAACAAACCTTACATGCATTTTGAGGTTGGTTTTATGATTTATGGATTTGCATTTATGATTTCAGTAACTGTTATCACCATTTATTTTGATAAAGCACTCCATTTGAACTATTCGAGTGTAGCTTTTTATAAAAATATTTATAATATTATTGCCATTGCATTGCTGCCTTTTTTTAGCAAATTAATTGACAAAATAGACCCCAGAAAGTTTGCTATTATTACATTTTCATCCATCATGATGTTTATACTATCATTAGCTCTTACCGACTTTTTTCCTCAAAACATAGAAATATTTGGTATAAAATTATACTATACAATGATACCTTATTTAATTTTTCAGAGTATCTTTGCAGCTACAATGTCTCTGTTGTGGAGTATAGGTTCTGCATATTTTTGCCAAAACAGCGAAGCTGGGGATTATCAATCTGTTCATCTTTCGCTTACAGGTTTAAGAGCAGTTTTTGCGCCTACTTCAGGGGTAATAATATACGAATTGTTTGGTTTTTTTTCTACTTTTATGTTAGCAGTTGGAGCATTGTTAATTGCAATAAGCTTAATGTTTTGGTCGTATCGTAGAGATAAAGTATTTAAATGTGTAAATTAAAAATATATAATATGAAAACAGAAATATTTCAAAATGTTGTTATATACAATAGCCAGTTAATTGAAAAAAGTGATATTAACTTCAATACTTTTGTTGATGGTAATATTGTATATGAAATAATTAGAGTAGTAAACGGTATTCCTTTATTTTTGGAAGATCATTTGATGCGCTTATATTATTCTGCAAATATTGCGGGCTTTAATATCGGAATAACTACTTCTGAAATTATGAATTCAATTAAACATCTTTCTATTGAAAACCAATCTTTAAATGGAAATGTAAAGATATTATTTCATTATAATAAAAATAGCAATTTGTCATTTTTGTTCTATTTCATTAAACATAGTTATCCCAATGAAGTTCAATATAGACATGGTGTAAAAGTAGCTTTACATTCTGCTGAACGAAAAACCCCAAATGCGAAAATAATTGATGATTCATTTCGTAATACTACGAATGAAATTATTCTTAAAGAAAAAATTTATGAATTACTTTTAGTCAACAATAATGGTTGGATTACAGAAGGTAGTAAGTCAAATGTTTTTTTTATAAAAGATAATACATTAATTACAGCTCCAATAAGGATGGTATTACCTGGTATTACTCGAAAATTTATACTAAAAATTGCTCAATCGTATAATATTAATATTATTGAAGAATGTGTTCATCAAAATGATATTGACAAATATGATGCAGCCTTTATTTCAGGAACTTCCCCTAAAGTTTTAGCAATATCTTCAATTAATGATGTTAAATATAATGTAAACAATCCACTAATTAAGATGCTTACAAAAGGTTATAATGAAGAAATTGAGAATTATATTTATGATGCTTCTTAGCTTAGATTTAAAAAAGTAAAGGCATACAAGGAGCAAAAGTCATTCGATGATATTGAGTACATCCATGTAGTATAATAGCTGCTTTGTGAAATTTGGTAGGATAACCTTTATTATTTTTCCATCCATAAACGGGATATTCCTTGTCTAATTCTTCCATAAAATCGTCGCGATAAGTTTTTGCAAGTACAGAAGCTGCGGCAATTGACATATAAATGCCATCACCTTCAATAAAGCATTTATGAGGAATATTCACTGTATTTTTAAAACGATTTCCGTCAATCAAAAGCAATTCTGGTTTTATTGAAAGTTGAATTACTGCTAATTGCATAGCTTTAAAAGAAGCATTTAGAATATTTATTTGATCTATTTCTTGATTGTCAATTTTAGCAACTGAATAAGCCAATGCTTCGTTCTCAATAATAGGTCTTAAGATTTTACGTTGCTTTAAGGTTAGCTTTTTTGAGTCGTTTAGTGTTTCATTATAAAAGCTTTTAGGCAAAATAACTGCTGCCGCAAATACAGGACCTGCCAAACAACCTCTTCCAGCTTCGTCACAGCCAGCTTCTACTAAATCAGGAGAATAGTATGGCTGTAGCATATTATTTACTCAAGCGTTTTGATAATAGAGTCGAAAATCATTTTCCCATCTATATTGCCTAATACAGGATCTGCAGCTCTTTCAGGGTGCGGCATCATTCCAAACACATTGCGACCTTCGTTACAAATACCAGCTATATTAGATGTAGAGCCATTGGGGTTAGCTTCAGGTGTAATTTTTCCTTCTGCGTCGCAATAACTAAATAATATCTGATTATTAGCTTGTAATTTTTTTATGGTTTCATGGTCTGCATAATACCTACCTTCTCCATGTGCAATAGGTATTTTGAGAGCTTCATTTTTGTTAAGATATTTTGTTATAGCAGCATTAGATTCGTGTGGAAGGATGTATGTGTTTTTACATATAAACTGGTGATTTTTGTTTGCAGTAAGGGTGCCTGGTAATAATTTTGCTTCAACAAGAATCTGAAATCCATTGCAAATTCCCATCACATAACCACCTTTATTGGCAAATTCAATTACTTTTTCCATAATTGGAGAAAAACGTGCAATAGCACCACTTCTTAAGTAATCCCCATAAGAAAATCCACCAGGAAGTACTATAAAATCGCAGCCCTGAAGATCAGTATTTTTATGCCAAAGTTCAACCACTTCTTGATTCATTATTTTTTTCAAAACATATATCATATCATGGTCGCAATTGGAACCAGGGAAAATAACTACACCAAATTTCATCTTTTTATTGTTTTAAAATTTTCAACAAAAGTAGTGTTTTTTGTAAAATTATAAATGAATACCCGTGCATTTAAATAAAAAATAAAAAATTATTTATATTTATAATTTTAAATGAAATTTATATTCTAAATTTGTCAATTGGAATTTATTATTACTTACACATAATCAACTATATTATTAAACAATTTAAACAAATAAAAAATGGCACTTTTAAAAATTTTATCGTTCCTTATTTTACTTTATGGAATAATTGGATTAATTATTTCATTTGTTAACAAGTCATCTAATAAAAGCAATGTAGTATTAAATAGATTTAAATTGCCATTCCACATTCTTGCTTTGAGTATAGGCGGATTTATGTTTTTTATTACTATGATTATTGTTCGTATTGGTGCTCAGGATGCAGGAGTTGTAGTAACTCCCAGAGGTGTAAATGATGAAGAACTGCATACCGGTTGGCATATTGTAATGCCCTGGAATAGTGTTTACACTATGGATAAAACGGTTTGGGTTTATACCTGTGCCCATTCATCAAAAGAAGGCAACAAACCCGATGCTGATGCAATTTGGGCTCCAACAAAAGATGGTATTAAAATGGGGTTTGATGTTTCGGTAAGCTGGAGAATTATTGCCAATGAAGCAAGTTGGATTTATGCCAATATTTCCGAAAATGATGGAGGAGATTCAGGAAGATACCTTTGGCTTGAAGAAAACGTAATTCGGCCAAAATTAAAATCAGCCATGGCTTTAACCGTAAGTGAATATACTCCTATTGAAGCCTATTCAACCAAAAGACAACAAATACAGGATCATATTATCAAAAAAATGAGGGATGAAGTAAAAGGATACAAACTAATCATCGAACAAGTTGATATGCGTGAAGTTTTTTATAATCCCGAATACGAAACAGCCATCAATGCAAAAAAATTAGCCGAACAGGAAGTATTGAGATTGGTAGAAGTTACCCGTCAAAAAGAAGAACAACTGAAACAAGCATCAATCAACAAAGATATTGCAATACAACAAGCCGAAGGTGAAGCAAAATCTTTACAGATTAAAGGAACTTCTATTGCACAAAATCCTAAAATCATCGAACTCGAATGGATTAATAAATGGGATGGAAAATTACCAAATTACATGATGGGCAACGGACAAGGTGTAATGATGAATCTGAATAATAAATAATTTCTACCTATTAAAAGATAGTTTAGTGATAGTTTCGCTCAAAGTGAGGCTATCACTTTTTTTATGTCAATGAGTTGAATTTATAAGATATCGCATTAAAATAGAACAGAATAGGTGCTTTTTGTTCACAAGTATGGCTAAAA
>CAZUCB010000077.1:3481-6596 GCA_964618755.1 uncultured Bacteroides sp. | reverse complement strand
ATTTCTACTGTTTTATCAACAGCATTTTGTTATTTACTATTCAATAAATTATTCCATATAAACTTCTATTTTTCTAACTTTGTAAATATGTGTTATTAATAAAATAACACTTCAACTTCGCTAAGTGTAAATTTGCAGGCTAAATTTTTAAACTATTTTGAGCGAAGATGAAATAACTATTTAATACCTTTTGCACAACTCAATGAACAAACAAAAAATAATTACCCGAACCATTTTACTGGTTTCGTTTGTGAGTTTTTTCAACGACATCGCCAGCGAAATGCTTTACCCTATTATGCCGGTATATTTGGGTTCAATTGGTTTTTCGGTATTGCTGATAGGCATACTCGAAGGCTTAGCCGAAGCTACTGCAGGATTAAGCAAGGGGTATTTCGGCAATTTGTCCGACAAAACAGGAAGGCGTTTGCCTTTTGTGCAATTTGGCTATATGCTCAGTGCAATTTCGAAACCCATGATGGTTATATTTACTTTTCCATTGTGGATATTTGCCGCCCGTTCAACCGATAAACTCGGAAAAGGAATCCGAACCAGTGCCAGAGATGCCATGCTTAGCGATGAAACTACAGCTGAACACAAAGGCAAAGTTTTCGGGTTTCATCGTGCATTTGATACATTAGGTGCTTCAATAGGCCCTTTTTTAGCGTTAATCTATCTTTACTTTTACCCTCAACAATATAAATTCTTATTCCTGATTGCCTTTGCACCGGGTTTATGTTCTATTGCCCTTACTTTTTTTATCAAAGAGAAGAAAAAAGTAAAGCTGACACCTGATAATAAAGTAAAGGTAGGTTTCTTCGATTATTTAAGCTACTGGAAAAAATCAATCAAAGCATATAAATATTTAGTAATAGGTTTGCTCGCTTTTACTTTTTTCAATAGCTCCGATGCCTTTTTATTACTGGCACTCAAAGCCAATGGCATGAGCGATACGCAAATGATAGGGGTTTATATCTTTTACAATCTTATATATGCTTTAGCTTCATTACCATTAGGTATTTTAGCTGATAAAATTGGTTTACGCAAAACCATGATTATAGGGTTTACACTATTTGCCATAGTTTATCTTAGCATGGGATTTGCTACAGCATGGTGGCAATATGGTGTAATCTTTTTCCTATACGGACTGTATGCAGCCTCTACCGAAGGTGTTTCCAAAGCATTGATAAGCAATATTTCTTTAAAAGAAGAAACAGCAACCGCCATTGGCTTTTATACAAGTTTGGCAAGTATTTTTGCTTTACTTGCAAGTAGTATTGGTGGATTATTATTTTTTTACAATCCAACACTCATGTTTGTATTTTCAGGCACGGGAGTTGTATTGGTAGTAATGTATTTTGTTTTAATAAAACCAAAAATAAAATAAGATACCTAATATATCTAAAAATAAAATGCATAAAAAAATATTTTATAATTCCCTCTTTTTAATACTTTTGAGCCTAACAAGTATTGTAATGGCTCAAAAGCAATACCCCATAAACTATTTTAGTTCACCACTATATATACCACTTTATCTTTCGGGTACATTCGGCGAGTTACGAAACAATCATTTACATTCGGGTATTGATATCCGCACACAGGAAAAAGAAGGATTTATTGTATATGCACCTGCCAATGGTTATGTTTCGCGTATAAAAGTATCGGCTTGGGGCTTTGGCAATGCGTTGTACATTACCCATCCCAATGGTTATGTTACAGTTTACGGACACCTTAAAGCATTCAACCCAACAATAACAGCATATTTAAGAAAGATACAATACGAAAAAGAAAGTTTTGAACAAGATTTAGCAATTCCTAAATATAAAATCAGAATTAAAAAAGGCGATTCCATTGCCGTAACCGGAAATACAGGTGGATCCGAAGGTCCACATTTACATTACGAAATCAGAGATGAGAAAACTGAAAAACCCATCAATCCCTTACTTTTCGGACTAAAAGTTGAAGACACTTTACTTCCAATTATTCAATCCATAAAAATTTTTACTGAAGACAACTTATACGATAAAGTATTGGATGTAAAGAAAAAAGATCATTTGTTTTTATTAAAATCAATCGATACATTACTCGTTCCTGCAAAATTTTCATTAGGAATTGCAACTTATGATGTAATAAGCAATACCACTTCAAAGAAAGGAATTTATCAGTTAGAATTATATGTTGATTCACTCCTTTACTATCAACATACGCTCGAAACATTTTCGTTCACCGAAAGTCGTTATATCAATTGCTTAATCAATTATCCTGATTTTATTAAAACTGGCATAAAATACCAACAAACAAAAATTTTACCCGGAAACAAATTAAGTCTTTACAATAAACATATCAATAATGGCTGGATAGAGCTAAAAGATAGCCTCGTGCATAAACTCAGATATAATGTACTAGATTTAAATGGAAATTGTAGCGAATTGGTTTTTTATGTAAAAAAAGACAGTTCAATGCAAAAAATACCTCTATCTCCTTTGCCAATCATTGACAGCAATTTATTAATTACCTATAATAGAATAGATTCTATTTGTACCGAAGAAGTAAAAGTTAAATTTCCTGCTGACGCATTGTATGAAGATATTTTGATGAAATACGCCTCCTACCCTGCCCCATCCAAATATTATTCAAAATTTCACGAGATACATAACTTTTATACACCTCTGCACAAAAGCATTTCACTATCTATTAAAACCGATACTGTTGTTGATAGCTTACAAAGCAAACTTCTGATTGTTCGCATAAAAGACGACAATAGTATAGTTGCTGAAGGGGGGAAATATGAAAATGGATTTATTAAAACAAATATCAATAATTTTGGTAAATTTGCCGTTTTAATTGACACCACTGAACCAACTATAAAACCACTGAATTTCAAAGATAAAACAAATATCAGCAAACTAAAAATATTAGAAATTAAGATTACTGATAATCTATCTGGAATCACAAAATACAAAGCAATGCTTAACGAAAAATGGATTTTGATGGAATTTGATGGAAAAAATAACTTATTTACTTACACTATAGATGGAAGAATGCTGAAAGGGAGTAATTTATTGAAAATTATGGCAGAAGATAGTCGAGAAAATGTAAGTGAATTGAATATTGAGTT
>CAZUCB010000077.1:0-3381 GCA_964618755.1 uncultured Bacteroides sp. | reverse complement strand
AAACCCAATGCACCAAACCATTCTTATACTTGATTTTGGCTCGCAATATACACAATTGATTGCCCGCAGGGTAAGGGAATTAAACGTGTATTGCGAAATTCATCCGTTTAATAAAATTCCTGAAATAACAGCTGATATCAAAGGCGTAATTTTATCAGGAAGTCCTTTTTCTGTTCGTGACAAAAATGCTCCTTACCCTGATTTATCAGCAATCAAAGGCAAATTACCTTTATTGGCTGTGTGTTATGGAGCTCAATTTCTATCGCATGCCAATGGTGGAGAGGTATCACCTTCCACTATCCGCGAATACGGTAGAGCAAATCTATCTTTTATCAAACACGAAGATGAATTAATGAAAGGCATGAGTGATGGATCCCAAGTATGGATGTCGCATGGCGATACTATTTTGAGCGTTGCTGCAAATTTTGAAACCATTGCAAGTACTTCCAATGTTAAATTTGGTGGTTTTAAAATTCAAAACGAAGCAACTTACGGCATACAGTTTCATCCTGAAGTATATCATTCAACAGAAGGTATGATCTTATTAAAGAACTTTGTAGTCGATATTTGTAAATGTCAGCAATCATGGACCCCCGATTCTTTTGTTGAAGCAACTATTAACGATTTAAAGCAAAAATTAGGTAAAGATAAAGTAGTGCTTGGATTATCGGGTGGAGTTGATTCATCAGTTGCAGCTATTTTACTTCACAAGGCAATTGGCAAAAATTTGCATTGTATTTTTGTTGATAACGGCTTACTACGCAAAAACGAATTTGAAACTGTAATCAACTCTTACCAAGATATGGGGTTAAATGTAAAAGGTGTTGATGCAAAACAATTATTCTATACTGCTTTAAAAGGTTTGAGCGAACCTGAGGCTAAGCGTAAAGCAATAGGTAAAACTTTTATTGAGGTTTTTGACGCAGAAGCCCATAAAATTGAAGATGTAAAATGGTTAGCACAAGGCACTATTTATCCTGATGTTATAGAATCCGTTTCGGTAAACGGACCTTCTGCTACCATCAAATCGCATCACAATGTGGGTGGTTTGCCCGATTATATGAAGCTTAAAATTGTAGAACCTTTAAATACTTTATTTAAAGATGAAGTGAGAAGAGTTGGACATTCTTTAGGATTAAAAGATGAGCTGTTAAACCGCCATCCATTTCCTGGTCCTGGTCTGGGTATTAGAATTTTGAGTGAAATTACACCCGAAAAAGTAAGAATATTACAGGAAGTTGATTATATTTTCATTGAAGAATTAAAAGCCTATGATTTATATACCAAAGTATGGCAGGCAGGTGCCATGCTTTTACCCGTTCAATCAGTTGGTGTAATGGGAGATGAAAGAACTTACGAAAACGTGGTAGCTTTGCGTGCGGTAAGTTCAACAGATGGAATGACTGCCGATTGGTCGCATTTGCCATATGAATTTTTAGCAAAAGTTTCTAACGAAATCATTAATAGAGTTAAAGGTGTGAATAGAGTAGTTTACGATATAAGCTCTAAACCACCTGCAACAATTGAGTGGGAGTAAAAAAAGAACTTTGGGGTCCTTTAAAGTAATTAGAGTACTTTGAGTTTTAAAAATAGTAATAATTTACTTTGTGTTCCTGCTTACAAGCAGACAGGTTAACAGTTAAAAACCTACAATTATGAAAAAGCAATTTTTAAGTTTATTAGTTTTACTTTTTTTCGTGGGAATGACTTATGCTCAGGAAGAAAAAACTATTGTTAAATCAGATAAAACTGAAACAATAAATGGTAAAAAATTCTACCTTCACACTATAGAAAAAGGACATACGCTTTATTCAATCGCTAAAGTTTACCAAATTGATATTAAAGTATTAGAAGCCGATACTAACAATTTGCATTTAAAACTCGGGCAAATTATCCAAATTCCTTGCAAAATCGATTTGAAAGAAGATTTACAAAAAAATGATTCACTGTTTCAAACACATACTGTATTAAGCAAAGAAACATTGTATGGAATTTCCCGCAAATATAATGTTGATGAAGAAGATATTTTAAAAGCCAATCCTGAATTAAAAGATGGATTAAAGCTAGGTCAAGTTATTAGAATTCCTATAAAAAAGAAAGTTGAAGTAAAACAGGAAGAACCTAAACTCATACCAAAGGAAACAAAACCTGTAGAAAAAACAATTAAAGCAGAAAATAAAGTTGAGGAAGTAAAATCGGTTGAAAAACTTATCGAAGACAAACCAAAATCTGACGAGCCAAAACAAATTAAGCAAAACAAGAAAAAAACATATAATGTAGCATTACTTATCCCTTTGTATTTGAAAAACATGGATGATATTATTCCTGAAAACATACAAATAAATAATCAAACTGCTGCTGATTTTAAATCATTTACGTTTATTCAGTTTTATGAAGGTTTTATGCAAGTAGCTGATACTTTAGCTCAGCTAGGGTTGAATGTAAAAATATATACTTACGATATCCCTGACGATACTCTATTGGCTGCAAATTTTCTAAAAAAGAATGATTTATCGAAAATGGATCTTATTATTGGACCCTTTTTCTACAAAACATATAAAGTTGTTGCCGATTTTGCAAAAACAAAGAAAATACCTATTATCAATCCATTTTCAGAAAGAAGGAATATATTAGATGGTAATCCTTATGCATTCAAATTGATACCAGCTTATCAAAATCAAGTTGAAAATGTAGCAAATTATTTGGTTGACAGCTTTCCTAATGCTAATATTTTATTGGTTCATAATAATAAAGATATAGAAAAAAAACATGCCGAAATTTTTAAAACAGCAATCAACGAAGCTTATAAAGAAAAGCATACCAGCGAAGGCTCTGTAAAAGAAATAATTTACAGTCAAGTTGGATTTGCCGGATTACAAAGCAAACTTTCACTTAATAGAGATAATATTTTGATTACTTTAATTGAAAGTGAACTATTTGTTACAAGCTACATCAGTAAATTAAATAGCATTAAGGATCAAAAAATTACGCTCATCGCACCTTTGCAATGGAAAAATTTTGATAAAATTGAAACAGAATATTTCTTAAAGCTCAACACTCATTTTTTCGAGCCTAATTTCGTGGATTACGAAGAAGCCGATACCAAAGCATTTATTCTTAAATTCCGCGAAAGATACAAAGCAGAACCCAACGAAATGGCTTTTACTGGGCATGATGTAGCTCTTTATTTCCTTACAGCTCTAATGAATTATGGTGAAGATTTTCCTGACCAACTCTCCAAGGTAAATGTTCACACCCTGCAAACCCGCTATGTTTTTAAACGTGCCGGCGAAAACAATGGTTATGAAAACACTTTTGTAAACATTTACAAAATGGAAGATTATAAGTTTTTGGATAAGAATAAGTAGGAATTTAACTTTG
>CAZUCB010000076.1:0-12508 GCA_964618755.1 uncultured Bacteroides sp. | reverse complement strand
TAACGCTTTTATTTCAGTTTGCGGGAAATCTTTGAGTTTCCACATTACAATATGTTTTATCATGATGACTTTTTGTTAAATATTTTGGATTACTTACGATTTTGGAAATTTTGACCAATTCCAAAAACATACTAAAGTCTTTTTCCAAAAACAAATCCTTCAACGATGTCGTTTTTGGCAACTTGCAAAAGTTTATCAAAAGCATTTTCTTTATTAAAAATAGTGTAATCGCGACCTATTTTATAATTGAAAGGATTGGCTCTGTGTCCGTTTTTATATAAAACTACTTTAAAACCATGAGAAGCTGTTTGATACTGTTTTATTTCATAAATTTCGTTATCAAATATAAATTTATCGGTTTTAATTTCTTTCATTGTGGCTATCATTTAGATTCCTACCCTGATAGTATATTCGGATAGGTTATTATTATATTGAGTTTTTTTGTTATATTTATTTTGTGAACAACTCCAATTCAGTTGATCTTCTTTTTCCAAATTATTTACCCAATTCAGGGGTTGTAAATTTTCAAGATTATCTTTACCACCATTTGATACAGGATTAATGTGATCTATTTCCCAACCATATTGTGAATTTTTATTTCCATGTTCAAAAAAATTCATCATAATACCACCTCTATCCAACCTCCATACATCTGGCGAATAATTAGCAACAATTATTCCCATCCTCCACACCTGATCGATCTCATTTCTTGTCCAGGCTTCTCCTTTCTCATTAGTATTGCGATTTCTCACGTTTTTTAATATTTTATTGATTATTTTAAATATAAATTTTACTTATATTCTGATTTTCATTTATTTGTTGAAAAATTATTCATCATATCCAAAAATTGAATAATCAATAAACATATTATTTGTTAAATCAGCTATTCTTTCTTTTTTTCGTCCGCCATATATGTAATGTTGACGTCTGTTTAAAGATGTATATGATATCCCTAACAAAGCATTGTGGTTTTGCTTAGCAATTCTGCTACTTACATTGATTGCATATCTGGCAATTGATATCGCTGCTGAATGAGAAGGATTAAGTGTTTTGTCAATATTAGCAGCCAGATAATTGGTAAAATTGGTAAAATTACTGTCGCTAACGATTTTTTCTACCAATTGTGATTCTTCTTTAATACCCTTAACATTATCGCAAGCAATAAACTGCCAATCAAATTCATTTGGAACTTGGTTAGATTTATATAAAACATAACCAGGAGTACCAAAAAGCATGGTATTATTATCTTTGGAGGTGCTAATTTCTGTATAAATACGTGTAGATACCACTTCTTCAATGACTTGACGTAATAATATTTTCTTTTGATTGATATCAGTAGCTTGTAAAAAAGAACTCATATCAGGCAAAATACTGTTCTCGGTAGTTATAAAGCTAATCAGCTGTAAAGGAGTCGTATTTGATTCCAAACCCTTGCTATCAGGGCTTTCTTTAGCATCCGAAATCTTAATTTTATTAATTCTAAAACGAAACATTTCTTTGAATTTATCTATTAAACTTGCGTCAAAGATAAATCAAGGAATAATTTTTCATGCATTTTTAGGCACTTTCGTGACATTTAAATGACATCGTGATATTATTTTTTTTTATTATATTGATTTTCTGATTTTTAACATTTTTGTTGTTGGGTCATTTAAATGACATCGTGTAATTTTTGTGACATCGTGATATCACGATTTTTGTACTATACTGAATTTGTGTGTTTTATGTATTTATGAATAAAATCAATTTTTGTGACATCGTGACATTTTTGTTACTCCTCAGTTTAATATTTTTATATTTAACTGATTATATGCGATTTAACATTTTTAATTTTTGTATGATTTTTACAAAATCTTACATTTTTTATGAAATTATGAAATTTTCGCACTTTCTTCTATTTTTTTATAATTTGATAAATTTTTAAAAAATATATAAATATGATACCAATATAGCTTAAACAAGCAAAAAGTGGATTATACGTTAAAAAAGGATTAACTTGATTTTTCAAGCAAAAAATTATTAATTTTGTAGTTGTTATTTACAAATTGTATTTTAATATAAGCAGAAACAAAATGGAAACGGTTAAATACGTGGTTATAGATGATGATATACAGGCACATAATGTTATTTCAAAATTAATGGAAATACATAAAACTTATGAGTGTGTCGGAAACTATTATGATGTAATTACTGCTATTGATGCTGTAAAAGAAGCAAATCCATATTTTATTTTTTTAGATATTGATATGCCCAATTTAAAAGGTTTTGAATTGCTTAAATATATTGATAAATCAATAAAAGTGATAGTAACTACTTCTCACCGCAACTACGCTGCAGAAGGTTTCGATCGTGGGATTACTGATTTTCTTACAAAACCCATACGCCAAGAGCGACTTTTTGAAGCTTTAAACAGAATTAATTCAGCAATAGAAACGGAAAATAAACTTAAACGTAGCTTATTTATCAATGATCTTAAAAAAGATGCTTCAAGTTATATATGTGCTTCCAGATTAAAAGAGAAAAACCCTGTACAGATAGAGAAAAAGGATATCTACTATATTACAAAAACCGGTAATCACGTAGAGATTTATACAGATACCGATGGTCCATATTATAAAATCGAATCGTTGAAAGAAATTATGCAAATATTACCCGAAGAAGATTTTTCTTTTGCCAACCAAAGTTATATCTTTAATGTCAAAAAAGCCAAATGCATTGATGGCGAAAGTATTGTTCTTGATGCTAATCAAAATATTATTATAAAAATAAGTCCTATTTACAGAAGCTTTTTTAAAAAGACTGTATTGTAAATTAGATAGTTTTGAGCAATAATCTAACCTTGTAAATATTATCTTCATTAACTATATCTAACTGGTATTTATCTTTATAATGCAGATTTAAACGATTATACGTATTCTTCATACCCTTTCCAGTTGACTTTACATTAGCTTTTGCCATTTTGTAAATAGAGTTCTCACAAGTAAATATAATTTTGCCAGTTAGACATTCTATTTTAATGTTAATAAATCCATCGTTATTAATATCAGTATATTTAAAAGCATTATTTACAAACGACTCAAAAATCATCGGTGGAACCTGATAAGCAGAAGTTTCTCCTTTAATTTCAAATTCAAGATTCATTTTTTGATGACGAACATTTTCCAGTGCAATATAATTTTTTATAAACCCTATTTCACTATCAAGAGGTACCCATTCATTTTCACTATCAGAAACCACGTACTCCATCAAATCGGAAAGATTTAAAACTATATCTGGTGTTTTATCCGATTTATTAAGTGCAAGAGAATAAATGCTATTCAACGTATTGAAAAAGAAATGCGTATTTACCTTCGATTTTACCATATTTATTTGAGTAATTAGCTGTTGTTTTTCCAATGCTGTATTTGCTTTTAATAACTTATATGCTTTAATGGCGTCACGATAAATTTTAAACATGGTAAAAAAACCTACAAATAAAGTATCGCGAAAAAATATTCCAAATAAATTCCACTTAAGTATGTTATTTTGAACATTTTTGTCAACTTTTGCAGTAAACAGTAAAATATCTTCTTTTATCCACATAAATTCAATGATAGTTATAAAACAAAGAGAAAGAAGCAAAAAAGTAAAATATTTTAAAAATTTCTGCTTTGTAAAAAAATAAGGGATTAAGAAAAAATAATTAAAGTAAATAACGAGAACAATAAGAATAAAAGAATAATATTCTTTGTTAATATCCATAGATTGGTATCTTATAAAAGAATTATTTACAAAAAAATAAAAACTTAGAATCCAAAACAATACATGAATAATAATTTCAATTATGATTTTTCTTTTCATACACTCTTTTTAAACTTATTAAAACAAGTATAAATAAAAATACAATCTCTGATACACACTTCCATAACCAAAGCTTCTTACAAATAATATTTTTACAAAAATAAGAAAAGAAAATCTATTTATCATCAATTTTTGCTTAAATACAATACATTGTACCAAATTAAAAAGAATAGAATTAAATGTAGAAAATTTCAAAATTTCAAAGAACTGTTGGACTTACATTCATATCATTTCAAGAAACTGCCATATAATTGAATAATATTACTAAAGATTTTTAAACTTCTGTTCTGTTGTAAAAGTAATGTTCTTATATATAAATTGTTTGGAATTAATATCTCTTTCCAATACTTGTTCTGGTATATTAATCCAAATATATCCATTTTCAAATCCTCCATCTTTGATATAAAAAGAACGGGCAGGCATGTTAAAAGTTGCTTCATCAATAGGTTCATAATCATTAAGTCCCATGCCGGTATAATATTTATTTTCAGGTTTATCAGGTAAATTTTTTGAAATACTTATAGAAGCTTTTAAGCTACAACTATTCCCAAATCCCTGACAATCTATGTGAGTATAAGTTCCGTGAGTATAAGTACATTTACCACCACAATCTTCAGATTTATGCCCAGCATTTGAAGACAAAGAATAAGTTCCAGAATAATTAGAATTACTTAATGATTTTAAACGTGTTAAAAGTTTTGCAGAAGAGTTGATTTCTGTTTTTTGTACATTTTGTTCAATTAAAATATCAGTTTCGTTGTCTTTTACACAAGAAGTTACAAATACTCCTAAGAAACATACTAAAACTAAAATTGCATTTATTTTTTTCATGATTTTTTTATTTTTTAAAGATTAATAATGCCGCAAATGTAATTTACAAAAATAGAATGTGCAAGCAATGTGACATTTAAGTGACATTTAAGTGATAGATTAAAAATGTCACTTTTTAATTAACTGATATTCTTTTATTTACAAAAACATCATTTAAATGTCACTTAAATATAAAAATAATATTGTTTGGCATGAATTTTGATATATCATTCCCTTTTAATAATTCTTACTAATTGAATATCTGTAATTTAAAATTTTTACATTTGAATTTTAAAATTACATAACATAAAATTTTTAAATTTAAAGAGGTTTAGCTTATCACTTTTCTACCAAAAATTTAATCGAAATATATTGTATTTTTGCATGCCAATTTAAAGTGCTTAACATAAATCAAAAGCATATAACTAATAAGTTTTAAAATACTTATTATATAAAAATATAGAATGAAAAAAATACTTATTACAGGTGCCAGTGGTTTTATTGGTAGTTTTATTGTAGAAAAAGCCCTTGAACTGGGTTATGATACTTTTGCAGGTGTACGCAATTCAAGTAGTAAAAAATACTTAAAAAATGAACGTATTCATTTTATAAATCTTGATTTTTTGGATAAGGAGTCCTTAAAAAAGCAAATGATTGAATACAAATTCGATTATATTGTACATGCAGCAGGTTTAACCAAAGCTCAACAAAAAAATGATTTTGAAATTGTAAATTTTCAAGCTACAAAAAACCTTATTGAAGCTTTAATTGAAACAGCAAGTATTCCTGAAAAATTTATTTTTGTTAGCAGCATGGCAGCTCATGGTCCTGGTAACAATAATGATATATTTCCTGTAAAATCTTGTGATGAACCCCATCCAGATACATTGTACGGAATAAGTAAACTTAATGCAGAAAAATACATCAATACATTAAGCAATTTTCCTGTAATTACTTTACGCCCAACAGGAGTTTATGGTCCTAGAGAAAAAGATTATTTTGTGTTTTTTAAAACCATCAACAGTGGTATTGAACCATATATAGGCTTACAAGAACAATATCTAACCTTTATATATGTCAGAGACTTTGTAGATGTAATTTTTAAAGCCATCACCTCCCCTATTACCGGAAAAACCTATTTTGTGAGCGATGGAAAAGCCTATACAGCTCACGAATTTGCCAATATCACCAAAAAGATATTAAATAAAAAAACATTTAAACTTTATGTACCATTAGCTATTGTTAAGTTAATAGCAGCTACAATGGAAACTGTTAATGGCTGGTTTGGCAAAGTTCCTACCTTAAACAGAGATAAATACAACGTTTTAAAAGCCCGCAACTGGTTATGTGATATTTCGGATTTAGAAAGAGATTTTGACTTTAAAGCAAAATACTACCTCGAAGATGGTGTAATAGAATCCATTGAATGGTATAAGAAAGAAAAATGGCTCTCTTAATTTAAAAAGTAGGTAATAGAAAATAACCTAATTTCAACCTTAAAAAACACGCATTCAACAAATTTATTACCAATATCTCGATAAAAATATAGATTTTTGCAAAAATATACTTTTGATTTTCAATGAAAAAAATAAAAATTTTACTACTGTTTACGCTCATCGCTATTACTTCTTTTGCCCAAGAAACAATAATTTCAGGCAAAATTACAGATGCAAATACAAATGAACCCATCCCCTTTGCCAATGTTTTCTACAAAGGAACTACCAAAGGCACAACTACTGATTTTGACGGCAATTATACTATAAAAGATAATAATCCGTCAGATTCTTTAACAGTAAAAGTACTTGGCTATATTACAAAAATAAAAAAAATAAAAAAACGACAAACTCAAACTTTAGATTATCAACTTACACCTACATCTTTTAACCTTAACGAAGTATTAATCGAGTCTGGAGAAAATCCTTCGTGGCGAATACTACGTGAAGTGTGGAAACGAAAAGAAGATTACAACATGGCAAATCTTGGAGCATTGCAATACGAAAGCTATGTTAATGTTGATATTTCTGTAGATAATATTTCTGATAAATTTAGAAATAATAGAACAATGCGACCTTTTGCAGCAGTATTTGATAGTTTAAAAAAATCAGCTGGGGAAGAAGGAAAAGTTGTACTTCCTTTTCTTGTATCAGAATCAATTGCTGATGTTTACACTTTAGGAAACCCAATTCGTTACAAAGAAGTCATCATTGCCAACAAATTAACCGGACTTTTGGTAGATAATCCAGAATTATTTGCACAATTTTTAGGTTCTTCATTTCAGAAATATAATTTTTACGACAATTGGTTAAAAATCTTTGATCGAAGTTTTATTTCACCCATAGCAAGAGGTGCATTAGGCTTTTATGAAATCTATATCATGGATACTGTGATTATTGATGGGCAAAGTTGTTTTGAGTTAAAAGTTAAAGCAAAACGTCAAGAAGATCTTGCATTTAACGGGAAAATGTGGATAACTGATTCAAGCTTTGCACTTAAACGAATTTCTGTTGAAATAGGAAAAGGGGCAAATCTTAATTTTATCGAAAGATATAATATTCAACAAGATTACTTTCAAACTGATGCAGGCGTCTATGTCCCACAAAAAACAAGGGTTTTGGTTGATGTTACTGAATTTACGGAAAACTCTGTAGGTTTAATTATGAAATTCAATATCAATAATAGAAATTTTATTACAAATAAGCCTAAGGAAGCTGAGTTTTACCGAGACAATCTTGAGGTAGCTCAAAATTCAATGGATTACGATAATACTTATTGGAAAAAAGAAAGATTAGATAGAGCTAACGATTCTACAGTTATGGAAAGGGCTTATGCAGCCATTGATACCATTCGAGAATCTCCAAGAATTAAATTCTGGCGTGTTTTTATAAATACAGCATGGGAAGGTTATTATAGTGTTGGTAAAATTGATGTGGGGCATTGGATTACATTATATGGTCATAATAAAAATGAAGGAAATCGCTTTCAACTAAATCTACGAACCAATCCAAAATTCAGCAAGTATTGGATATTGCAAACTCATGCAGCTTATGGTACCAAAGATAAAGAATGGAAATACAATTTTCAGGTCGAGCATTTTTTGTCTCGCAAAAACTGGACAAAAATTGGAATAAAACGAAGCTTTGACGTAGAACGTCTCGGTATTGATCCGGCTTTTATGGAAGAACATATTTTCATAAATATCATGTTTTCACTCTCTTCGCAATTGGGCTATTTAGATAAAAGTAGTTTGAACTACACCAATAGATTATGGTTCGAAACTGATTGGGGTAAAGGTTTAAATCATAAAATAGTTTTTGAAACCAAAGATTTCAACCCACAGGGCGATTATAATTTTGGGTATTATAAATCAGATGGGATGCTTTCAAATTCATATAAACTTTCCACAATTAGCTATAGTTTTCGCTATGCTCCAAAAAATATCTGGCTAACTAAAGACAATTACCGTATTGGTATTTCTGCAAAACAAGGCAATGTTTGGACTTTTAGATATACTTTAGGTTTAAAAGGTCTTTTGGGTAGCGATTTTGATTTTCATAAATTTTCACTAAATGTAGGACGTAAATGGAAACTAGGAGCTTTAGGTCAAACCAATTATTCTATTACGGCAACTAAAATTTTTGGTAAAATACCCTACTCTTTAGGTGTTATTTTTCAAGGAAACGAAACTTTTTTCGAGAGTGAAAGAAGTTACAATATGGTAAATTATCTTGAATTTGCAGCCGATCAGGCAGTCGAAGGTATGGTTATGCATCACTTTCAAGGTCTGTTTTTCAATAGAGTTCCCTTGTTAAAACGTTTAAAATTACGTGAAATCGTTGGAGCAAATTTTATTTTCTCTTCATTGGATAAGAAAAATAATTTTCGAACCATAAATAACCCCAACGGAATTATGGCTGAAACTTTTAATGACAAAAAAATAACCCATTTCAGCGTAATGAGTTTTGACAAACCATACATAGAAGCATTCTGGGGAATAGAAAACTTATTTAAATTATTCAGAATTACAGCTTACCATCGCTTAACTTATCTCGACGAACCAGATGTACCACATTTATTCGGCATTAAAGGCTTTTATATAAAAGGTTCTGTTTATATAACCTTATAATAATAAAAATCAAAAACCTTATTGCAAAAACAATAAGGTTTTTTTATCTTCTAGATTTTAGGTTTCATCGAAAGTAAAAGCTTAATAAATCGAATATACAATCGTTCATCGAATGTTTTCCATGCTTGGTATAATACATTTTATATTTTTACACTCACCCTTTACATTTGCTAAAATTTAATTAAGAAACGAGTATGTTCGTTTAAAACAATATGGATGAGAATCTCACATGCGAATTCATCCAACCTATAAAAGCAAAATTATTTACGATGAAAAAGCAAAAAATTCTATGGTTCTGCATTATCCTATTGTTATTAACAAAAAATGCACTTTGTTTAGGAAACGAAAAATCTGACGGAAAAGGACGAGTTTCGGGAAATGTAATTGATAGTATAAGCAGTGCATACATTGAATATGCTGGAGTTGCAATTTTTAAAAAATCCGATTCCACATTGGTAGAAGGAATAATTACTGATAATAAAGGACGATTCGACTTAAAACAAATACCCGATGGTAAATATTACTTGATGATTCAGTTTATGGGGTTCACATCCAAACGATTAGAAGATATCGAAATTAATGATCAAAAAAGAAGTATTCAGTTAGGGACAATTTATTTATCACCAACGGTTAATCAACTAAAAGAAGTTAATATTACTGGCGAAAAGCGTTTAATAGAATATAAACTCGACAAAAAAATAATTAATGCTAATAGCCAATTAGCTACCACTGGAGGAACTGCAGTAGATATACTAAAAAACTCGCCTTCAGTAACTGTTGATAATGAAGACAATGTAACTATGCGTGGAAAATCCGATTTTCAAGTTTTTATCAATGGTCATCCTTCGGCTTTAAAAGGGAGTGAAGCTTTAAAACAAATTCCTGCTTCAAGTATAGAAAATATTGAAATTATTACAAATCCTTCAGCAAGCCAAGATGCGGAAGGTACTGCTGGAATAATCAATATTATTACAAAGAAAAACAGCATGCAAGGCTCTGGTGTAATGGTTTCTGCAACAGGTGGAACCGATCGTTATAATGGAGATATTAGCATAAGCCATCAAGTAAAAAAATGGAATTTTACTCTTGGGGTTAAATACATGCATTACAAAGCTCTTGTTGAAACTAATAATGAACGAACTCACTTTTTTACAGATTCTACGCTGTTCATCAATGAATCTTTAAATCAATATCATATAACAAACTCAAGTAGTATTAACTGGAGTGCTGATTATGATTTAGATAAAAACAATACTTTTTCATTAGCTGTTAATTATGGCACTTGGAGGCATATACATGATTTTGATTCAAAATACAATTTTTCAAATTCTTTAATTCCAACAGCACAATACTCTTTAGGCGAAAATAATTCTGAAGTTGGCAATCAATACCTTTCAGCCAATATTTTTTATAAGCATATTTTTGCTGAAAAACAAGATATTAGTGCAAATATTTTTTATTCAGTTATTGATGGCGATAGAAACCTTGATGCAACTCAATTATTTTCTAATTCTTTACAAGAAAAATTATCAATCAATACGATAAAGAGAAACAATGAAACCAGCCTTAGTTCTGATATTCGTTTTAAAATAGATTATACTCGCCCTATTTTTAAAGGTATTCAAATGGAAACAGGCGTTCAAGCTCAAATAAAACCTTATAATGCAAATGCAAAATACGACAACTATAATATCTCCAATAGCTTATGGGTGTCAGATTCTTTATATACCAATAATATTCTTTTCGACATAAATATATTTGCAGCTTATGTTACGTTTTCGGGTAGCATACAAAAATTAGAGTATAAAGTTGGTTTACGTTCAGAGTATTACGACCGAAATTTTGCTTACAAAAATAGTAATATTTCATTTCCTTACAATCAAATAGATTTATTTCCAACTTTAAATCTTTCATATAATCAATCAAAAAAAAATCAATTTCAATTTAGTATTAGCCGTCGTGTTAATCGGCCTTCTGCTTGGCTTATGTACCCAATTCCCATTTATAGTGATGATTACTATATAGCCACTGGAAATCCTGATTTAAAACCAGAATTTATTTATTCTTTTGAATTAGGTTATATTCATAATTTTAAAAAAGCATTGTTATCTTTCCAAGCTTTTCACCATCGTTCTGATGCCACTTTTACTCAACGACTTTCGTCTGATGCAAAAGGAGTTATCCATCAAGAAAATATAAACTTTGGAAATGAATATTTTACAGGGGCCGAAGCTGCTATTAATGTTGATATTTATAAATGGATGAGTGTAAACTTGAGCTCATCAATGTATTATGCTTTAATAAAAAATAATTATAATAACATTGGCCAATCAATAGAAACGAAAGTTTTTAATGCCCGCTTAAATACTACTTTAATTCCTTATAAAAACACAAAAATTCAACTGGCTTTTTATTACGATGCTCCATTTGATTATGTACAATCTCACATTTATGAGCGTTTTAAAGGAGATATTTCCATTCGAAAAGATTTCACAAAACAAAAAGTTGCCGTAACTTTTACAGCGCGAAATCCAATATGGGGTTCAACAACTCGCACAGAAATAAAAGACTATAATTTTGTAGTAAAAACGACTGATACAATGAAAGCAGTCTATTCTATTACTCTTTCATTCCGCTTGAATAACTACAAACGACAAAAAAATGTAGGCGAACAGCTAAATGTAGGCGAAGGAGCTTCCTAAAATTTATAAAAAAAGGGCGAAAAAATTCGCCCTTTTTAATTTTATCTTTATTTTTAAATTTTTAATCAACTACAATTACAAGATATTTGGATACTTTCCAAAATTCCTTAGGATTTGTAATAATTAATTTTTCTACTTTTTTATCAATACTTTCTAATGTATAACTACCTGTGGGATGTGAAGTTAATAATTTTGCTTTCTTAGCATTAATTGCGATAGAATTAAGTTTAGTAATATCTATTTTTTTGAAATACTCGGTATTAAAATCCTGTTGAACTTTCTGATTACGCCCAATTCCGATAAAGCCACCACTTTTTGAAATTACTTTATTTTCTTTCAATTCTTTTTCGGTTCCCATTGCATAATAAGCAGTATTCATTTCATCAACCTTTTGCGAAATGATTTCTTCTTTAGCTTTATTTACTTTTTGTAAGGTATCAACCGAAGCATTTAATGTTTCAACTGTAAAATTCAAATCCAAAAGTTTCTTTTTTAATTGCTCAATTTCAACGTCTTTATCTTGTAATTGTTTTTCGTAACGTGCCAACATTTCTTCCAATTTCTTGATTTTCATATTAGAAGATTTCAGTTTGTTTTTTAATGAAGCAATGGCTTGTTTATTTTTTTGCATCAAATCATTAATCGTCTGAATATCATCATTGATTCTTTGACGAGCATCTTGCTTAATTTCATTATTTTGACTTGTGTTTTGTGAAATTACACCTTCTTTTGCTTTGATTTCAGATAAATTTCCTTCAATCTGATCAAAAGAACCAAAAAAATCGTTAATGATAGAATCCTTCGAGTTAGTTTCTGTTAATAACTGTTGATTTTCTAATTTTAATTTTTCTACTTCCTTGTTATTACAACCTATAAATAATAGGAAGACAGGAATTAAATACAATAATTTTTTCATTTTAATTGATTTTAAAGTTTTTACAAAGATAATCATTAATATACGTTCGTTTCAATATTTTATTATGAAATATAACATTTTTCAGTTTTAATCTAAAAACTTTATGGTTCTATAAAT
>CAZUCB010000075.1:0-12751 GCA_964618755.1 uncultured Bacteroides sp. | reverse complement strand
ACATATTGTAATGTGGAAACTCAAAGATTTCCCGCAAACTGAAATAAAAGCGTTAAACGCTGCAAAACTCAAAGATGAACTTTATGCTCTAAAAAAAGAAATCGTGCAAATAAAAGCCTTAAATGTGGGCATTAATTTAAACCCTGAAAATGAATATGATATAGTTTTAGAGTGCAAATATGATAATCTTGAAGATGTTGTAACTTATCAAAAACATCCAGCCCATCTCCGTGTAGTGGAATTTTTAAAAACCATCAGAGATTTGAAAGCGGCGATTGATTATGAAATTTAGAATACTTCAAAATAGATTTCATAGTATCTTTACAAAAATATTTTTTATGAAAAAGGTAGTATTCTTTGTATCGTTTTTTATCGGGATAAATGGTTTTGCACAAACAGAAATTTTAAAACTAAACCGCAAAGAAGCCATAAAACTTGATAGTATTGGCGAAACTTTTTTCAAAAATGAAAAGTATCAGGAAGCAATTATTTACTTTGAAAAAGCACTTGAAAAAGATTCTACTTATGGTGAGGCTATTTTTCACAGAGTTATGGCAATTAATAATTCTGGTATAAAAGGAGGTAAGTCGATAAATATTTGTGATGTGTTTCAGAAAGCGTATAATTATGGAGCTAAAATTTCGGATGATATCCTGTTTTTCTATAGCTGCAAACTCAAAAAAAGAAATTAACAGGGTAGTAATTTTTTACATCTGTCTTCTAACATCTGTCTTCTAACTTTTCTTTATCTTTGCCAATGAAAAATTTAAATTTAAATGGAAAGAAAAGTTAGAGTTAGATTTGCGCCAAGTCCTACCGGACCATTGCATATAGGAGGAGTAAGAACTGCGTTGTATAATTATCTTTTTGCCAAACAAATGGGCGGTACGATGATTTTGCGTATTGAGGATACCGATCAGGGTCGTTTTGTGCCTGGTGCCGAAGATTATATAATTGATTCACTTTCTTGGTTGGGGATTAAGTTTGATGAAGGTGTTCATGTAGGAGGTCCTTATGCCCCTTATCGTCAATCTGATCGCAAACCTTTGTATCATCAGTATGCTGATCAGTTGATTGCTGATAGTTGGGCGTATTACGCTTTTGATACACCTGAATCTTTGGATGAAATCCGCAAATCTTATGAAGCTGAGAAAAAAGCTTTTCAATACGATGTTACTACACGCTTAAGTTTGCGAAACTCATTAACTTTATCTCAGGAAGAAGTTAATAAATTATTAGCCGATAATCATCCTTATGTGATTCGGTTTAAAATGCCAGAAGATGAAGATATCATTGTAAATGATCACATTAGAGGTAGGGTAGTAGTTCATTCAAAATTATTGGATGATAAAGTATTGTTCAAATCAGACGGTATGCCAACTTATCATCTGGCAAATATTGTTGACGATCATTTGATGGAAATTTCTCATGTTATTCGTGGTGAAGAATGGTTGCCATCGGCACCATTGCACGTGATGCTTTACAAGGCATTTGGTTGGGAAGCCACCATGCCTGAGTTTGCTCACTTGCCTTTATTGTTAAAACCTGATGGTAATGGCAAATTAAGCAAAAGAGATGGCGATAGATTAGGTTTTCCTGTTTTTCCTACACAATGGCAAGATCCAAAAACTGCTGAAATATCATCAGGTTATCGAGAGTCGGGTTATTTCCCCGAAGCCGTTATAAATATTCTGGCATTCTTAGGCTGGAATCCAGGAACTACGCAGGAAATGTTTACGATGGAAGAACTTATCAAAGCATTTTCTATTGAAAGAATCAGTAAGTCGGGTGCTAAATTCGATTTAGAAAAAGCAAAATGGTTCAATCAGCAATATTTAAGACAACATAACGGTGAAGAATTAGCCAAATTATTTATGCCCGTTTTAACAGAAAAAGGTATAAATATTACTTCAGATAAATTGGCTGTTATATGCGATTTAGTGAAGGAAAGGATTAATTTTGTAAAAGAATTGTGGGAACAAACGTATTTCTTTTTCAATGCACCTCAATCTTACGATGAACAACTAATTAAGAAGCGTTGGAAAGAGGATACAGCAATGCATTTGGAAACGATAGCTGAAATTTTATCGGAAGTAGAACCTTTTGAAACCACCATTTCACACGATAAAGTAATAGCTTATATTCAGGAAAATACTTTAAATATGGGGCAGATTATGAATTGCCTTCGTTTGGTAATAGTAGGAGCGGCAATAGGTCCTGATTTATTTACCATTATCAGTTTAATTGGCAAAGAAGAAGCGTTAAAAAGAATACACAAAGGTATTGCAGAAATCAAAATTTAATGGTTTAAACTTTTTGTCATGTTGACGAAGGGAGCATCTCATTAAAATATTGAGATTTCTTGCTGTTGCTCATAATGACAAAATAACAAAAGTTTGACAATATAGTTTATACAATAGGATTGCTACTTTACGTTATACCTTCGTTAGAATAATTTTATATGGAAAACAGCTACGATATACTTATTTCAAAACTTGATGAGTTTATAAGGAAATTTTACAAAAATCAGCTTATTAAAGGTTTGATTTACGCAATATCTTTGGTGGCTATTTTCTTCATAATAGTTAATACATTAGAGTATTTCGGGCATTTCAATATGTTGACTCGAAGTATTTTGTTTTTTTCTTTTTTAAGCTTTTCTGTTATTATCAGTGTTAGATTTTTTTTGATTCCTTTGCTGAAACTCTATAGAATTGGGAAGATTATTTCGTATGAACAAGCTGCCAATATTATTGGAAAACATTTTGGTAATATTCAAGATAAGTTGCTTAACACTTTGCAACTTAAAAGTATTGCCACTCTTGAAATCGAAAACAGCGACTTAATTGAAGCCAGTATTAATCAAAAAATAAATGATTTAAAACCGATTCCTTTTGTTAATGCTATTGATATTAAAGCAAACAGAAAGTATTTGAAATATGCTTTACTACCGATTTTAATTATATTAATTGTGCTTATTGCCCGTCCAAGTGCTATTACGGATACTTCAAAGCGTATTCTTAAATACAATACATATTACGAAACACCTGCACCTTTTCAATTTGAAATAGCAAATACAAAGTTGGAAGCATTGCAACAACAAGATTTTGAGTTGAATGTAAAACTTACTGGCAATGAGATACCCGATGAAGTATCTATTTTGGTTGATGGGGTTAAATATAAGCTTCAAAAGCAAAATACCGTTAATTTTACTTATACGTTTAAAAATTTACAGAGAAATATTAATTTTAAGTTGCAAGCTGCTGAAATTACTTCGAAACCTTATGTATTAAAGGTTATTCCAAAACCTATTATTTTGAATTTTGATATTCAATTGAAATATCCTTCTTACACAGGAAAGAAAGATGAAGTTATTGAAAATATCGGAGATTTTGTTGTGCCTGATGGAACAAAAGTGGAATGGAGATTTGTTACACGTGAAACAACAAACTTAAGTTTCTTATTTGGAGAAAAGAACATCTTATTAACTCAAAAAGAAAATAATATATTTAATTATGCTGCCCTTTTACGTAAATCATTTTCATATTCTGTGAAACCAGAAAATTCGCAGATGAAAGTAAACGATTCTTTAATTTATAATGTAAATGTTGTTCCCGATGCATTTCCGTTTATTCAGGTGGATGAAATGAAAGATTCTTTGTATGAAAAAAGACTTTACTTTAGAGGCGTTATTAAAGACGATTATGGCTTCAACAAGGTAATGTTTCATTTTCGTAGTTTTAATGCTAAGGACACTCTTAAAACGATTGATAATGTCAAAGAAATCTTAATCAACAAGTCGATAAATCAGCAAGAATTTTTTCATTATATCGATTTTGAAAACATAGTTACACAATCGGGAGATGAAGTTGAATATTATTTTGAAGTTTATGATAACGATGCTATCAATGGTAGTAAAGTTTCCCGTTCTCAAAAAATGATGTTCAAAGCTCCAACTACCAAAGAAATCGAAAAGCAAGCTGAAGCTAATAATCAAGAAATTAAGGACGATTTAGAAAAAACAATACTTGATGCCAAGAAATTGCAAAAGCAAATAAAAGATTTGAATCGCAAGATGCTAGATAAAAAAGCACTTAATTGGGAAGATAAGAAGCAAATAAAAGAATTGTTAGATAAACAAAAACAAATTCAGGAATCTGTTGAAAAAATCAATAAACAGAATAAGGAAAATATTATAAAAGAGCAGCAATATAAAAAAACAGACGAAGAAATTGCTTTAAAACAAAAGGAATTAGAGAAATTATTTCAGGAAATCATGACAGATGAAATGAAAAAAATGTTCGAGGATCTACAGAAACTAATGGAAAATATTGATAAAGACAAAGTAGGGGAGATGCTTGAAAAAATGAAAATGAATGCCGAAGATATTTCTAAACAATTGGATAGAAATTTAGAAGTTTTCAAGCAATTGGAATTTGAGAAAAAACTAACTGAAAATATTGATAAGCTTGATAAATTGGCCAAAGAACAGCAAAAATTAGCAGAAGAAACTGCAAAAGGTGATAAACCTGCTGATGAAATGAAGAAAAAACAAGATGATTTGAATAAAGAATTTGATGATTTAAAGAAGAATTTAAACGATCTGGAAAAGAAAAATAAGGAATTAGAAAATCCAAACGATTTTAAAAGAGACGAAAACAAAGAAAATTCTATAAGTCAGGAACAGAAAAACAGTTCAGATGCTTTGGGTGATAAAAAAAGTGGGAAAGCTTCAAAATCGCAAAAAAATGCAGCTCAGCAAATGCAGGAATTAGCCGATAAAATGAAAGAACAACAGCAAGAAATGGAACAAGAGCAAGCAGGCGAGGATATTGAAACAATTAGAGCTATTTTGAAAAGTTTAGTTAAAATATCTTTTAGGCAAGAGGATTTGTCAAATCGTTTGCAACAAATTTCTGTTAAAGATCCCAAATATCAGGAAATTATCAATGATCAGGGTAATATAAAAGATGATTTAAAGATGGTGGAAGACTCCTTGTTGGCTTTAAGCAAACGACAAATAAAAATACAATCAATTATTAATAAAGAGATTGCAAGTATTAATCATAATGTTGAACAAGCTTTGAATGATTTGTTGGCGATGAATACTGTGGGTTATATGGGTAATTTTCAAAATCAAAATGCTATAAGCCGCCAGCAATATGTAATGACATCTGTAAATAATCTTGCACTTCTGCTTAATGAATCTATGGAAAGTATGAAGCAAGAAATGAATTCTAAAAAGAAAGATGGTAAGGGGAATTCATCTTGTTCTAAGCCAGGGTCAGGTAAAAAATCTTCTAAAACAATGAAATCTATGCGTCAAATGCAAGAAGAATTGAATAAACAATTGGAAGATATGAAAAATGGCAAAAAACCTGATGGCAAAAAGCAAGGTCAAGGTCAATCTATGAGTGAGCAATTGGCACGCATGGCTGCACAACAAGAAGCCATAAGAAGACAAATACAACAATATTCGGAAGAGCTTAAAAAACAAGGTGAGAAGCCTGGAAATGGTATCAATGAGCTTATGAATCAAATGGAGAAAACAGAAACAGATTTGGTAAATAAACTAATATCTCAGGAAACCTTGAATCGTCAAAAACAAATTTTAACAAGACTATTAGAACACGAAAAAGCAGAACAGAAAAGAGATCAAGAAGAAAAAAGAGAATCAATTGAAGCAAAAGAACAAAAATTTAGTAACCCTAATTTGTTTTTGCAGTATAAAAGGATAAAAGCAAATGAGCAGGAAATACTCAAGTCAGTTCCTCCTACTATGAATACCTTTTACAAAAACAAAGTGAATGAATATTTTTACAACTTCAAGTAAATGAATATATTAAAAAAATTAACTATTGAATCAAACTTAAACAATTTATACCTTGTACAACGATTAATTGAAGAAGTTTGTGATGAATTTAACATAAATAATACCTATTTTGGAAATATTTCTGTTGCTATTACCGAAGCGGTAAAAAATGCTATCATTCATGGCAATAAATCAGCAGCTGATAAAAAAGTTATTGTGCTTTTTGCAACAGAAAATCCTGCTTATACTTTCATTATTATTGATGATGGAAACGGTTTCGACTATAAAAATTTGCCGGATCCTACAGATTTTAATAATAATACATTTACAGGTACAGGCATTTTTCTTATCAAATCTTTAGCTGATAAAGTTGATTTTAAAAACAAAGGAAATACAATCGAAATTTCTTTTTTTACAAATAGTATTAATTTTGCATTATCGAGTGATAGAGCCAATAAGCTAACTACTTATCATAAAAATAAATCAACTCAAATGCTTAAGAAAATGTAATAAAATGGCAAAAATTACATTCTTTACGGAAGAAATATCTTTCAATTTGCCTCAAAAAATATTCCTTAAAAATTGGATTGCAGAAGTAATTGCTCTTGAAAATAAAACCAAGGGAGACATTAATTACATTTTTTGCAATGACACTTATCTCTCTCAATTGAATTTGCAATACTTAAAGCACGATACATTAACAGATATCATCACATTTGATTATACAAAAGACAATAATGGACTTATTTCAGGTGATATTTTCATTAGTGTAGAAAGGGTTAAAGAGAATGCAATGGCACTTAAAATACCATTTCCTGTAGAATTAAACAGGGTAATGATACATGGTGTGCTTCATTTGTTAGGATACAAAGATAAATCAAAAGCCGATAAAGCGATTATGCGTCAGAAAGAGGATAATTACTTATCTTTGCACTTTCGGTTTAAATAAATTCAAAATTGAATTATAGTTGCAAAATTTACTTCTGTAAAAATTGAATTTAAGAAAGTTAACTCAAAAATATGTTGTAAGTTTCACGTGAAACATAAAAAAGTGGTTTATCCAAATGGTTTGGGAATGATTTTTAATAATCGCAAATTATTAGATTGTAAACACCTCAAAAAAGTGAATAATTAATTTGGGCAAAATAATGTTTAAAGAATACGATGTAATAGTAGTAGGAGCAGGGCATGCAGGTTCTGAGGCAGCAGCAGCAGCAGCAAACTTAGGTTCTTCTGTTTTGTTAATTACTACAAATATTGATAATATAGCTCAAATGTCTTGCAATCCAGCAATGGGAGGTGTAGCCAAAGGGCAAATTGTTAGAGAAATTGACGCATTGGGTGGATACTCAGGAATTGTAACAGATAAAACAATGATACAATTCAGAATGCTAAATCGCTCTAAAGGACCAGCTATGTGGAGTCCGCGTGCTCAAAGCGATAGAATGATGTTTTCTGCTGAATGGAGAAGGATGCTTGAAGATACTCAAAATCTCGACTTTTGGCAAGATACCGTAAATGAAATAGAAGTAAAAAATGACAAAGTAACTGGTGTAAAAACAGCATTGGGTCTTACTATTAAATCTAAAGCTGTTGTTTTAACTAATGGTACTTTTTTAAATGGAATTATTCATATTGGTGAAAAACAATTTGGAGGTGGACGAATAGGGGAGCAGTCTGCGGTAGGTTTAACAGCATCATTGGTAAGCTTGGGTTTTGATTCGGGAAGAATGAAAACAGGTACCCCCGTTAGAATTGATGGGCGATCAATTGATTTTTCTAAGCTTATTGAACAAAAAGGAGATGAAGAACCCGGTAAGTTTTCATTTACAGAAACGAAACCTCTTACTACTCAGAGGAGTTGTTTTTTAGCGTATTCTTCTTTGGAAGTGCATGATATTTTGCGAACAGGTTTTGAGAAATCACCTATGTTTGCTGGACGAATTCAGGGTCGTGGACCACGTTATTGTCCTTCAATTGAAGATAAAATAGAACGCTTTTCAGATAAATCAAGACACCAACTATTTGTTGAACCACAAGGTTGGAATACGATTGAATATTATTTGAATGGATTTTCGTCATCTTTGCCCGAAAATATTCAATATGCAGCCTTGAAAAAGATTGTTGGCTTTGAAAATGCAAAGATTATAAAGCCGGGTTATGCTATAGAATACGACTATTTCCCCCCTACGCAGTTAAATTATACCTTAGAAACAAAAAAGATTGAAAATTTATATTTTGCTGGGCAAATTAATGGTACAACTGGCTATGAAGAAGCAGGGGCTCAGGGTTTAATGGCTGGAATTAATGCACATTTAAAAATTCATCAGAAAGATGAATTCATATTAAAACGCCACGAAGCTTATATTGGTGTTTTGATTGATGATTTAATTACTAAGGGAGTTGACGAACCTTATAGAATGTTTACTTCGCGTGCTGAATACCGTATTTTATTGCGCCAAGATAATGCCGATTTTAGGTTAACTCCTCTTTCATATAAAATTGGTTTGGCTTCTCAGGAAAGAATGGATAAAGTGCAATGCAAAAAAGAAAACTATGACGATATAATTAAATTTATAAAAAATCAAAGCGTAGAACCATCGGAAGTTAACTTGTTGCTAAACAATATGGAAACTCCTGAAATTGATCAAAAAACGAAATTGATAAATTTGCTTCATCGTCCTCAAATTAGAATAAATGATTTAATTAATTCTGTGAATTCATTTTCTACGTTTCTCTCAAATAAAGGATTAAATCTTGATGAAACTATTGAAGAAGTTGAGATTTTTATAAAATATGAGAGTTATATCAGCAAAGAACAGGAGATTGCTGATAAATTAAGTAAATTTGAAAATATTCCTTTGTATGATAGTTTTGATTATCAAAAATTGCAATCACTTTCTTTTGAAGCAAGAGAAAAACTAACAAAAATGAAACCAAAAACAATTGGTCAAGCATCACGTATTTCAGGAATATCTCCTTCTGATATTTCTGTGCTGATAGTTTATTTAGGAAGATAAAATTTTGGTTTCACGTGAAACTACTTTTTACAGATATATAATTCAACAATTTACATCCGTAAACTTTCAAATTTTTAATAATGATATTTTTAATTTAAAATATATAGCAAAATTTGAATTATTTTTGAATATTATCTAAACTGAAAGATTGATAAATTTTATCATTATCAATCCTAATTTTTCTTCAAATAAATTTTCCATTTGTATCGTTTTCTTTTTTCATTTGTAAACTTTATATTATTTCAAGGTTGTATGATCTATAAAAATATTTGGTTTGAATTTTGTATTTGAGATATTGAAAAATTTTACTTTAGCTTTTAAATACGTGTATAAATTAAAAATTATATGAAATTTGCTGTTTTTTCAAAAAAGACTTAATTTTAGCCGTATTATTGCCAATATAACGCTTTTGTGTATCTTTACCCTAAATTTTAAAAATAATGCGTCAAATCGCTTAATTTTAGCTAAAAGTTAAGTGTCGCATAATCAATAAAAAAACATTAATTCTAACAAAAATGACTATTTTTAGAAATAGATTGCTTCAAAATATAATTATAGCTCTTCTGTTTTTTCTTTTCGCGTTTCTATATGGAAATTTAGAAAATAGTAAAATTAAACTTGTAAATATTGCAAAAACGCTAGAATCAAAATTAACATCAAAAGAAAAAAAGGCAGAAGATTTTTTCACTAAAATAAAATCCAATTATGAAACCAATAAGAATTTCGCAACTTTAAATAAAATAATTCCTGAGGATATTTTTAAGACTGATGGATTTCTTTTTTTGATTTATAAAAGCGATACTTTAATGTATTGGTCAGATAATGCTGTGCCATTTGACTTTTTAAAAAACAAGGAATTTAGTCAAAATAAAATTATTAAACTTCAAAATGGATGGTTCAGAGTAAAGTCAACAACTTATAGCGACTATAAGATAATTTCCTTGATTTTAATTAAAAATGAATTTACGTATCAAAATGATTATTTAGTAAATAAATTTCATAAGGATTTTAAAACGCCTTCAGAAGTTGTAATTAGTTTTGATATTTCAGCACAGAAGATAAATGATAAAAACGGTGAATTTTTATTCTCAATTTCAACGAAAAATTCTTTGAAAATAAACAATAATGTAATTTATATCTTATTGTTATTGTATTTAATAGGGTTTCTTTTCTTTATATCGTTTTTACATGAATTGTATTGTAAAATAACAGTTTTAGATAAGTATCCATTTATAAAATTTTTACTATTTTTCATTGATATTATCTTTTTGAGAGTTTTGTTATTTGTTTTTCATATTCCTTCAGTTTTGTATGATTCAAAACTTTTTAGTCCATATTACTATGCCTCTACGGTATATTTGCCGTCTTTGGGCGATTTGTTTATAAATTCGATACTTTTTTTATATGTTGCGTATTTGTTTTTTGTAAAAATCAATTCAGAAACTGTTTTTATTCATTTAAAAAAGTTACAACTTCGTATTATAAGTGCTTTGCTGTTATTTACAGTTATATTATTCTTTTACTTCTATGTTGTATTATTTAAGAGTATTATTATAGATTCGAGTATTCCTTTGATTTTGAATAATATTTTAGGATTTACAGTGGAAAGTATTGTTTGTTGTATAGCAATTTTTGCAATTAGTTTAGCCTTTTTACTTTTCGGAATCCAATTTTTTCGTATTAGCTATAAGCGACTAAACAATTTAAAAGCTCTTATTATTAGCTTGTTAATAGTATCTTTAATTTTTATTTTGCTTCCTTTTACTGCTTTTTTAAGAGAAGGTATTTTTTATCCGTTCTCATTTTTTTGTTTATTATTTATTTTTATAATTTTCGAAAAATACAACAATAAATTCACAGTATTTCAGAAAGTTGTTATATTTCTCTTGTTTTTCTCATTTTTTTCAACTTTTTCATTTTATAAATATAATGATTTGAAAGAAAATGGGAATCGTAAATTATTGGTACAGAAATTAACTGCTGAAAACGACCCAATTGCTGAATTTTTGTTTAAAGATATTAAGCCTAAAATTGAAACAGATACTGTAATTGCTAGACAATTAAAATTATTTTACCCCAAAGATTCAATTATAAATTATTTAAGAGCAACTTATTTTAAAGGATATCTAAGTAAATACACAGAGCAAATTACTTTATGCAAAGATTTTGAAACACTTATCATAAATCCAGAATTTGTAAACGTAAATTGCGATAAATATTTTTACGATAAAATTACAGCCATTGGAAAGCCAACCATGACCGAAAATTTTTATACACTCGATTATGGCAATGGGAGTAATAGCTATATTGCTTTGTTTCGTTTTTTCGAAAATCATAATGATTCTTTGATACGAACATCATTATATGTTGAACTGGATGCAAAGTTTGTTGCAAAAGATTTAGGTTATCCAGAATTGCTGATAGATAAAAAGATGAATATTAATCCCGATTTAAGCAATTATTCTTTTGCAAGGTATAATAAGGGTTTGTTGGTAAAGCATTATGGCAATTATTTTTATAAAAATATTTTAATGGTTCATAATAAAAAGGATGAGTTTAGTTTTGTCGATAAAGATGCATATAATCATTTGTTTTATCATGTTAATTCAACAACAGATTTTATAATTAGCACTCCTAAAATAGGCTTATTAGAGCGATTAGCACCATTTTCTTATGTATTTATTTTCTTTGGGCTTTTATCTATTATATTTGGGGCAATTACATATAGAATCAGATATATAATTCCTTCAACATTTAATTTTAAAACACGCTTACAATTATCAGTTTTAACTATTATTGTTGTGTCTTTCGTTATAATTGGTATTACTACACTCTTTTATATTACTTCTTTGAATAATGAAAAAAATGCCGAACTACTCACCGAGAAAACGCATTCAGTATTAATAGAAATAGAACACAAGATAGGGAATGTTCAATCATTTACACCGCAAAAAGCGACTGAAATTAGCGATTTGTTGGTAAAATTATCGAATGTATTTTTTACCGATATTAATTTATTTGATACAAAAGGAAATCTTATCGCCTCATCGCGTCCGCAAATATTTGATGAAGGTTTGATATCCCGCAAGATGAACCCCGTAGCTTATTTTCAATTAAAAAATATTGGGAAAACCCAATTTGTTGAAAAAGAAAATATTGGCAAACACGAATATTTATCTGCCTATATGCCATTTCGAAACAACGATAATAAGCTGGTAGCTTATTTAAACTTGCCTTATTTTGCAAAACAAAGCGAATTAAAAAAGGAGATTTCATCTTTTTTAAAGGCATATCTCAATATTTATGTATTCTTAATTGCAGTGGCAGTGTTTATTGCTTTGTTTGTTTCTAATTACATAACAAGGCCATTGACATTGATTAAGGATAAGCTCAGCAATTTGAAATTAGGTCGCAGGAATGAAAAAATAGATTGGAACAGAAATGATGAAATTGGCAGCTTGATAAAAGAATACAACAGTATGGTTGATCAATTGGTTAAAAGTGCCGATTTGTTGGCAAAATCGGAAAGAGAAGTAGCATGGCGCGAAATGGCAAAGCAGGTAGCACACGAAATTAAAAATCCGCTTACGCCAATGAAACTGAGTATTCAGCATTTGCAAAGAGCCTGGAACGATAAGGTTCCCGATTGGGATGAACGCTTAAAACGCTTTACAAATACTATTGTTGAACAAATTGATTCCCTTTCGTTAATAGCATCAGAGTTTTCTGATTTTGCGAAAATGCCCCGCTCTGATTTCGAAAAAGTTGAAATCATTAAAGCCTTACAAAATGCCATTGATTTATTTAAAGATGGTACCGAAAACAATATCGTATTTGAAAGCACGATACAAGAAAGCTGTTTTGTATATGCCGATAAAAAACAATTAATCAGAGTTTTCAACAATTTAATTAAAAATGC
>CAZUCB010000074.1:0-12816 GCA_964618755.1 uncultured Bacteroides sp. | reverse complement strand
TAGTGGCCCGTTTTGACCCGCCCCTGGGTGGCCCGTTTTAACCCGCCCCGTGACAGACAACCGAACATCCCAGAAGAGACGATTGCAAAACAAATCAATCGCAGTTTATCTGAATATTCCTATATTATTAGTGTTAAATTTATAAATCAAATGTTCCATCTTCCAATTTTTTTAAGTAGTCACCTCCATCCAATAATGGTTTGAAATCAACATGTCGCCAATCCGCACCACCCCATCGCTCGTCAAAGTGTTGGAATAATTTCTTGTTGGAAAACAAAGATTGAAAATCATCATCAAGAGATTTATCATAGCACCCAAAGTTTTTACCTTTATTCCAAGACCAACATTGCTTATTATTTAATAAAATGAAATAACTGAACAATTGAATTTTCAAGTCTGATTCATTCTCTAATTTATTGGATTCAGAATATTTGCTGAAATATCGTTTTGCGGTTTTCAATAAATATTCACCTCTGTTTTCGTTTTGTTTAATTTCTATAATCATTCTTAAAAACTCTTTACTAATGAGTGCATGATAGTCATTTCTTTGGCAAGTAATAGTCTTATGTGCACCATAATTGTTAACCGTATAATAAGACGTTGGTATTAAGAATCCCCATAATTTGCCAGAAATCTCTTTCCTATCTTTAGCAGGATTTATTGCAAAAAAATTATTCTTTAAAGCACAGAATTTTAGCAAATCAAAATCCAAATTACGAACCTTAACAAAATTATTATCATACTTGAATCTGTCGATTGTATCAATAGTTTCGAACGATGCTTGGATAAGATGACCAATCCTTCCAGAATTTAATTTATAATCTTCTGCATCCCAGAATTCTTGCTCAATCAAATTTCTATTACTATTATTTTTATAAAGCCAAAACTTATATTTTTCTTCCTCAGTAAAAAGAGTTTTCGACACATTAGGTAGTACTGAAATATCTGCAATATCAGTTGATTGCTGAATAAGTTCAGTAATTAGCTTTATTGCATTTATACAAGCAACATTTGGGGATTTGTTTACCGAGTCAATCTCATTTAAATTATAGAAATATCTTATTACCCTATAAAGTTCTAAGTCTTTGATAGTTTCTTTCTTTTTTATCAAAAGTTTGATATATTGTAATACTGGTAGTAGTCTAAAACAACCCTTCTGGCCTATTGTATTGCCTAGAGGGGGACAAAGCCAATTAATATCTAATAATTCATTATTCATGTATCTTGGATGGGTAGTTTTTATATCAGCAAACGAAAATGTGTCAAATAAGTATTTTACAGCCCTATAATAGTGATCTATTTCTTCTATTGGTAGATATTTCGAATCTAATTTTAATCCCGGTTTTTCCCACTTAATTACTTCAATAATAGATTCCTTGTCTTTCCCTTCTTCATCTTCATTTTCAATATCTATTTTGCCATTACTGACCATATTAAGTATCTGAACCCACCTCAGGAATTCATTAAACCCAATATCTGAATTTTCATTGTTCCCTTTTTTTCCCCAAAAGAAATCCTGCCAATTTTCCCATTCTTGTCCCTTTTTCTTAACTTCCTGTTTAGTTAAATTTTCAAATAATTTAGCTCGTAGTATTTCATTTTCAGAAAGTGATTTGCCTCTTGAATTCATTGTAATATAAAGTTCTTCGCCTTGCGACGTTTCTTCAGTTTTGAAGTGCCAGAACTTTATATAATTTAACAGAAAGTCAAAATATCCATTTACTTCACTCGGGTATTTTTTATTTAATTCTGAGATTGTACCTAACATGCCTATAATGCTAGTGTCATTACTATATTCTGATAAAAACCACGTTTTATTTGTAATATCCTGTAAGCTTTCTTTTGTTATAGTATTAGCTATTAAATCAATAAGAAAATTGTGAGTAATTGTTCTTACCCGATAATCAAATCCAATCTTTTCTATGCTAAGATTTATTCTGAAAATACTTTTAAAATCTTCTAATCTATTTTCTAACACTGAAAAATAAAATAGTGCGATAAAAAGGGTTGTGAATCTTTGCTGACCATCAATCAAATAAACATCTTCGCTGGTATCATTGTATATGTAGTAATTGGGTTTGTAAGAATATAGAAAGCCAATATTCATACTTCTGTTCGATTGGAATCTTTCTAATTCTTTTTCAATAATGTTTAACGTGTCTTGATTAAACTCTTCATTTAATGTTGGATTAATAGACTTTTTTAATTCCTGATAACTATCTTTTGTTAAATCCTCTAATTTATTATATTTATCAGATATATCCTTAAAAAAGGAATCTAAAATTTGGTTCTCATTTTTGCCCCATACATATTCACGCTGAATTTCAGGCACAATGAAATTATATTTAGTTGCAAGTTCGTTAACACTTAATTCCTCCATCTGCTGTTTTTTTATCATTTTACTTATCCTTAAAGAATTTTGATATGCTATTTAAAATTGCTTTTTCATTATCTTTTATATCATTATTTGTCCAATGTTCTAAATCATAGCTTTCATTTTTTTCATCAGAAAAGTATCTGGCAAAAACTTGAAATGTATGTGGTTGTATAAAATTACCTTTATTGAAGAAATCAATAACCCTTCCTCGCTTTTTTGTGTATGGAATTCGCCCAAGACTTCGATTAAGAGACAAATACAATAACACCAAGTTGCCAATTGAGTTAATATCTATTTCAGAAACTACATCACCAATAAATGCACTCATCTGATTTTGATATTCTAACTCATCTTTATTTTCTTCATAACCTGATAAATCAAATGCTGATTTGTCTTTTAGAATATATTTGTTCAAAAATTCAATATACTCTTTCTTTTCTCTAACTTCCTCGGGGTTTTGAGGAAAAATATGTTCGATGTCGTTATTGTTTTTGGTGAATGCCAAGTAGGGGAGTTTTGCCCTTTCTTGAGGTGCGCTTGAAATAATATCTAAAACTAATAATACCTTAACTAATCTGTCATCCCTATACCAATTTCCCGTCTTTTCGAAGGTTTCTTCAATTGACATTTTTTCAAATATACTTTTATAAATTTCATCTTTTAAAGCCTTTTTAAATACTATCCTATTTTCTGCATCTTCCCATTTTTTTAAGGCTAGTTTAAATGTCATTTTCTTTTGTCCAAACAGAAACCCCAAATAATGATAAATATCTCTATCCTGATACCAATCTTTAAGGGTATGGTGAAGATTGATAAGATCTTTATAAAGTTTCAAAGCATTTTCCTGTTCTTCTATCAGGTCTAATGTTAAACTAGTTTTACCTCTTTGCTCTGAGAATAAAAGTAACAAATTGTTAAGGGGATAGTTTTCTGCATTAAATATTATATCTCCTTCGCTTTTGTTCTTGATGAAAGTTTTGAAGTAGCCTCTTATTTCATCCTTTGACCACCAGGCATTTATTTCATCTAATTCCAAACCAATTATTACCCTTCGTTCATTTACTCTTACAATGTTTTTAATATCACCTGCCTTATCACTTTCTTCATTGGCTACTCTTGTTATCAGAATAGCTCTTACTAAATCTGCGCCATCTAATGGAATTCTTTTTGAATTAAGATTCCCAAAAACTTTTTCTTCATTATCACTATCAACTTTGTTTACTATTAATTTTACGTGATCGCGTAACCCTTCACGGAAGTTGTTTTTGTAATCCTCATCTTTTCCATCAAACCAGGCATCAATTGTTTTGACTGTTGTATAAATGTAGTAGATATCCTGATGGTTATACTCATGATTGTTTTTAGCAAATTCATTCCAATCAATTTTAAAATCAATCACTTTGCTATTTTCTGATTCTTTGGTGACAAATTTGGTTAAAAAATCATGAGTTGATTCTCTTACAGCATACTCAATTTTATTACTTGCTAATTTTTCTAAACCTAATCTGGAAAGTAAAATTACTAATGCAGTAAGTCGTTGTTGACCATCTACCACATTTAATGCGTTACCGTTTGAAACCAAGGTAATATTTTGAAGACAGTAAAATTTTTCTCCTACTTTTTTATTTTTAGCAATAAAAGTAGCGATGTCTTTCAATAGTTTATTAACCTCATCAACTGACCACTTGTATCCTCGTTGGTATTCGGGTATATGGTAAATATTTTTATCAACACTTCTGAGATATCCATCTTGGCTGTCAAAAATATGACTAACACTATGTACTAAGTTGTTCATAATTTATACCTCTATTCTACTTTCATTAAATTTGGGCAACAATATATCACGAAAGACTTGGACTTCTTCTTGCCAATTCGAATGTATTTCATAATCAATTACCCAAACGGTTCATAATATTTCAGTTAATATAGCCAAACTCTGTGACAAGTCAATAAGACTGCACCGTTTTGTTAAGTACCATAATCGCCACGGACAAGCACCTCATGGTAAAAGTTACTGCTGGTTTTGGTGCCTGGCGCATGAACACCTTCTGCGGTGAATGATTTTTCGTAGAAAAAGAAATCCACCGCTATTGTTCTTCCTTTCGTGTCGTTCGTGACTTTCGTGGTAAAAATTGTATTCATAACATCGCCGCGGGTCGTACCCGCTCGTGGTAAAAATGTTTTTTGCTTTAAACCTTCATGTCCTTCCTGACCTTCATGGTGAAACTGTATTAATTTTCGTGTTGTTCGTGCTTTTCGTGTAGTTCGTGGTAAAAAATTGTTTTATATTTTCACCACCAACCAGATATTTTTCATTTTCCTATTTGTAAATTATCACATTGACGGCATTTTAATGATAGTGCGATTTTGGCAATATATTTTTGTGCTTACGGTATTCATTAATTAAACATTAATGGTTAAATATTAGACAATTTTTGAAGGGAGTGCAGGGCGATGAATACTTTGATTATAACGGGATGGGGATGGAAAGATTATGGCTGTGCCGCGGCTGTGGTGTTGCGTCAATTGCCGGAGGCGAAAGTCATCGGCAGCAGTACTAACCGCCTGCTGGAAAAACTGGCCGAATTAGCCGATTCGCCGCCGGATAAATTGAAAAAAATTATTATTCTCGGTATCGGCTGGCGGGGAGAACCTGAAGACATTATTGCGGCTGTAAAACGTCTAAGCAAGAAAAATATCAACATCTGTTGGTACAGTATGTTGGAATTGCCGGAATGGCTTCCTGAAGAATTCACCAAATTCGTTGATTGCCAGATTGATCCGGAAGATGAATATTTGACCAGTTGGGTGGCAAAAAATCATCAACAGGACGCCAAGGATCTGGTGCGGTTATTGGATAGTGAGGGTAAAAAGAACAATCGGCCGGATATGGCACAGAAACTGCTACTACTCGAGGCAGCAATGTATTTTTATCGTAACTATCAGGATTTCGATGCCTATGGTACCGCAATCCGAACGCTGGCTGAAGGCAGAAACCAATTCAGTAAAGAGCAAGAGGAAATGATTGAACATTTTGAACGTTATGGCTCTCGCGAACTTATCGGCAGAAGTCCGATGATTAAGAATTTACGGTCACTCATTGAAAAAGTCGGACCGAAAGATTCAGCGCGAGTATTAATCTGGGGTGAAACCGGCACCGGTAAAGAAACCGTGGCGTTGCAACTGCATTTTAAATCGCCGCGCAAATGTGAACCGTTTATTGTTGCCAACTGCGCCACGTTAAGCCCGCAACTGCTTATCAGTCAGCTTTTCGGACATAAGAAAGGCGCATTCACCGGGGCAGTAGAGAACCATGACGGTTATTTTAAACAGGCGGATGGCGGGACCTTATTCCTGGATGAAATCGGCGAACTCCCGCCGGAGGCGCAAGCCGGTCTGTTACGGGTGTTGCAGGATGGGCGTTTCAACCCATTGGGCAATACTGAAGAAATCAAGGTCAATGTCAGAATCATCGCCGCCACTAACCGCAACCTGGCGGAAATGGTGCGAGCCGGAAAATTCCGGGAAGACCTCTTTCACCGGTTGAATATGGTGCATATTCATATTTCGTCGATGCGGGAACGCCCGGATGATATCGGCGAGATTGCCAATTCCTTCTGGATGAACCGCCATAAACGCCGGCTGAATGCTGAACAGATCGCCGCGCTGGAAAGTTATGACTGGCCCGGCAATGTCCGGGAATTGCATAATGTTCTCGAACTGGCTGACATTCTCGATGAAAATGACTTCTCCAAATTGATTGAAGAGAATCGCCGTCAGTGGGGTCTTAATGATGACGCTTCCGGCGCAACTGCAGAATATCCGGATGACCTGACCAAAATGACCCAAATCCATGTAAAAAATGTGCTGGAAAAATATAAGGGCAACATTTCCCATGCCGCCGAAGCGTTGGGAATTCAGAGAAACACCGTGAAAAAGTATTTGGTTGGTAATGCCGGTGAATAAATTTAATGCCTTATACCTTATAGATTATAATTATGATAGACAAACTTAAAGAATTGTTGGATTATTCGCAGCATTGTCTGGTCTTTACCGGTGCTGGCATTTCCACTTTATCCGGAATACCTGACTTTCGCGGCACCAACGGCATTTTCGGCAACAAATGGCAAGGCATGGATGTGGAAGAAGTGCTTTCTTTATCGTGCTTTAAAAAGCATCCGGAATTGTTCTACGCCTGGAGTAAAAGTTTTGTCTATAACTTGGAACAGTATCAACCCAACGTCGTGCATCGGGTTGTCGCTGAATTGGAAAAACTGGAAATTGTCTCCACCGTATATACCCAGAATATTGATATGCTCCATCAACGCGCGGGAAGTCTCAATGTCAAAGAAATTCACGGCAGTCCCTACTCACATCATTGTTTGACGTGCCAGAATGAATCCGACTATAATACCATTGCCCGTATTATTCAGGCCGACTTAGTTCCACAATGCGATAACTGTGGCGGCATTATTAAACCGGACATCGTGTTCTACGGACAGGATCTGGATATGGAATTACTCGACAATGCCTTTATTGATATGGGAAAGGCGGATTTGTTACTGGTTTTAGGCAGCAGTCTGGCCGTCCAACCCGCCGCCAGTTTGCCTATGAATACCTATTACAGCGGTGGCAAAATCGTAATTGTTAATAAACAGCCGACACCGTTGGATAAGTATGCAACACTAAAGTTTGATGACTTGAATGAAGTCTTTACCGAATTAGAAAATTGGCTGAAATAATTTGTATCTTATGACTTGAAGGACAGTCTCTTGCGAATTCTCGTTATTCCCAAAGTGTAACTTTTTGTATAGAACAACAATGCGTCAAACTTTATTTTTTAATTTATAAGCTACGATATTTGTGCCTTTGGCTTCATATTTTTTCATATCGTAATAAATCTTAAGTTCACTGATGATGTCTGTTACTTTGGTAACCCCATAATTTCTAGGATCGAAATCAGGCTTAGATCTTTTTATAAAAGAACCTGCTGCTGAAGTATTTGCCCAACCTTCTTCATCTTGATGTTTTTCCCATGCGTTGTTTAATAATAAAACGATTTCTTTAAGCTCCTCTTCTTTTATTGTAAACTTTTTGCTGGCTTTAGCTGTTGCAATTGGCGTTTCTGCCAGATTTTCGGTAAAAATAAAATCATCGCAGGCATTACGAAATGAAAGCGGAGTCTTTTTTTCGCCAAAACCGAATACAAATATTTCTGATTCCCTTAATCGTGATGCCAATTTGGTGAAGTCACTGTCACTGGATACAATTGCAAAGGCATCAAACTTTTCAGAGTAAAGTAAATCCATTGCATCAATTATCATTGCGGCATCGGTTGAATTTTTTCCGGTTGTATAAGCAAATTGTTGTATTGGTTGAATCGCCAGTCCGTTTAATGTTTTTATCCAATGTTTTAGATTTTCACTGGACCAGTCACCATAAGCTCTTTTGATAACGATATGACCATGTACGGATAATTCCTCAAGAATGAGTTTGATTTTTTTATCCTGTGCGTTGTCAGCGTCAATCAATACGGCGATTTTCTTTTGTTCTCCAATATCTTTCATGATTCCCTCTTTTTTACAATTTTTCAACAGCTTGATTCAATATAATCACTACATTTATTATTGCAAGAACAATATTTATCCTGAATTATTATTTATTTGCTATTGTTATTAATGCCATACTGGACAATTCATAACCACCACTAATTAAAATTTGAACAGTTGATTGGACCAGATGCCGATGGGTTGTACATAAATCATAATAGAGTATTTCCTGGCATGGGAGTTGCTTTACAATTTGGCATAAACAATATGGAGTTAGTATATGCGAATTGTTGGCATGGATTTTGAGACCGCGAATCCCCGTGATGGCAGCATTTGTGCGATTGGCCTGGCGGGACTGGATAACGGTAAACTGGTGGATCAACGCGAGTGGCTCATTAAACCGCATAAAGAATGCGATTATTTCTATTCATTTTGTGTTGAATGCCACGGCATAAACTATTGGGACGTTCGGAAATCTCCGGCATTCAGCGATGTCTGGCTGGAGATGAGCCAATTCCTGCAGGAATACGATGTAGTAGTCTGCCATAATGCGCCATTCGATATCCGCCATCTCCGGGGAGTATTAGAACTCTATCATTTAGATCCAGTCGCCTTTAACTATGCATGCACACTGGAACTCAGCCGTAATAAACTTCCGGAACTGCCCAGTCGTTCCCTTAACATTGTCGCTGGACATTTCAACCACCATTTTCAACACCATAATGCGCTTGATGACGCTATCGCTTGTGCGATAGTCGGTCATCAGCTCGGGATAGAAGATAAATATATAAGACAATTCTAAACACAAAATTAACAACAGTTTTACCATGAAGGGCATGAAGTTCATGAAGGGGTTAAAATCAGTTTTTTAGGTTATGAAAAATAATTTGTGGTTTTTAATTATTATAAGAAATTATAAATTATAGAAAGAGAATTAATTATTGCTAATAATTCTTGAATTGATATTTTGTATGGTTAGTTTAAATGGTGTTAAGAATTGTTGTTGAATGTATGCGGTTCGATATCATCAAGTAATTATTAGGTAAAACGTAGGAGTAATACAATGGCGGAAAACGATACTGATCATTTCAAAACGATTGGAAAATATTTTGCTGATGCAGGTAAATTCATTATTCCAAGTTATCAGCGAGGATTCAAGTGGAGCGTTCCTCACGAAACTTCTAACGAATGTAGTGTTTCAATTCTGATGGGTATGTTAATTGAAGCATGCAACTACAATATAAAAGAATATTTCCTACAAGGGGTAACCGTTTATGAAAACGACGGTAGTATTGAGCTTATTGATGGGCAACAAAGAACAACGGTTTTATATCTTCTTTTAGTCTATCTTAAAATTTGTTGTCCCGATAAAAATATCCAAGAAACACTTGGTGGACTAACGTTAAATAAAATTAGTTATGAGGTTCGCGAGGATTCAGATAATTTTTTAAATAAAAGCATCTGCCAATTTATCTCTAATAAGAAATACGAACTAAATAAATATGAAGATGTTCAAGATATATATTATTTTAAAAAGGCCATCAAAACAATATCGGATAAGTTGTCTGAAGTTGATTCAAATAATCTGCCGAAAATTGATTTAAAGAAATTCAGTGAGTTTTTGATTAAAAACGTTAAGATTATATATATTAAAATTCAAGATAGACATCAGGTTGTTAAGATATTTACTATGCTGAATGGTCTAAAAGCTAAAATGACGGACGATGAGCTGATTAAAGCCAAGATACTTAGTCAAGCTTCAAGAAATATCGAGGATAATGGCGCTGGCGAAAAACAAGATTTAGAGTGGGAAATAAACTCAATGAGAAGTCGTTATGCCAGGGAATGGGACAGATGGCTCTATTGGTGGAAACGTGATGAAGTTCAAGATATTTTAAATGTAAATGGTACAATGGATTTGTTTTTAAACATATTTTACATGAGAAAGTTGAATGAAGAATCCAAAGACATTCCTAATGGACCTCATTATGAATTTTATCAAGCATTAGACATTCCTAATGGACCTCATTATGAATTTTATCAAGCATTTGCCAATAAATTTTTATCAACAAAGGTTGACGCGAAGGCTACATTTGGTGATTTGCGAAATTTACAAAAAGCTTTTGAAAATTGGGTTGGCAATTATAAAATTTATAACGCATTGGGATTAATTTTACAAGCTGGTTCTGTCGAAAAAAAAGAATTCATTGTTGCAATGATGCAATTATATGAAGATGATAGAATTAAATTTAAATCTAAAATATGGGAATATGCAAAATGGAGCATTCTTGATGTCAAATACAATAAATATCTGGCTAAAGATGATCAGAGTAAACCGATTAAGACAACTGGTGCAGGTAATCCAAGCAATTCAGGCGAGGAAACGGAAGATGATCCGCTCCAGATAGTAACTAATACCGTGCTAAATCTGCTTTCTATTTGTGATGTATATAATGATCCCAAAGCTAAGGAAATGGCCGGTCGGCAATTATTGCGTAGAAATGTAGAATTAGACAATAAGTTAAGCCGTAAATTTGATTTTTCCATATACGCCAAAAAATCATTGGAGCATATTCATGCAAAATCTAGGAAAGATAAAGTAATAGAAGAATTTAATGAGTTTAAAGACATAAATGGGAAACAAAAATTCAGTGTGCATTGTATAGGTAATTTAGTTTTACTAGAAAAAGATGATAATTCAGCCTTGCGCGCAAATGAGTTCAAGAAAAAAAAGGAAATATTGTTTGACAACGCTAAGTATTTTAAGGAAAGCTTATCATTGCTACATACTCTTACTGTATTTTCTGCATCCGATTGGGGAACTCTGGAAATACAACTTAACTACTACGAGGCTTTAATTAATATTTGTGATACATATGCTCATGATGAAAACAAAGAGCTAAAGAAAAAAAGAGATGAACTATTGAAATCAAAAAAAGAGGTAGCCAAACGAATAGCAGAATTAGATAATTTAACAAAGGTATGTGTGGACAGAGAAAAAAAGATTATGCGCCAAAATGAAGGTGAAAATTCTAATGAGCAATAACAATAAAACTTTTACTACTGGTCAGGAAATATCATTGGCAGAATTATTCAGTGACCATAACAAAATTATTATTCCTGATATGCAACGTGATTACTGTTGGGGCGATAAAGTGCACGGCAAAGATAACAAACAGGAAATCGTGTCTGGTTTTATAGATTCCCTATTGGAAAACCGTGAAACAGAAAATTTAACATTAGGAATGCTGTATGCTTATGAAAGCCCCAATAAGTCTATTCATTTGTGTGACGGGCAACAACGAATTACAACACTGTTTCTGTTGTTAGGCATGCTTTATAAAAAATCAAAATTGGACACTATAAAAAATATGCTTGTCTCTAAAAGTGAGCAGGATGATGATTGGGAACCATATTTAAGATATGCCATTAGAGAAAATACTTTGTACTTTTTGCAAGACTTAACCAGATATTATTTTATTGAAGATGAAGAAGGTACGTCTATTGACAAAAATAATAATAAAATTTCTAAATTCATAAAAGGGCAGTATTGGTATAACCAAGATTATGATAATGATCCATCTGTACAAAGTATGATGTTGGCTTGTCAAATTATATATGATAAGCTTGAGAAACTTGATAATCTTGACTTGTTTATATCTTGCGTACGCAACAATATTAAATTCTTTTATTATGATATGGGTGACCGTGAACATGGAGAAGATTTGTTTGTTATTATTAATACTACTGGTGAATCTTTGACCATTCCCGAGAATATTAAGCCTATTTTGTTGGGTGAGATAGAATGTGCTATAAACAACGATTCCAAATTACCTTACAACAATGAATGGGAAAAAAGGGAAGAGTTTTTCTGGAAAAAACGAAAAACAGACGAGCATATTGCAGATCATGGAGTTGAAGATTTTCTTACTTGGTGCATTAAAATTTTAGACAAGAAAGACAATGTAGAATTAATAAAATATTTTAAGTTAAAAAGCGGCGAATCAAAAAATGTCCTTCAAAATATTGAGAAATATTTTAATGCGTTTGAGAAACTACTTGGCTTGGTAGAAACAAAAAATAATTTTACAGAAATATTTAAACAAATTAAAGAAATAAAAGAATCTGAAAATTTTGTTTGGTATTTTAGAGATTATAATGAAGATCAAACTCATAACATTATTTTGCCAATGCTTAGTGCAATTGTTAATTATGGTTATGATGAAAACGGATTATACAGTTTATTGCGTCGCCTTAGGAAAAATTATTTTGACAATAAATGGTCTGAAACTAATCGTCAAGGCAAATATATTGATTGGCGGTATGTTATTCAGTTAATTGAAAACTCAAATAATTTTGATGAGTTTTTAAGTTTTTGTAATTCATTTAATAACAAAATATCCAATATCGATTTGCCTAAATCTAAATGGTATGATGAAGACGAAGAATTTAAGTCAACCCTACCGATAGCATTGGTCATTGAATTGGAAAATCATCTAACCATTGGCGGTCGTCTTGAGCTATTTGCAGATTTACTTAAAAACAGCGATGATAAATTGGCTGAGTTTGAAAAATATAAGAAAGTATTTGAAAAATGTTTCAGTCTCGATGACTCCGATTTACTAAGATCTGCTCTATTAGCGTATGGTGACTATTCAACACTGTGGGAGAATAATAGAAATACTTTATGTTCTGACAAATGTTGGTTTTTGTTAATTTTTTCAAAAAATGATGAGCGAGGGGTTCTTTTAAATCTGCTTAGAGAAATCGATACCAATATTGATGTCAAGGATTTTCTAAAAAATAAATGTGATAAATGCCCCAAAAATCATTGGGTGTCACGGGGCGGGTTAAAACGGGCCACCCAGGGGCGGGTCAAAACGGGCCACT
>CAZUCB010000073.1:0-13144 GCA_964618755.1 uncultured Bacteroides sp. | reverse complement strand
TACCCAGTACGACAGTTTAGCAAACTGTTGGTTTCAGCCACTCACCCATCTCTCCAATGGGTAATCTTATTTTGAGAGAACTTTCTCTACAGTTTAGATTGCCTTCACTGTTCCCATTTTTTTACTTTCAAAATGGATTGCAAAGATACAAAAACATTTGATTTCACAAAAAAATATTATCATTTTATTTTACAAAAAATCTTACTGTTAAGTGCTTTATTATCTTTTGTTTAATTTTAAAAATTAAATTTTAGTCTTTTATTTATTTAAAGAAGCTGAATATTTCATCAGAAAATAATGTTGTTTCGGTGCCTGAATTCATATCTTTAACTTTAAAAGCATTGTTTTTGATTTCTTCTTCTCCAACAATTATTACAAAAGGAATCTTTTTGGCATCAGCATAAGAAAATTGTTTTTTTATTTTAGCTGCATCAGGATAAACTTCTGTAGAGATGCCATTTTTTCTTAACTTTGAAACTATCGGAAGACAATAATTAATTTCATTCTCTCCGAAATTTACAAATAAAACTTTGGTAGATATTTGAACTTCTGTTGGAAAAAGATTTAATTCCGACATAACATCGTAAATTCTATCAGCACCAAAAGAAATACCAACACCCGACATATCAGGCATGCCAAAAATTCCAGTTAAATCATCATACCTGCCACCACCGCTGATACTTCCCATTTGAACATCTTTTGCTTTTATTTCAAAAATTGCACCAGTATAATAATTTAAACCTCGTGCTAAAGTCAAATCAATATCATAGTCAGCTTTGATTTCTTGTTTTTCAAGATAATCAAATAATGTTTGAATTTCAGCTATTCCTTGCATTCCTATTTCTGAATTTGCCAAAAATTCACTGATTGTTAAAAATTTATTGCTATTATTTCCATCGATTTTCAAAATTGGCTGCAATTGTTCAATTGCTTTTTCAGATAATCCTTTTTCTAATAATTCTGCGTTAACTTTATCAATACCAATTTTATCAATTTTATCAATTGCAATTGTAATTTCAATAATTTTATCGGGAAAGCCAATAATTTCGGCAATTCCTGCTAGAATTTTTCTATTATTAATTTTGATAATAACATTGATTCCCAATTTTGAAAAAATAGCATCGGAAACATTAACCAATTCAGCTTCGTTCAATAACGAATTACTTCCGATTACATCCACATCACACTGATAAAATTCACGATATCTACCTTTTTGAGGTTTGTCAGCTCTCCAAACAGGCTGAATTTGGTAACGTTTAAATGGAAAAGTGAGTTCATTTCTATTCATCACAACATATCTGGCAAAAGGGACAGTTAAATCATAACGCATTCCTTTTTCAGCAATTATTGTTGTTAATTTTTTATAATCCTGATAGCTTTCTTCTGTGGCTTTTTCAATATAATTTCCCGAATTCAGTACTTTAAACAATAATTTATCGCCTTCTTCTCCATACTTTCCCATTAAAGTAGAAAGATTTTCCATCGTAGGCGTTTCCAATGGCTGATATCCATACACTTGAAAAACAGAACGAATTGTATCGAAAATATAATTGCGACGTATCATTTCATTAGCACCAAAATCACGCATTCCTCTTGGTATAGAAGGTTTTTGAATAGCCATTTAAGTTAAAAGTTTATAAAGTTTGTAAAGTAAAAGAAAACAAGTAAAAGACCTCGTTTATTAATTTCTGCAAAATTAAATCAAAAAGTTGAAATTTTAAGGTTTAACTTGCTAAGGATTTCATCAATATATGCGGTGCAATTTAAATTGCCTTCTTTTGGAGCCCATAAAGCAAAATTTTTATCATCATCGGGATCGTAAGGACCATCTTTACATTCATAGGAAACAGAGCCTGATTCTAGTGAAATAATGGTATGCCAAGTTTTTTCGGGAATTTCAACAGCCATATTCCTTTTTATAGCATCAAGTACAATATGGTCAATAATTTCTCCATCATCGTTAAATTCAACTACCAACATTCGCCCTTTTAATACAAAGAAAACCTCACGTTTGTCAGGATTTTCATGCTTGTGAGGTTGAATATATGAATAAGGTTCTATTGCATTTATCAACCTCTGAAAAGGATCGTCAGCTTTTTTATGGAAATTATAGTTTTTTCTTTTACGATTACAGGATTGTGCCTGTTCAGATATCATCTGAATTAAATGATTATCTATCTTAATCATAAATCAATCCTTAGATATTAATGCAACAGCATAAGCAGAAACACCTTCTTCCCTGCCTTCAAAGCCTAATTTTTCAGTAGTTGTTGCTTTTATAGATATATCATCTTTATCAATATTCATAACTTTAGCAAGCGTTTCTTGCATTAAAGGAATGAAGGTGGAAATTTTGGGTTGTTGTAAACATATTGTACAATCAATGTTAGAAATAGCATATTTTTTTGTAGCAATAATTTCAATGGTACGTTTCAATAAAATTTTACTGTCAATTCCTTTGAATTCTGAAGATTTGTCTGAAAAGTGAAATCCAATATCTCTCATATTGGCTGCACCTAAGAGTGCATCGCAGATGGCATGTATCAATACATCAGCATCGGAATGACCTACTGCACCCTTAAAATGAGGAATTTCGATGCCCCCCAAGCAAAAAGGTATCCCTTCCTGTAATTGGTGAACATCGAAACCAAAACCTATTCGAATTTTCATTTAATTTACATTTCTATTTTGATCTCTAAAAGCGTCAAAATCAAACGTGAGTGTAAATCTTAAGGTATTGCCTAGTGGATTACGTTGTTCTGTTGGAATTAAATAAGCAAAATCCAACCCAAAAACATTGTAACGTAAACCTGCGCCTAATGTAAAATATTGTCTATTCCCTTTATACATACTTTCATGAAAATATCCACCACGAATAGCAAATTGATTATCATACCAATATTCGGCACCAATAGAATAAGTTATTTCTTTTATTTCTTCTGAAAAACCATCAGGTGCGTCAGTAAATGATTGAAATAAACCAGTGACAATACCTACATTTGGATCTTTACCAGATAAGATTTGCCTTACTCCATTTACCACGCTATCACCATTAAAAGTGCTATTAGGTAAATAAATAGGAGGTGTAGGTACTAAAAGTTTATTAAAATCAACCATTATTGAGAATTTATTAAAATCGTCAATATTAAATGTAAAGCAACTGCCTAAACGAAGATTGGTTGGGATAAAATCTCTTTCAGTAGTTTCAGTATAAGATATTTTTGCTCCCAAATTGGAAATATTAGCACCAAATGCCATTGTTCCTTTTAGATTTCTGCCAAAGCGTACAGGTTTTTGATAATAAAAAGCCACATCAGCAGCAACAGATTGGCCAGCATGAGAAGCTTGTCCTCCAACTGTTTGGCCTTGAGTAAGATTTGAATTTATATATCTAGCAGCTATAGCTCCAGAAAACACATCTGATAATTTGCGAGAATAAGTTAAGTCAAAAGCAAATTCACTGGGTCTGAAGTTTCCCAAGGAATTACCAACAACATCTGTAAATGTTATATCTCCTAATGAAAAGTATAACAAAGAACCACCAATTGTACTCATTTTATCTATTCTTTTATATCCGGACAAGTAAGCTAAGTTAATATCATTAACTAATTCTCTTAACCATGGACTATAAGAAAGAGAAAACCCCATATCTTTTTCAATAAAAGCATATTTGGCAGGATTCCAGTGCATTGAATTGGCGTCGGGTGTGGAAGCAACACCTGCATCTCCCATTGCACCAGCACGGGCATCAGGAGCAATCATTAATAAAGGAACAGCTGTAGTTATAACCCTTCCACCTTTTTGTCCCAGCAACTCATCAATAGTATGATTATTTTGTGCATTAATATTTGTAAATAAGACAACTAAAAAAATTGCCATCCATATTTTTTCGATTTTTAATTTCATAGATTATTTAATATATAAAAATTGTGTGCAAAGATAACGATTTATTGTAAAATAAATTGTTTACCGCAAAAAAACTAATTTATCTGTTTTTGAACATTGTATTCCACTTGGATTTGTAACTGTGATTCTATAAATATACAGACCTTTTCCAATTTTTGCTCCAGAATCGGAAGTTCCATCCCATTCAATAGGATCAATTTTATAAGCGTTTGTATTTAAAGTTCGGTTAATAGTTTTTGCTAACATCCCTTTAATATCGAAAATTTGAATTTGAACCTCTAAATTAGTATTGGGTTGATTGTGTTCAAAAACGAAATGTGTATTTTCATAAAAAGGATTCGGATAATTCATCATATTTGTCAAAGCTATTTGTGCTGATTGTGCAACAATAAACTCTGTGTATCCTTCGGCTGAATTATTGAAAATGTCCCATCCTTTAACTTTTATTGTATGTAATCCGTCTGACAAATTTTTAAAGGGATAATATACTTTTCCTTTATCATATCTATCTAAATCAGAAATGTAAAAATCATTTAAGTTAATTGGATTTTCCAAATTCCCATCAAAATAAGCTACAATGTCATGTCCTATTCCATTTCCTACAGTATTTATTCCATTAGGATCGCTAATTAAAGCTAAAAGGATAGGGTTTTCATCAGTTATACCTCCTATAATGAAATTTGTATCATTCATAAAGAGCTTAATTATTGGTCCATTTTCATCAGGGATCACATTGTTATTGAAGCCTCCAACAACTAAATTCTTATAGAATCCATTTGCATCACTTGTCCCATTTTTAGCATAATAACTAATTTTACCATAGTCATAGTTATAGGCAATATCTCGAGGAACAATGAAAGTAAATTCAAAATCACCATTCACTATACTTGCTTTGCCTTTATATAAAATGGCTTTTGGGATTTTAAAATTAACAGGATAACTATCTGGGTCATTACCCAATGAAGTAACAGTTATAGGTTTGTCATAAATAGTTGGATACAATGTGCCATTGTAGTTTGATATTTTAGTATTTGTAGCATCTGTTATCATACCCTTTATTTTGATAGTTGACATTGCAGTAATGGTATCATTTGTAATATTAACAAGATTTCCATTTACTTCTGTTGTTACAACATTGTATTCTGGATAAGCAAGTTTTAATGCAGGATCTCCTAATAGAACAAAATTTTTAATATTTGAGTTATTTCCTACGTCATTTTTTGAATTTCTAATTACATCACCCAATGTTGGATATTTCCCATTTACTTTACTGAAAACTCTATTTAAAAAACTCCCACATAAATCTTCGTTATAAGAATTATAAGTAACTCTTGAAGTTGTAAGTAGTGCAATACCACCTCCATTTGGGGTTAATAAAACCAACTCACCAGCTGAAGTTCGTTCAAAGTCATCGAAACGGCTAAATTCGCAAGTGGCAGTAAAGAATAGAGGTAAATTGTAAGTATTTTCCCAACTCATTATATCGGAAATCTCAAGTACTCTTTCATGTGCCCAACCTAATTCTCCACCATGACCAACATAATTTATTATCAAAGCTCCTCTTTCAACTCGTTGGTTTAATGCACGATTTGCATCAGGATACCGCGCACCCCCTGAGTTTGATATTTGAGGATAAGCATCAAAATATATTTTGTCAATATTTATAATAGGGTTGTTTGTTGTCAAAATATTTGTTAATCTTTCCGAAGTACTTATATAAGCATTTCCATCTTGATCGTCTGCAACAAAACAAACCATATTTCTCCAATCAGCATAGTTAGATACTGTAGTTGGCGAATTAGGAGTAATATCAATTTTACTCGAATACCTATAAACTTTGTCAACTACACTTTTTGCTTCAGTTAATGATTTTACAGGAAACCTTCCAATTCCAATATCTAAACCTTCATTAAATGAAACTCCTGATTCTATGTTGTCTAAAAATCCAAAATAATCATCAGAAACATAAGAACTTCCTCCATCAAAAGAATTATAAGACTCGTAAGTTACTATAAAATTAGTATTGCTGCCATTTTGTGTTTTATTATCATAAGAACCATCGCCAAAAAGTAGTAAATATTTTGGCATATTATCAGGAGTTGAGGCTCTATCGTAAAACATTTTTAAAAAACTTCTTATTGCTGTGGGGTCTTGTGCACCAGAAGAAAATTCATTGTAAATTTGTTCTGGTGTAACCACTGTTACTTTTAAGTTGTTCATATTTCTATGAAGTAAAGCAAGTCGGTTGGCTTCATTTATAAAAAGTGGATGAGAAACAATAATATAATCTTGTTGAGCCAAGCCATGTAAATCCTGATTTTTTACTGCTCCAACAAATAATGGGCTTAAGTATGAAGTGCCATTGAAGGCAATAAATTCTTTTAAAGAATCGGTAGCTATTTTGAATTCTAAAGTTGTTCCTGTAAGAGTTGTATTTAATAGTTTAGCATTTAATGGGTTACTTATATCCCAAACTTGTATTGAACTATTTGCATTTCCAATTTTAAATTGACTGATATTTCCTATCCCAATACTTTCAATGCATCTAAATGAAAGTTGATTTCCGCTGAATCGTAAATTTCTAAAAGCATTTATTTCTAAGTAATTCAAAAATCCAATTGATGTAGAAAGTGGGTGATTATAAGAAATATTGGTATTTATCTGAGGATTTGAATTTATAAAAGATATTTTATCTGTTACATTTGAGGCTATCAATTCAGAAAATGATCCACCAGATGGATTCAATGTATCTATTTTAATATTTCCATTTACGTTTAAAGTAAATTGGCTTTTTACAGAAGAATTTGCAAAAAGACTGTATTTTATTGTAATATTTGAATCAGCAACAATATCTGGAAAGCTAAAAGGAAAATTATAAGCAGATATAGCTGTATTGAACTTTTCACCTAACCAAATTTTTCCTGATTTTGCAAGATTTGTAAATTCTTTATGATGAAAAGCATAGTCATTAAATTTATTAATTATTTTATTTGCAGCTAAAATTGGATCTGCTTCTAATTGAATTCTTTTTTTACTACCAATAGTTGGGTCGCATGTTATATAATAGTAGGTGTTATCGCAATAGTAATTAATTTGGTGCTCAAATAATCTTTGAGAGGAATTATAATTCCACTTTACAGATGATTGTCCATAAAAGAGAATGTAATCAATTGAGTCGAACACTCCATCATTTCCATCTTCCACCTTTATAGTAATTTCTTGTAAATCATCATAACGAAATGCAGCATTTGATTCAGGTAACATTCCATTTCCATTTCCAAATATTGATATATTATTTGGATTGATAGAATCAGCATTTATACCCATAGAAATCAAATTATCGTATGTAATTTTATGAATTCCAGTATTTTCAACTGATATTTTATACCAATTTCCTGAAGCTAAAACGGAATGACTCGCAAATATTTGATTAATAGGTTTTTCTTGTAAATTGCTAATTTGAGTAGTTTTTAGTTCGTAATTAAATGCAACTAATTTTTCAAGTTTTCCTGTAAAATAATTTACTCTGAAAGGATTTATCGTTAAAGTTGCAAAAGCATTTTTTCTTTCGAAAGAGATATTTACATCTTTTTTAATGTCAGTATTTGATATCCTCACATCTTTTAAAAACAAGACTTCATTTTGAGGGATTTCTTCAAATATCATATCAGATACTACAAATTCAGGCTGTAAATTGTTTTTTTCTAAACCTAATCGTTTATAGAATAATGGAGTTATAGGGCTTAAATTATCATAAATAGCACCCTCAAAATTTAAAAAAGAACGAGTTTCAAGTTCGTTGATTTTTTCAATTTGAATGCCATTCCACTTTAACTCTGTCCATACTTTATTGTTTTGGGCTTGTATTAAAGAGCTAAAAAATAGCACATTAAAAATAATAAAACAAATATTTTTTTTCACTAGTATAAAGATTTCTTACAATTAATAACAATATTTATAAACAAAAGTAAGCGAAAAATATTGTGTTGTTGAAAAAAATAAATTCTATTATGTTTCTCTTTGTATTAAATTGAAACAAAAAATAGAAATATTCAGTATAACAAAAAATTGGCAAAAAAGCTGATGTTAAAAAAAAATGTATAATTTGACAAAAAAAATAGTTTTAATTAAAAAATTATTTGTAATATTGTGTTCAAAATATTTCAACATGACAAAGATTTCGTCTTCTCAGTTTAAGAAGTTGATTTTCTGTATTATTGCATTTGTTTCTGCATCTAATTTAGCGGTTGCACAAGACCCTGCTTTTTCACAATTTTATGCGAATCCTTTGTATTTGAACCCAGCTTTTGCAGGTTCAGTAGTTTGTCCAAGACTAATAATGAATTATAGAAATCAATGGCCATCGATATCAGGAACCTTTGTTACCTATAATGCCTCTTATGATCAACACTTTGATAAAATATCAGGTGGGATTGGCATTTTAGTTAACGCAGACAGAGCTGGAGAGGGAACATTATCCACTACCTCATTTAGTGGTATTTATTCCTATCGCTTAGCAGTTACTCGTACATTTACTATTAGTGCGGCATTGCAAGCGTCTTATGTTGATCGACGATTGGCATGGGAGAAATTAAACTTTGGTGATCAAATAGATCCTAAATATGGTTTTACAAAACCAGTAAGTAGTGAAACACCACCAGACAAATTAAGTAAAGGTTATTTAGATTTTTCAACAGGTATTATTGGTTATTCAGAAAATTTTTATGCAGGTGTCGCTATTAGCCATCTTACTGAGCCAGAAGAAGGATTCATTACAATTCATAAACTTCCTATGAAATTTACTGCACATGCAGGAGCAATTATTGATTTGCAAAAAAGAAAACATAAAACAAGAGGTATTGAAGATATAACAATTTCACCTAATATTTTGTATCAGCAACAACTACATTTTAATCAATTAAACTATGGTTTTTATGTTAATTGGTTGCCATTTGTAAGTGGAGTTTGGTTTCGTCAGAATTTTCAAAATTCAGATGCTCTCATTTTTTTAGTAGGAATTCAACAAAGCAGCTTCAAAATAGGATATAGTTATGATTTAACAGTTTCAAAATTAACGAATATTACTGGAGGAGCTCATGAAATATCATTTGCATTACAATTAAAATGTCCGCAAAAAAAGAAAAAGATTAGAACAATAAATTGTCCTTCATTTTAGTTATTATATAAATATTTTAGTAAGAAATAATCACAATTTTATAAAATATGATTAAGATCAACAGAAACATTATCAGCAGATTAAGTAAATTTTCAATTTTAATAATATTACTTTCTGCATGTAGTAGTAACTCAGAACAATCTTCAACTACAGGTTGGAATTACAACGACCCTGAAAATGGAGGTTTTGAAGTGTCTGAATTTCAAGAGCAAGCCACAGGCCCTGGCCTAGTTTTTATTGAAGGTGGTACTTTTATAATGGGAAGAACTGAACAAGATGTAATGACAGATTGGAACAATGTTCCTCGAAGAGTTTCAGTTAGTTCATTTTATATGGATGAAACAGAAATTCGTAATCTTGATTACTTAGAATATCTTTATTGGCTAGGAAGAGTTTATGGAACTGACTTCCCTGAAGTTGTAAAAAAAGCACAACCAGATCAATTGGTATGGCGCAATGAGCTTTCTTATCATGAGGATATTGCAGAATTTTATTTACATCATCCTGCATATAGAGATTATCCTGTAGTAGGTGTAAATTGGGTACAAGCCAATGATTATTGTGCTTGGAGAACTGACCGAGTAAATGAAGATATTTTAATTCAAATGGGTATTTTAGAAGTTAATCCTGATCAAACTAATGAAAATAATTTCAATACTGATGCTTATCTTGCAGGTCAGTATGAAGGTCTTGTTAGAGAAGATTTGGAAGATTTGAACCCTTCTGGATCAGGAACTCGTAAAGTTAGAATGGAAGATAATATACTTTTACCAAAATATAGGCTTCCAACTGAAGCTGAATGGGAATATGCTGCTTTAGGTTTGATTGGCAATACAATGTACGAAAGAGTTATTGAAAGAAGAATTTATCCTTGGAATGGTCATCTTACACGTACTGATGATAAAAATGCTTATGGTGAAATGGTTGCGAATTATAAAAGAGGAAGAGGTGATTATATGGGAGTTGCTGGTAATTTGAACGATGCAGCAGATCATACAGCTCCAGTATATTCTTTTTGGCCAAATGACTATGGATTATATAACATGGCAGGTAATGTTTCAGAATGGGTGTTAGATGTTTATCGTCCATTATCTCACGATGATATGGCCGACTTAAATCCTTTCAGGGGAAATGTTTATAAAAAGAAATCTATTGATTCTGATGGAATGATAAAAGAAAAAGACAGCTTAGGCAGAATTGTTTATGAAAATGTTACTGTTGAAGAAAATGTGAATAGAAGGAATTATCGCAAAGCCAATAATATAAATTATCTTGATGGTGATTATTCAACTGTATTAGCAAATGATTGGTTAACTGAGCAAGGAAATGAAAATACAACAAAATTAATGTATGAATATGCTGTTTCTTCTATGGTTAATGATGAAGCTAGAGTTTATAAAGGTGGTTCTTGGAAAGATAAAGCTTATTACTTAAGCCCAGGAACAAGAAGATTTTTAGATCAAAGTCAATCAACAGACAACGTTGGATTTAGGTGTGCAATGACAAGAGTAGGGGCACCATTTCAAGGAAAATAATATTAAATAATTATTTGAAAACCCCATTTACAGCAATGTAAATGGGGTTTTCAGTTTATAAAAATTCATTTATGAATACCGAAGAAATTTATAAGATTTTTCAATTACATCCCTTTATTTCTACTGATTCAAGAAAAATTACTCCAGATTCTGTGTTTTTTGCTTTAAAAGGTGAAAATTTTAATGGGAATGTTTTTGCTGAACAAGCAATAAATGATGGAGCAGCTTATGCAATTATTGATGATGCTAATTATAAATCAAGCGATAGAATTATTCTTGTTGAGAATGCATTGAAAACATTGCAGGAATTGGCTGTTTTTCATAGAAATAATCTTAAAATACCAGTAATTGGAATTACTGGAACAAATGGTAAAACAACAACTAAAGAGCTTATAAATGCAGTTTTATCAAAGAAGTACAAAACTTTGGCAACGTTTGGGAACTTGAACAATCATATTGGAGTTCCTCTTACTATTCTTTCTATTACAAATGAGCATGAAATAGCTATCATTGAAATGGGTGCCAATCATATAGGTGAAATTGGAGAGCTTTGTGATATTTCCAAACCAGATTTTGGGATTATCACAAATATTGGGAAAGCACATCTTGAGGGATTTGGTGGAATTGATGGTGTAATTGAAACAAAAAGAGATTTATACAAAGCCATTGAAAAGAAAAAAGGTAAAGTTTTCGTAAATATTAATAATGATCTTTTGATGAGCTTATCTGCAAATATCGATAAAATTACCTACGGAGAAAATTTGAATGTTTATTGTAAAGGCGAAATTTTATCTGCTAATCCTTTTGTAAAAATAAATTATACTTGCAACGAAACTATTGATGAAATACATACTCAATTAGTAGGAAAGTATAATTTCGAAAATATTTTAGCTGCTGTTACAGTTGGGATGTATTTTGATGTTTCCAAAGCAAATATAAAAGATGCTATTGAATCTTATCAGCCCGACAATAGTCGCTCTCAAGTTGTGAAAACAGAATCAAATACTATTTTTTTAGATGCTTACAATGCCAATCCTACAAGCCTTGAAGCGTCTATCAGAAATTTTTCTGATATAAATGCTGATAATAAAGCATTGATTATTGGAGATATGCTTGAATTAGGGAAGCACAGTGAAGTTGAACATAAACGAATTATTGAAATTATTGAAGAAGAAAAGTTTTCAACGGTACTATTAGTTGGTGAAATTTTTTCAGGGATTTGTAATAATTCTCTTTGGTACTGTTTTGATTCTTCAGAAAATGCAAGGGAATGGATTATGAAAAATCCTATTAATGATTCATTTGTTCTTATAAAAGGATCAAGAGGTATTAAGCTTGAAAAAGTATTAAATGTTTTATAAAAAAATAAATGAATGATTATAACTTACAAAGTACTCGGGTTAATGTCTGGAACTTCGTTAGATGGATTGGATATAGCATATTGTATTTTTAATTACAATGGTCAAAAATGGTCGTTTGAAATGGATAAAACAACTACCATTAAATATTCTGAAGAGTGGATATATAAATTATCAAATGCTGATCAACTCAATGCTTATGAATTCGTTTCGTTAAATAATGAATATGGTTATTTTTTGGGTGAAGAAAGTAAAAAATTTATTGAGAAACATCAAATTCAAGTTGATTTTATTGCTTCACATGGTCATACTGTATTTCATCAACCAAACAATAAAATCACTTTTCAGCTTGGTAGTGCTGAGTGTATTGCTGCTGCAAGTGAACAAAATGTTATCAGTGATTTTAGAACGTTGGATGTAGCATTTGGAGGACAAGGTGCTCCTTTGGTTCCTATTGGAGATAGTTTGCTTTTTGCTGATTATGATTATTGTGTAAATTTGGGTGGTTTTGCTAATATTTCCTATCAATTTAAAAATGAAAGAGTAGCGTATGATATTTGCCCTGTGAATATTGTATTAAATATATTTGCTCAAGAATTGGGATTTCCTTTTGATGATAAAGGAAAAATGTCAGAACAAGGAACTGTAAATCAATGTTTACTTAATGAATTAGAAAATATTGAATATTATCAGCGTAACTTTCCAAAATCCTTAGGTAAAGAGTGGCTACTAAAAGAATTTTTGCCCATTATTGATAAATATAATATTTCAATTAACGATAAGCTTAGAACTGTTTCAGAACATATTGTTTGTCAGATTTTAAATGCAACAAAAACAAGCAATAATCTAAAAATTCTTTTTACAGGAGGCGGAACATATAATGATTTTATTGTTCGTCAAGTAATAGATAAATCTTCACATACTATAATTATACCTCAAAGTAATATTATTGACTTTAAAGAAGCATTGATTTTTGCTTTTTTAGGTGTTTTAAGATATAGGGGAGAGGTTAACTGTTTGAAATCTGTTACTGGTGCTATTAATAATAATATAGGCGGGAAGCTAACTTTAGTGAAATAATTTTTTTTAGTTAATTTGCTTTTATTACCTTTGTGAACTGAATAACAATAATAATAAAATTACAAAAAAATGAAAAAACTATTATTTTT
>CAZUCB010000072.1:10046-13159 GCA_964618755.1 uncultured Bacteroides sp. | reverse complement strand
AATATCAGTGGCTATCAGTTTACGATAAATTGGAATCCTACAGATTTTGAGTTTGTGGGAGTTGATAATAATACTTTGACAGGAAATTACGGAACCAACCAAATTACGTCTGGAAAAATCACAGCTTTATGGAGTACGGAAAATGCTAACGGACAAAGCCTTATAGATGGAAGCATCGTATTTACACTGAAATTAAAAGTAATTAATCAGGCAAATGCCAATTCTCCGATTGAAATTAATTCAGCAATTACTGCTGCTGAAGCTTACAACAATAATTTAGATCAATTAACTATTGTTACAACTTCAGCAAATATCTCTATAAACAACACAACATCAATATCTGACAATCAAAAGGATAATTATTATCTTTTGCAAAATTCTCCAAATCCATTCTCTGAAAATACGGTTATAACATTTAATTTACCTGAAAATCAGAAAGTAAGTTTGGTGATTTATAATTTATTGGGTGAAGAAGTTTATAATTTTACTGGCAATTACAATAAAGGAACACACAGCTTGATATGGGATGGTAAAAATCAGTATAACAAATCATTAAGTAATGGAAATTATCTATTGAAAATGCAGGCAGGTGATTTTATTACAAACAGAAAATTGATTTTAATTCGATAATTATAATAAATCAATTTAAAAAATTAGAATGAAAAATACAGTAAATTTCATATTTTTATTTTTGTTTATTGGATTATTGGATGTAGATGCTGAAATTCAAACCAATCCAATTTTTGTAAAAATTGACAGTGTAAGTGCTTCTAATGGAGCTCAGGTAATTCTCAATGTTAGAGTTTTTAACTTTCAAAATATCATTTCTGCACAAGGAACTATAAGTTTTGATCCTGCAATTGCTACCTTTTCAACTATATCACAATTTGGTGTTACTGGTATGAATATTAATAATTTCGGGCTAGCACAAATTGCTTCAGGAAAACTTTTGTTTTCTTGGAATGAAGCCAATTTAAATGGAGTTAGCCTTACAGATTCGTCAATTTTATTTTCAATAAAATTTGATGTAGTTGGGGGAGTAGGGCAGCAAACTCTCATATCTTTGGTTAATAGTCCTACTCTTATTGAATTTGTTGACATAAACTTGAATTCAGTTGCAATAACTTCTACTACCGGAAAGATAATAATTCCTTCAGTTTCTCAAATAAATAATCTCACTTTGTTTGCTGATTCATTAGATGGATTAATTGGTTCACAGGTGATTATGCCTATCAAAGTTAAGCACTTCAATCATATTATTTCTGCTCAAGGAACAGTAACTTTTAATCAGAATATAACCAGTTTTGTTGGGATTGAACAAATTGGACTTCCAGGAATGACAATGTCTGATTTTGGTACATCTCAAATAAACAATGGTAAACTGATGTTTTCTTGGTCAGATACAAGCTTAAATGGTCAAAGTTTGCCAGATTCAGCTACAATTTTTAAGATAAAATTTACATTGGTTGGTAATGCAGGGCAACAAACTTCAATTGGATTTGCTAGTAATCCTGTTCCTCTTGAATTTGTTAACTCTTCATTGAACACAATGTCGCTTACAACTAAAACGGGGGTGATTAAAATAACATCTACTCCAGTTCCTTCAAATCTGATATTAAAAATTGATACTGTAAATGGTGTAAACGGTGGCCAGATCATTCTGCCAGTTAGGGTTATAGATTTTATCAATATCCTTTCGATTCAGGGAAGCATTGCTTTTGATCCAAGTGTAGCTTCATTTGTATCTGTTCAGCAATTTGGTTTTAATGGATTGGATGTCAGTAATTTCGGAACATTACTAACTGCTTCTGGTATATTGACTTATTCTTGGTACGATGCCAATTTAATTGCTCAGACTTTAGCTGATTCTACCATTCTTTTTACAATAAAATTCAATTTGATTGGAAATCCAGGAAGTCAAACAAATGTTAGCTTTACAAACAATCCGCTTGCAATCGAATTTATCAATAGTAATTACAATAGCATTCCAGCAAATTTGATAAATGGAAATATAAAGCTCTATGGTAATATCAGTATTTCTACATCTTCATTAAGTACTAATACACTTTGTGCTGGACAAAATATTGAAGTTCCATTTACTACTTCATCAGCATTTGCTAATGGAAATATTTTTACTGTACAGTTATCAGACTCAAGTGGAAATTTCGGAAGTCCTTCTGTTATTGGCTCTTTAACAGCTTTTAATTCAGGAAGTGTCAATGCAGTAATTCCATCAAACTCAACAGTTGGCAATTCATACAGAATTAGAGTTGTGAGTTCGAATCCCATTGTTATTGGTAGTGATAATGGAAGTAATCTGATTATTGGTAATTTACCTGATAAGCCTATAACTCCTTCGGGTTTAAATTTACTTTGCGAAAACAATGCAAATTCTGAATACAATATTACACAGCTTACAAATGCAACTTCTTATTTATGGACTGTAATACCTTCAAATGCAGCAATTATTACAAATAATTCAACAACTGCAATATTTGATTGGCTAAACTCTTTTACTGGAATAGCTAAAATTAGTGTAAAAGCAGTAAATAGTTGTGGAAACGGATTGTCATCAGATACACTGTTAGTTACAATAAACCCATTGCCAACTAAACCTAATACACCTACTGGGTTGACATCATTGTGTCAGAATGCTACAAGCATTAATTATTCAACGACTTCTGTAAATAGTAATGGTTTTTTATGGAGTATTTTCCCTTCATTAGCTGGAGTAATTAGTGGAAATACCAACACTGCGAGTATAGATTGGTCAGATACATACAGTGGCATTGTAAAAATTTCAGTTAAAGCTATTAATAATTGTGGAAATAGTCAAAGCTCTGATTCACTTACAGTGAATATTAGCCCATTGCCTTTTAAACCAGGAACACCAAGTGGAACCACTGTTTTATGTGAAAATAATTCAAATTCAACTTATACAACTTCCGGAAGTGTTAATTCAATTTCATATTCATGGTCGGTATTCCCCTCAAATGCAGGAAGTATTTTAGGAACAACCACTTCTATGACCATTGACTGGAATAATTCTTATTCTGGGATTGCAAAAATTATAGTTAAAGGTGTTAATGATTGCGGAACTGGTATAGCATCTG
>CAZUCB010000072.1:0-9946 GCA_964618755.1 uncultured Bacteroides sp. | reverse complement strand
ATTGCAAAAATTATAGTTAAAGGTGTTAATGATTGCGGAACTGGTATAGCATCTGATTCGTTGACAGTTACATTAAATCCCTTGCCTTTGAAACCTTTAACACCAACTGGTTCTGCTATTTTATGTCAAGGAAGTGCTGCAACCAATTATAATACAGTAGGAAGTACGAATGCAACTTCTTATTTGTGGAGTATTTATCCTGCCAATGCTGGTAGTATATCTGGTACAACTGCATCAATATCTGTTAACTGGAATGCAAGCTTTGCAGGAATAGCCAAAATTTATGTTAAAGGAATTAATACTTGTGGGAATAGTTTAAGTTCAGATTCACTGTCTGTTACAATAAATCCATTACCTTTAAAACCAATAACCCCAACAGGTTCAACTTCGCTTTGCGAAAATAATGCGAATACAAATTACACAACTACAGGAAGTAGCAATGCAACATCTTATCTTTGGAGTATTTATCCCGCAATAGCAGGAAATATAGCAGGCGCATCAACTACGGCTGTTGTTGATTGGAGTAATACTTATACAGGAATCGCTAAAATTAGTGTTATTGGTATCAATGGTTGTGGAAACAGTATTTCTTCGGATAGTTTGACGATTACAATCAATTCTTTACTTTTAAAACCAGGAACACCTAATGGTTCCCAAAATTTGAGTCAGAACAGTTCAAACTCAGTATATACCACAACTGGAAGTTTAAATGCTAATTTGTATCAATGGAGTATTTCACCATCAAGTGCAGCAAGTATAAGTGGTACAACAACATCTGCAACTTTCGATTGGAATAACACTTTTGTCGGAATTGCAAAAATATCTGTTTTTGCTATAAATTCATGTGGAAATAGTCCTGTTTCTGATTCATTAACAGTAACAATAACAGCTCTACCAACAGCTGATTTTCAAAATATTGTTGATAGTATCTGTTCAGGAACTTCAGATACTTTAAAAATTAATCTTACAGGTAATGCACCATGGTCGATTGTTTACAATGATGGAAATTCAAATCTGAATATTAACTCTATAATTGCAACACCTTATCTTTTAATTGTAAATCCAACAATTGCTACAACATATAAACTTATTTCAGTAACTGATGCAAATTGGACAAATAATCAGAATGATACTGCAAAAGTTATTATCAGAAGTTTACCTGTTGCAAGTTTTACAAAAGCGATCAATGGATTAAATGTAAACTTTACGAATACATCTTCTTTTGCAACTTCATATATCTGGGATTTTGGTGACAGTAGCCCTATTTCTAATCAGATAAGCCCTTTACATACTTATAGTGCTTTCAGTAATTATCTTGTGAATTTAACAGCTACAAATATATGTGGTTCTGATAATTATCAGGATTCTGTGAAAATTACTAATGTAGGGGTTTTTGAAAATGCTAATTTATCTCAGTTAATCGTATATCCAAACCCAAATAATGGATATTTTGAAATTAAAATAAGCGGAATGAAAACAGGTTTTCAATTATTTTTATTCAACGAAATTGGTCAAATGATTATTAAAGAAAAATACGATGATGTTTTTTCTTCATTTAATAAAGTATTTAATTTTCAGAAATATCCCAAAGGAATATATATTATAAATATTCAGACTTTTGAGGGGAATATCTCTAAAAGAATTGTAATCCAATAATATAATAATTTAGAAATTAATTTTTTAGGCAATGGAAAATAATAACTTTCGAAAAGTCACTTTTGTTATAGTTTTAATATTGATTTCATTATCTGTTTATTCACAGCAAAAAGAAGTCAAAAGCGATATGTTGAGTTTAAATGGTGTTGAATTTTGGCATAAATGGAAATCTAGTAAATGTTCTAAGAAAACTCCAGTACAATTAAATGTAAAAGTTAAAAATACCAATACTTATTCTGTAAAAGTTGAATTACAAATTAATTATTTTCAATCAGGAATTATAAAAGAGCAAAGTGATACAATAAGTTTATGCCTCAATCCAAATCAAACTAAGCAAGGTAGTAAAAATGGATTAAATTTTTCGTCAGGTAGTTTTACAAAAGCTGAAATCAATAATCCATCATTTACTTATGAAGTAAATCCAATTAAAATAATCAAGATGCGTAGTTGTCAAGAAAATAAATAATTATATGCAAACTATTATTCAACTTTTTGAAGAGAGTGTAAAGAAACATGCTGATAATCCTTTATTAAGAGAAAAGATATCTGCAAATTATAAATATATTACTTATCAAGAAACATTTGATCTGGTTTGTCGATTTGCTGCAGGATTGATGAGTTTAGGTGTTGTAAAAAATGATAAAATTTCATTGATTTCTGAAGGAAGAAATGACTGGCTAATCAGCGAATTAGCTATATTGTATTGCGGAGCAATAAATGTCCCATTATCTGTAAAACTAATTGATGCTTCTGAAATTAAGTTTCGCATCAATCATTCAGAAAGTAAATACATTATAGTTTCGCAAGGGCAAGCTAAAAAAATTAAAGAAATACGTTCAGAATGTTTGTTGGTTGAAAAAATTATTTATCTCGATGCTCAAGAAGCATATAATGATGATGAAATATTCAAAGAAAGCATTTACGAATTAGGAGATGCATTTTTAGCAACCAGAGGAAGTGATTTCGAAAAACGAAAAGCAGCTGTTAAGCCCAATGATTATGCTAATATTTGTTATACTTCGGGTACAACTGCCGACCCAAAAGGAATTTTACTTACGCATCGTAATTATACTGCCAATGTTGAGCAAGCTTGTACTTTAATGACGATTCCACAGGATTATTGTAATTTATTAATTTTACCTTGGGATCATTCATTTGCTCATACTGCAGGTTTATATAGTTTTATTTACAAAGGAGCAAGCATTGCTTCAGTTCAGTCAGGTAAATCTGCTTTAGATACTATAAAAAATATCCCTCTAAATATTAGAGAAGTTAAGCCTAACCTTATACTTAGCGTTCCTGCATTGGCTAAAAACTTCAAAAAAAATATTGAAAAAAATATTTCTGATAAAGGAAAAATTGCTGAATCCATGTTGAATTTCAGTTTGAAAATAGCTTATTTGTATAATGCTGAAGGCTGGAATAAAGGGAAGGGTTTGCGTTTTTTTCTAAAACCAGTTGTTGTTTTTTTCGATAAAATACTTTTCTCAAAAATTCGTGAAGGATTTGGAGGAAAACTCGACTTCTTTATTGGAGGTGGTGCATTGCTTGATATTGACTTGCAAAAGTTTTTCTATGCAATAGGAATTCCAATGATGCAAGGTTATGGTTTATCTGAAGCTTCACCAGTAATATCATCCAATGCTTTACATAAACATAAATTAGGTTCTTCTGGATGTTTGGTTTCTCCTTTGGAAATAAAAATTTTAGATAGCGAAGCCCATGAACTTCCTATTGGTGAAAAAGGAGAAATCCTTGTAAAAGGAGAAAATGTAATGATAGGTTATTGGAAAAATGAAGCTGCAACTGCAGAAACTATTACCAATGGCTGGTTACATACAGGCGATATGGGGTATTTGGATAAAGATGGTTATTTGAATGTTGTCGGTCGATTTAAAAGTTTACTTATTGGTAATGATGGCGAAAAATACAGTCCTGAGGGTATTGAGGAGCAAATTGCAGAACATTTACCTTTTATTGATCAAATTATGCTGTACAATAATCAAAATGCTTATACAATCGGCTTATTTGTTTTAAATAAAGAAGCTGTTAGGCAATGGCTGAAACACAATAAGCACAATCATTTGAATACAACTGAAGAAAAAGCTAAATATTTTTTACTTCATTTACGTAATGAAATTCAACATATTAATAAAACTTCAAAACATAAAGTTTGCTTTCCTGAAAGATGGTTACCTGCTTCATTTTTAATCTTAGAAGAAGGTTTTACAGAACAAAATCGTATGCTCAATTCAACCATGAAAATGGTAAGAGGAAGAATTACAGAGACTTATTCTTCCGAAATAGACTATTTATATACTTCAGAAGGTAAGTCTGTTAGCAACTATAAAAATATTAATATTATAAAAATAATAATAGAAAATTTAAAATAAAAAATCTATCCTTTTTAGACTTTTTGGTATAAAATAATTTATACCTTTGTTTCAAAATTCGAAAATAACAAATCACACAATAATCAATTAATTATAATAATTAATATCATGAAAAAACATAATTTTAATGCCGGACCCTGTATTTTACCAAAATCAGCAATTGAAAACACAGCTAAAGCTGTATTGGATTTAGATGGAATTGGAATGTCTTTAATCGAAATCTCTCACAGAAGTAAGGAATTTCAAGCTATTATGGACGAAACTGTTGCTTTATTTAAAGAACAATTAAACATTCCAGAAAATTATCAAGTTTTATTTTTAGGTGGTGGAGCAAGTTTGCAATTCTGCATGATACCATTCAACCTTTTAAACAAAAAGGCAGCTTATTTAGAAACAGGTGTTTGGGCAAAAAAAGCCAATAAAGAAGCTAAATTATTTGGCGAAGTAAATATTGTTGCATCTTCTGCTGATAAAAACTTCAGTTATGTTCCAAAATCATATACTATTCCTGCTGATGCTGACTATTTTCATATCACAACCAATAATACCATTTACGGAACAGAACTTCACACAGATATTGATAGTCCTGTAACTTTGGTGGCAGATATGTCTTCTGATATTTTAAGCCGTCCTGTGGATGTATCAAAATATGCTATGATTTATGGTGGTGCTCAGAAAAACTTAGGACCTGCAGGTGTAACTTTTGTAATTATCCGCGAAGATATCCTTGGAAAAGTAGAGAGAATAATTCCTACTATGTTGGATTACAGAACTCATATTAAAGAGGGCTCTATGTTCAATACACCTCCTTGTTTTGCAATATTCACAGTTAGAGAAACTTTGAGATGGATTAAATCTTTGGGTGGTGTCGAAAAAATATATGAAATGAACAAAGCAAAAGCTAAGTTATTGTACGATGAAATCGATCGCAATTCAATGTTTAAAGGAACTGCAGAAACTGAAGATCGTTCATTAATGAATATTTGTTTTGTAATGAATGAGAAATATCAAGACAAAGAAGAGGCTTTTATGGAATTAGCTAAAGCTAATGGAATGATAGGTATTAAAGGACATCGTTCTGTTGGTGGTTTCCGTGCTTCTACATACAATGCTTTACCTATCGAAAGTGTACAAGCTTTGGTAGATTGTATGAAAGAATTTGAAAAAGCAAATGCATAATTTAAAATAGAATTTCAAAAGGTTGAAGAGTAAAGTATTGCTTTTCAACTTTTTTATATAAAAACAAAGTTTTAAAAATATGACAAAAGTATTAATAGCTACTGACAAACCTTTTGCAAAGGTTGCAGTAGATGGTATCAGAAAAATTGTAGAAGATGCAGGTTTTGAACTTGTATTATTGGAAAAATATACTGCTCAGTCGGATTTTCTAAATGCTATTGCAACAGTGGATGCTGCAATTATTCGTAGTGATATTGCTGACAAAGAGGTGATTGAAGCTGGAAAGAATCTGAAAATTATTGTACGTGCAGGTGCAGGATATGATAATATTGATTTGGCTGCATGCACTGCTAAAGGGGTTGTAGCTATGAATACACCAGGGCAAAACTCAAATGCTGTTGCCGAACTGGCATTTGGCATGATGGTGATGGCTGCTCGTAATAATTTCGACGGTTCATCAGGTACCGAACTTAGAGGTAAGAAACTTGGCATACATGCTTATGGAAACGTAGGGAAATATGTTGCTTTGATTGCAAAGGGTTTTGGAATGGATGTTTATGCTTTTGATCCATTTGTAAGCAAAGAAGCCATGGAAAAAGACGGTATTAAATGTTTGACTTCCGTGGAAGAATTGTATAGCACTTGCCAGTATGTTTCGTTGCATATTCCTGCCAATGATAAAACCAAAAAATCAATTAATTATGAATTGTTATCAAGTATGCCTAAAAATGCATGTTTGGTAAATACAGCTCGTAAAGAAGTGATAGACGAAGAAGGTTTATTAAAAGTATTTGCCGAAAGAGCAGATTTTAAATATGTATCAGATATTGAACCAGGCTGTAAAGCTGAAGTTGCTGAAAAATATACAGGACGTTTTTTCTTTACACCTAAGAAAATGGGTGCTCAAACTTCCGAAGCCAATGTAAATGCAGGGCTAGCAGCAGCCCATCAAATTGTTAAGTTTATTAAAACCGGCGACAAAACATATCAGGTAAATAAATAGAATAATTTACTGATTGTATTATAAAAAGAGGTTATTCTTATCGGAATAACCTCTTTTTGTTTTTTCTATTCTGCAAGCTAATTATTGTAAAAGCCAATTTTGTCTATAAAAAGTATATTTTTTTATTTCTTAAAATGCTTATTTAATAATGCTATGAGAGAAACTGCTGTAAATGGTTTTGGAAGATAATCATTGCATCCGCAGAGGGCTGCATTCTCTTTTTCACCTGAAAGTGTAAAGGCAGATTGTAAAATAATAATTACATCGTTGTTGAACTTACGGATTTGTTTGGTGGCTTCATAACCATCCATTTCAGGCATTTTAACATCCATAATTATCAGATCAATATCTGGATTATTGCGGCAAGCTTCAAGTACTTCTATTCCGTTTTCAACTTCAATAATATCTTTGCAAAATCTTTTTACTGCCATTGAAATAATCATTCGTGTAACATCATCGTCATCTGCAATTAATATTTTTAGATTTTTTAATAGATTATTTTCTTTTTCTAATAGAATAACTTTTTCGAAAACATTCTTTTCTTCCCTTTCAACATTATAAGGTAAGGTAAAATAAAAGCATGAACCTACACCTACTTCACTTTCTACCCAAATTTTTCCATTAAGCATTTCAACATACGCTTTAGAAATTGACAAACCCAATCCTGCGCCCTGATAAGCATTTTTATCCTGGATATCGGCTTGGATAAAACGTTCGAATATGGCTTTCTGTCTGTCTTTTGGTATGCCAATTCCTGTGTCTTTTACATAGAATTCAAGATAATTGTCCTTTTTCTCATAACCAAATGCTATTGAACCTTTTTTGCTGTACTTAATGGCATTTTTAACAAGGTTGGTGAGAATTGAATACACTTTCTCACTATCGGTTATAATAACGGATTGGTTTGATAGTAAAGCGTTTTTAAATGAAAGATTCATTCCTTTGGCTTCTAATTCTGGTTTGAAAAAATTATAAATAAATTCGATATGCTCATTAATATTTGTTTCTTTATTATTTACTTCAATTGTTCCTGATTCTATTTTTGAGATACTCATAATATCGTTGATGATGTTGAGCATACGAGCACCACCTTTTTCAATGATTTGGATATACTCCTGTTGCTGTTCGTTCGAGAGACCCGGTTCTTTTAATAATTCAGCAAAGCCAAGTATGCCATTCATAGGTGTACGGATTTCGTGACTCATATTACAAAGGAAGGCTGTTTTTAGCCTATCACTTTCTTCTGCATGTTCTTTAGATTCAATTAAATCCTGTAACATTTTTTTCTTTTCGGTAATATCTTCTTTTATAGCAATAATATCAGATATTTCGCCAATACTATTTGCAATTGGAGAAATTACAGCACTTTCCCAATATAATTCGCCATTTTTCTTTTTATTGAGAAACTCTCCATGCCAATTATTGCCTGATAAAATGGTTTCCCATAGATTCTTATAATAATCATTGGTTTGTTCGCCTGATTTTAAAACTCTTGGATTTTTGCCAACTACTTCATCAAAAGAATAACCTGTTGTTTCTATAAATTTCGGATTTGTATATTCAATATTGCCCTCCTTATCAGTTATTACAACAGTTACCGGGCTTTGATCAACTGCTCTTTTCAATAGGTTTAATTGCTTTTCAGCATTTTTGCGTTCGGTAATATTTTCATGCATTAAAACTACTCTGTTGGGATTTCCATTGCTATCATTTAATGTAAATCCAATGGCTTTTATCCAAACTGGTAAATCGGGAAATGAAGGGTCAAAATCATGAACATTAAAATAAGAATCAGGAAAGTAAACAACTTCACCTTTTTTAATTTGAACAAATAATTCTCCAAGCCCTTGTTGTATTAGCTGAGTATCTTTAAAAATGGAATAGTCAGCTGGTGGGCTTACACCAAAAAGTTTTATAAATGCCGGATTTGTTTGAATAACATATCCTTCCATATCCAGAATTTGAATTGACATCGGATTTTTATCAATAATATCCTGCAAGGTTTTTTCAACTTGCTTGCGGTTATTATTAAGAAGTATTTGAGATGCTATGGATGCAATTGTACTTGCAAACGATTCTTCGTCAGAATACCAGTTGCGTTTTTCGCCCACATGCTCAAAACAAACCACTCCTTTCAGCTTACCTTCAACATATATTCCGGAATCGAGCATCGAACTTATATCAAGTGGAGCAAGATATGCTTTTGTAAATTCATTGGTTCTAATATCGTTTTGTGCATCGTTAACTGATATTCTGCTTTCTTCATATATAGTTTCAAAATAATGTGGATAATCTACACTTTTAAGAATTGCACCTAAACTGTGGGTGTTTGTTTTATTTTCGTATAACGAAATACATTGCAATTCTGTATTATCATCGGATAATAACCATATACTTGTACGTTCGACTTGCATTGCTGTGGCTACTTCCTTTGTTAATCTTTCAAAAGAAAGTTTTAATTCACCAAAAGAAATTACTTCATCTATTGCAATATGGGCAATGGCATTACTTTGCTTTTGGGCACGTTCTTTACTATTAAATAATATTTCTTCCGCTTTTTTGCGTTCTGTATTGTCTTCTATTATGCCGATACCGCCAGAAAATTTTCCGTCAATACTAAGCATAGGTGTAAAAATTGCTCTAATCGGTGTAATTTTATTTGAAGTAAAAGAATGATAAAAATCTTCGTAAAAACCTACATTTCCATTCAAAGCCTGTTGCACCGATGAAACAAGTTTTTTATCGGGCAAATTGAGCATATTAAGACTTATTAGTTTTTCTTTGGAAGAACCAATAATCTCGACAAACTTATCGTTGCATTTATCAATAACCCCTTTTTCATTAAAATATAATAGACCAATAGGTGAATACTCGAATATCAAACGATACTTTTCATCACTCTTTTGCTTAGAATATTCGACATTTTTACGCTCTGATATTTCCTTTTCAAGCACCGAATTCTTAGTTTTTACTATAAAAAAAAGAATGATTGCAAAAAACAGAAAAATAATTAAAATACTCGATTCTATTATTTCAAATAGTAAAACTTTATTCCAAGCTTTCGTATTAAAATCCATTCCAAATACGGCAATGGTTTTGCCTGTAAGCTCATCTTTTATCGGAATAAGCACACTTGTCCATGTTCCCCATCTGTCTTCAACGGCAATGGTAATAATATCTTTTCCATCAATAAAAGGTTGTTTGTCTTCTGGTTTTGCTTCGGTGTATTCTTGGCCGGGAGGTGAATAATCTATTGAATTTTCGGGCTCAGAATCTGCTATAAAATATATTTTATCGTTTTGCTTGGTGTATAAATATGCAAACCTAGCTTTATTATAAACACGGATTATATCTTTCAATGTATTTTTTATAAGATGATATTGTGGTTTTGCAGTATCAGATAGCTTTGCCTCTAAAGCTTTTAAATCATCTTTGGGCAATGTAGTTTCGATTGATTTGGCAATTTGCATTATATTATCAAATTGCTGGTTTTCAATTTTTACCCAAGTGAAACGAATATAGAAAATACCTACAATCAGTATTAAAAATAAAATAAGCCCCTGTATCGAAAGTTTTGAAAGTTTAATTTTTGTCATAAAACATTTAATTTATACATTATATATAGTAGTATAATCAATTACAAATATACTACATTTAAATGATAAATAATAGTCTAAAATATTACATTTTATATGAAACATCTATTTTCCTGTTT
>CAZUCB010000071.1:0-13218 GCA_964618755.1 uncultured Bacteroides sp. | reverse complement strand
CTTTATTAAGAAATGATGAAGGTAAATTTGAAGAAATCAGTTTCAAACAAGCATATGACTTTATTATTCAAAGAATCAGAAGTGTGGAGCCTGACGAAAATGCATTTTATGTGGGTGCACGATTAACCAATGAGGAAATCTACCTAATTCAAAAATTAGCAAGAGCTGGGGCAAAAACCAATAATATAAGTAGTATGCATTATATCAAACGGGGTGCTCATTTATTAAATACTTCTTTTGATAATGCTCCTTTCAGTCAAATAAAAGATGCTAGTAAAATATATCTTGTTGGTTCTGATATAAATACAGAAAATGCAGTAGTAGGATTCATGGTTCAGAATACACGATTTAAAAACGGAATAGAAGTTGAGCTATGTACAGAATTAACTAACAGTTCAATGACACAAAAAGTGGATAAAATTGTAAAAGTTGACTCTTACTACAATTTTATAAAAGCCATCAATTTTTATTTAGTTAAAAATAAGTTGTATAACGCATTGTTTATCAATGATAATTGCGATGAATTTGAAGCTTATACCAAAAACCTATTAAAAGAAGATTTTGTGGAATTGGTGAAATTATCAGGTGTTACAGAAGAAAAAATTGCAAGTTGTGCCAATGATTACAATGAACAATTGAATGCAATCATTCTTTTCTCTGAAAAAGAAATTTCTGCACCAACATCAACAGAATTGTACAATTTAACCATGATTACTGGTAAATTAGGCAAAACTTCCAATGGGCTAATTGCACTCAAAACCAAAAATAATTCGCAAGGATTGTTTGATATGGGTGCAACACCAAAATTTGGGGCTGGTTATCAGGATATAGATAATAAGGATTTTGTAAAAAAACTTGAAAAAATTTGGGGTGTAGATGGATTATCAACTAAATATGAAGTCGAACAAGAAACGTTATTACGTGAAGGTAAAATTAAAAATGTTTTCATTTTTGGAGAAGACCCGATTGGTTGTGCCATTGATAAGGAAAATATTAAGAAAGTAGCATCACAGGGCGGCTTCGGTATGGTTCAGGATTATTTTATGACTGAAACTGCACAGTTGGCTGATTTGGTAATGCCTGCATCCCTTCCTTTTGAAATTGGCGGACATTTCACAAATACTCAACGATATATCCAGAAAATTCATCAAACCATGCCATCAAAAATTAATGATACTTCTTATGAAATGTTGTTTACACTTTTGAAAAAAATGGGAATTAAAACTACGAATGATGTTAATGATGTAATGATGGAAGTTATATCGCTTTTGCCAGATCAAGAACCAGAAGGAGAGAGAAAGTATCGCTTTGTAACTACATTGGATAATTTCTATAAACCACTTTTCAAAAATGGTTGTGATAGTGTAGTGAAAATTTTTGATGATGATTTTGATAATAAATTAAACAATTAATAGTATTCTTAAATCTTTCAGATTTTTAAATTGAAAAATTCTAATATAACTGATTTATTGAGAATTATTTTTAAATGAAATCTGGCAGATTTTACAAAATAAAACAATAATACAATGAAAGAATTTGAAAATATTAATGATATTCTTGATTTTGCAATCAATGAAGAACAAAAAGCAGTAGATTTATATACTCAGCTTGCTACAAATGCAGACAGTTCAGAAGTAAAGAAAATTTTTATGGATTTTGCCAAAGAAGAAATAGTTCATAAAGCAAGATTAATTACCATAAAAGAAAATGGATTATTTACTTTGAAACCTGAATCTGTAACAGATTTAAAAATAGGTGATTATATGATGAGTGTAGATGCAAGTCCTGATATGACTTATGCAGAAGCATTGGTATTTGCCATGAAAAAAGAAAAAGCAGCATATAAACTTTATACAAAACTTGCCGAAAGAGCTCCAAATGCTGAAATAAAAAATATTTTTCTTTCGCTAGCTGCAGAAGAATCTAAGCATAAATTAAGTTTTGAAATAGAGTATGATGAGTATGTATTAAGAGAAAATTAAAACAAAAAATGGTAATGAATGATTTGGGTTTATTTAATTTGGGTTTAATGGTACAGATTAAATGAGCAATCATAGAAAATTTCTAAAAAGGAGTTATGCTAACACCAATAGAAATTGGGAAAATTTGAGGCCCCCTACTTTTTTCAAAAAGTTTTGACATTGAGTAATATGCCATCAAGTTATACATACCGTATCCAATTCTTGCAGTAAGTCCGTAATTCCAATTATTGATATATTTTATATTACTTTTTTTTATGGTAATATAATCCGATGTATTTTCAATTACGTCTTCACCTCTATATTTTGAGTGATTACTAATATTATAGCCAATTTTAAACCCAATAGAAGCTTTAAAACGTTTGTTTCGTTCAGCTCTCGTTTTAAATTTAAGTTCTATAGGAATATCAATATAAGTTACATTTATTTTATTAATACTATAATCTATATTCTTTTTGTAAACATCATTAAGTTTATAAAACTCAGTTTTGCCAGTTAGCAATCCACTTGTATCTCTAATTGAAGCCATGGCATCACTATAAAAATTATGAGAACTTATACCCAATCCCGCAGCTAAACTAAAATTAGAGTTAGCAATAGGAAAATTGAGCATTGCATAAATATTTATTCCTTGATTGATAGTTCTGACTTTAGCAACAGCAGGTACATCTTGCCATAAGTCTGTAAAAAGGTCAAAAATTAAAATATCTTTACCTTCGTTTTTTTCAAGTTTAGGTTTAAAGGTAATACTATCTTGTGAAAACCCACAAAAAGAGATAAAAATCAGTATAATTAGGGCTAAATATGTTTTCATTCATAATTCTATTATAATATTTGCACAAAGATAAGTACTTTTGCAAAAAAACACTTATGTTTTTTTACAACTCAAATAAAATAATTGAGCAAAAACTATAAAATAACAGATTGGCTACCTACAACGGTAAAGGAGATGGAGCTTCTGGGCTGGGAACAACCCGATGTTATTATCGTTTCCGGTGATGCTTATGTAGATCACCCCGGTTTTGGTGCGGCTGTTATTGGTAGAATTCTCGAAAAAAATGGTTACAAAGTAGTTATACTTCCTCAGCCCAACTGGCGCGACGATTTAAGAGATTTTAAAAAATTAGGCAAACCTCGCTTATTTTTTGGTGTAACGGCAGGTTGTATGGACTCTATGGTAAATCATTATACTGCTGCACGTCGCTTACGAAGCGATGATGCTTATACACCAGGCGGAACAGCTGGTTTTCGTCCCGATTATGCAAGTATAGTCTATTCAAAAATACTAAAAGAACTATATCCCGAAACACCTGTTATTTTAGGTGGTATAGAGTCTTCGTTGCGTAGGGTTACCCATTACGATTATTGGTCTGATTCATTAAAACCTTCTATTTTAGTAGATAGTAGTGCTGATTTGCTGGTTTATGGAATGGGCGAACAACCCATTGTAAAACTTGCAAATCAATTAGATAGCAATAAAAGTATTACTTCTATAATAGACATTCCTCAAACTGCCTTTTTAGTACCTAAAACAGATTTGCAATTTGATGTAAACAATTGGAAAACAGTAGAAATAGCTTCTCACGAACAATGTTTAAAAGATAAAAAAATCTATGCCTCTAACTTTAAAGTAATTGAAGAGGAATCAAACAAACAACAAGCCAATAGGATTATTCAAAAGATTGGTGATAAAATCTTGGTCATCAATCCGCCAAATCCAGTAATGACCGAAAAGCAAATAGATGCATCTTATGATTTGCCATACACTCGTTTACCACATCCAAAATATGAAAAAAGGGGTGTTATACCTGCTTATGAAATGATTAAATTTTCGGTAAACATTCATAGAGGATGTTTTGGTGGCTGTGCTTTCTGTACAATCTCTGCTCATCAGGGAAAATTAATAAGTAGCCGTTCTGAAAAATCTATTTTAAATGAATTGGAAAATATAGTGCAAATGCCCGATTTTAAAGGCTATATTTCTGACTTAGGAGGACCTTCTGCAAATATGTATCGTATGCAAGGTAATGATTTATCTATTTGTCAATTATGTAAAAGATATTCTTGTATATTTCCAACAACTTGCAATAATTTGAATACTAATCATAAACCATTAATTGGCTTGTATAAAAAAGCAGCTAATATTAATGGAATAAAAAAAGTATTTATTGGAAGTGGAGTTCGCTATGATTTGTTTACTGGTAAGAATCGTTCAGAAACTATAGCTAATTCTTATGATGAATATGCAAAACAATTAATTTTAAATCATGTATCAGGAAGACTAAAAATAGCACCAGAACATACTTCAGATAATGTTTTACAAATCATGCGTAAACCTACTTTCAAATTGTTTTATGAGTTTAAGACTAAATTTGAAAGAATTTCTAGAGAAGCTGGGTTAAACCAACAAATTATTCCTTATTTTATTTCGAGCCACCCTGGTTGTGATGCAACAGATATGGCTTTATTAGCATTGGAAACTAAGAACTTAGGATTTAGACCTGAACAAGTACAAGATTTTACACCTACTCCAATGACTCTGGCAACTGAAATCTACTATTCAGGTTTTCATCCCTATACATTAAAACCTATTTTTTCTGCTAAAAATATTGTACAAAAAAAAGAACAAAATTTATTTTTCTTTTGGTATAAACAGGAAAATCATCAGTTAATATTTAATACATTAAAGCGAATAAATAGAGAAGATTTAGCTTTAAAACTATTACCTCAAAGAAAAAACTTTCAAAAAAGAAAAAATTCCACAAAATAGTGCTTAAAACCCTTGATTTTTTTGATTTTTCTACTCTATAAAGAAAAAAATGTTAATCAGCATTTAACAAAATGCTTAGAACATTTGTTTCATTTACACGTTTATTATCGTAACTTTGCACTTTATTTTAACTAATAATAAGTATTTTTTTGTTATAAAATATATGGCAAAATGATTATAATTATTTTAACAAAACTCTATTAACCAACTATTTACTAAATAAATTGGTTAGTTTTTTTTGTATATTATTTAATTGTAAATAAAATGTATTAACTTGGTTTTATTTTTACTTATTCTTAATTAGATCATTGAATTAGAACAAATAGCGTATGCATAATTTTCATATTCCAGTAATGGGAATTGGTTTTACTGTAGATACTCCTGTAAAAGTTGCTCATCTTGGTATTTCATCTGTCATTTCTCTTTTAGATGACATTTTGATAGAGAAAATGAGAGAATTTTATTGTAATAAATTTGAAATACCATATCAAGAAATATCAAATAAAGTAGAAGATTTTAGAGCTAAAAGAATAACTAGCTATTTAAATACTTTAGACAATATTGTAAAAGATAAATTCAATGAACTTAAAAATTCTGCTTCTGAATTAGGAAAAGAATTTGAAAAGTATATGGAATTACTACCTGATATTTCTCCATTAAAACAAAAATTTATAGAATTTCAACAAGATATTCATAAGAAAAAAGATCATCTTCAATGGATTATTAGTCATTTAACTGCTGGAGATATTGATGTAAATATCATGACGAAATTAGATAAAAGTAATTATCTAAACGGAGAATTGCAACCAGTTGAATATAATGATGCTCATGCAGCTTTAAGAGGTTTTGCAAATAGTAATTTGAATTCTTCAGTTGTTTTGTCTGCTGGTATGAATCCAAGGTTATATGCTTATTTTGAAAAACTGAATGATTTTTTCCCAGATGAAAACGGTTTCTTAAAAAAGAGAATTATTTTAAAAGTAAGTGATTATAGATCCGCAATCATACAAGGTAAATTTTTTGCCAAGAAAGGTTTATGGGTTTCAGAATATCGTATTGAGTCAGGACTTAACTGTGGAGGTCATGCTTTTCCAACTCAGGGTCATTTGATGGGACCAATATTAGAAGAATTTAAAAAAAATCGTGCAGAATTAATTAATTCTACTTACGAATTATATGCAGCCTCACTAAAAACTCAACAAAGACATTACCCACAGCAGCCTCCATCGATTAAAATAACAGCACAAGGTGGAGTAGGAACTCATCAAGAACATGAGTTTCTAATAAATTACTACCAACTTAATTCTGTTGGTTGGGGTTCTCCATTTTTATTAGTTCCTGAAGTAGTTAATGTAGATGAAAAAACATTGAAACTCTTAAGTGATGCTAAAGAAAAAGATTTATATTTAAGTGATACCTCTCCACTTGGAGTACCTTTTAATACTTTAAGAAGTAATACAAAAGATATTGAAAAACAAGATTGGATTGATTCAGGTAAACCTGGTAGTCCTTGCCCTAAAAAATATGGTGCAATTAATATGGAAGGAATGTGCACTGGATCAAGACAATATCAACGAAATAAAATCAAAGAACTTGATGCATTAAATTTAAACCAAGCTGAATATAAAAAAGCTTTCGATAAAATTACAGTAAAATCATGTATTTGTGTTGGATTAGGTACAACTCCTTTACTCGTAAACGATTTAGATATAAAAGTTGAAGGTAATGCAGTTTCAGTTTGTCCAGGTCCCAATTTGGCATATTTCGATAAAGTATTAAGTCTTAAAGAAATGATAGATCATATTTATGGAAGAATAAATGTTTTAAGAGATAACAATCGTCCGAATATGTTTATTAATGAATTGATTTTATATATTAATTATTTAAAAACTGATTTAAAAAGTGCTGTAAAACCACTATCTGATAAACAAATAGATTATTATAAATCATTTAAACATAATTTATTGAATGGTATTGAATACTATTTTTCTTTAGTTGAAAATATTGGACAAAATACTTGCAATATAAACGTAGATTTATTACAAAAGTATAAGCAAGACTTAGAAGAATTTGTTATTAATTAAAAATATTAAAAACCTGCAAATGCAGGTTTTTTTATTTGTAATTATTCCTAATATTTCGAAAGTTTTAAAAATGAATTCAATTTTCTTTAAAACAAAAAGCAAGGTTTTCTTGTTAGGAATAAATAAAAATATATTATCTTTACCAATTCTAAATAAAAATTACTAAGTAAAATGAACTACACTGTTGATAATATAAAAGCAGCTTTAAGTCAAGTAAAAGATCCTGATTTAAAGAAAGATTTAATTACATTAAATATGATTGAAAATATTTCAATCACAGGAGAAACAATCAGCTTTGATTTAGTTTTAACTACTCCTGCTTGCCCGATGAAAAATATAATGAAAAACGATTGTATCAAAGCTATCCATGAAACAATTGACACAAAAGCAATTGTAGAAGTAAATTTAACATCAAGAGTTACAAGCAATAGAATAGATAACCAAGATTTTTTAAAAGGAATTAAAAATATTATTGCAGTAGCCTCAGGAAAAGGAGGAGTTGGAAAATCAACGATCTCTGTTAACTTGGCTGTGGCATTAGCAAATACAGGCGCAAAAGTTGCATTAGTTGATGCAGATATTTATGGGCCTAGTATTCCAATTATGTTTGATGCGGTTAATGAGAAACCTTCTGCTATTGAAATTGAAGGTAAAACTAAAATTATACCAATAACTAAATATGGAGTAAAGTTATTATCTATTGGTTTTTTTGTTGATCCTGATAAAGCATTGGTTTGGAGAGGTCCAATGGCATCTGGAGCATTAAAACAGCTATTTACAGATGGAGATTGGGGCGAAATAGATTATATGGTTATAGATTTACCCCCAGGAACTGGAGATATGCATTTAACAATGATACAAACAGTACCTGTTACTGGAGCGTTGATTGTAAGCACTCCTCAACAATTAGCCATAGCTGATGTTAAAAAAGCTGCCAATATGTTTTCCCAAGAAGGGATTAATGTTCCTATTATGGGTGTGGTTGAAAATATGGCTTATTTTACACCTGCTGAATTACCAGAGAAAAAATATTATATTTTTGGGAAAGAAGGTTGTACAAAATTAGCAAAAGATTTAGGTGTGCCATTATTAAGCCAGATTCCTATTATACAAAGCATAGCTGAATCGGGAGATAATGGAAATCCTGTTGCTTCTGACAAAGATTCAATTATTGGAAAAGCTTTTATACAATTAGCTGAAAAAGTAGCTCAGCAAATTGCTATTAGAAATGCTGATTATGAAACTAGTAAAAAAGTTGAAATTAAACATTAATATAAACATTTAATAATAAATAACATGACAATAGAAGAAAAGCTTGAAATGACAGCTAAAGTTCAAAATGTAATAGAACAAATTAGACCATATTTACAATCAGACGGTGGTGATATTCAATTTGTGGATTTAACCGAAGATATGATAGTAAAAGTTGAACTTCAGGGTGCTTGTGGATGTTGCCCTCATAGTGTAATGACTTTAAAAAATGGAGTTGAACAAGCGGTTGTTAAAGCTATTCCTGAAATAGTAGCAGTAGAATCTATTTAAATTAAATATTGGAAGCCTTCGGGCTTCCTCTTTTTGTTTTTCAAAAGATTAAACAAAAGAAAAAAGTATATTTTTAAAAATAATAATGAAATAATTACTTAAGCGACTATTCAAAAAAAATCTTACTGATTAGATTTATTCATTCCAGATTTTCCATGATGCTTCAGCTTGCTCAATTAGCATGTCAAAGCCACTTTTAATTTTAGATTTTTGCAATATCCCTTTTTGTAAAAAAAGTGTTTCTTCGGGATTATAAATTAAATCAAATAACAGATGAGAAGAATTTAATAAATGATATGGTATTGAAGGGCAATTATTCAAATTTGGATACATTCCCAATGGAGTTGTATTGATAATTAACTGATGACTATCAATTATTTTTCTTGTTAATTCCTGATAAGTCAAATTAAATTGACTTTTATTTCGACTAAGTATTTTATATGGAATTTTAAGTTTCTCTAAAACATAAACCACTGCTTTTGATGCACCTCCAGATCCAAGTACCAAAGCTTGCTTATGATGGGTTTCCAACAATGGAATTAGTGTTTTTTCAAATCCAATAACATCGGTATTATAGCCTTTTAAATAAATATGATTATTTATATTGCGGATTTTAACTGAATTAACAGCACCTATTTTTTGAGCTACTTCGTCTAATTCATCAAGATAAGGAATAATTTTTTCTTTATACGGGATAGTAACGCTCAAACCTTTTAAAAGTGGCTGATAAATAAGTAATTGCTTAAATTCTTGTATATCTTTAAGCTCAAACAAACGAAATTCGGCAGCTGTATTACCTTCTTTTTTAAATTTTTCTGTAAAATAGCTAGCTGAAAAAGAATGCGATAATGGATAACCTATTAATCCAAAAAGGTTCATGAGCTTAAATTAACTTTTAAGGTAAAAATTGATGAAATGTGTCACCTCTCAATCCCATACGAAGTGTTTCTAATGCTATTACTTCATTTGAGGCTATGTTGCCAAGATTAATATTAGTGCCAAAATGCTTAATAAACCAAACTTGTTGTGTTTTTAAAGGTGCTTCCCAAATAATTTTTTCAACAGAAATCTTGGCTAATATTTCTTTAATTAATAAAACATCTGCATTTCCTTTAGGGTCATAAATTCCAACAGTACCACTCTCACGAGCCTCAGCTATTACTTTAAAAGATCCAGCTTGTAGCTCATTTTGCATCATTAATGACCATTTTTCTGGAGTAATATATACATCTGCATCTTTAGAACCAACTTCTGAAATCACAGTGTTTTCTTTAGCTAATTGGTAGATATACTCACATTTAATAACATGATCAATATTCATTGAACCATCTGAAACTTCGACAATATTGATATTTAAATTTTTAATAAATTTCTGGTAATCATCAAATTTGTTGCGTATAATAAATGCTTCGAAAAGTGTGCCTCCTAAATAAACTTTAATATTATTTTCTTGATAGAATTGAATCTTTTCTTTTAGATTATTAGTAAATAACGAAGTGCCAAATCCTAATTTCACAAAATCTATCAGATGACCTGAAGTATAAATCATATCTTCAGCTTCTCTAACACTTAAGCCTTTATCCATAACCATAGTAATACCATTTTCTCGGGGTTTTTCGGTTCTTTCAGGCAATGTAAAAGGAAGTTCAATCAGCATATTAATTAGATTTATTTTGATTTTCAATATCTTTTTTAAATTGTTCTATGATTTCGATGAAATAAGCTTCTAGTTTTAATTCTGAAATGTAATCAAAAAAATCTTTCAAAGGTTCAGCATCTATTTCCAAAGCAATTGCAATGGTAATATATGCAGTTTTAACTTCTTTGTTAAGCAATTGGTAGGCAGCCAAACGATAATATAATTCGACATTCTTTGGCATTATTTTTAATCCATTTGAGATAACTTCAATTGCTGCGTCTATATCTCCATTATCACGAAAAGAGTCAGAATAATCTAACCATGCATCCGTATTATTTGGTTCATCTTTTATTACTTTTTGATAAATTTCAATAGAACCATCTAATTTTTCCTTATGTAAAATTTCTGCTAAAATTAATTGATATTCAGAATTTTCTTCATTTAAAGAAATTGCTTTCTTAATATCATTAATACTTTGAGGCACTTTCTTTAACTCATAAAATGAAATTCCTCTACCCAACCATGCATCCGAAAAATACTCATCACTTTTAATAGATCGGGTGTGATAATCAATAGCTGCATTAAAATCTTCCATTTTTTCGTAACATTCGCCAATATAGTAATAAGGAATGGCATAATTGTTATCTAAAAGCAATATTTCATTGTAAACATCAATAGCTTTTACATATTCCTCCATACCAATATAAGTAGCTGCTTTACTATAATATGCAGAAGTATTAATATCATCAATGGCTATTGCATAGTCAAAAGCCTCAATAGCTTTTTCATTTAAACCTTGTGAATTAAAAGCTGTTCCTAAATTAACCCAAGCAACATAACTATATGGATTTTCATTAAGGTAATTTGTAAAAAACAAAATACTTTCATCGCTACGTTGTGCAAATTCATAACTCATAGCAAGTTCATACAAAACCATTTCATTTTCAGGAGAGATTTCTAATGCTTTTTTTAGATATTCAATGGCTTTATCGTAATTGCTAAGATTTTCGTATTCAAATGCAATATTTATATAAACTTCATCTAATTCTTCTGTTTTTGCAATTGCTTTATGGTACTCTTCAATTGCTTTTTCATAACGTTTAAGTTGACTATAAATAGCACCTTTGGTAAAAAACACGTCACTATTATCAGGATCCATTCCTTCTAATTTCGACAATAATTCCAATGCTTTTTCTGTATTATCTGCATAAGCATACAATTGGGCTTTTTTTAATAAAATACCTACAGAATCTGGATGCTGACTTATGGCATGATGAATCAGTTGATTTGAATATGGAATATTCTCATTATCAATATAATAATCAATCAACATTTCATATTCTTCAACATCAAAAAAGAAAGTTTGATTTAATTTGAGTTTTTGTTCAAATTTCTCAACTAAGTCTTTGATTTCTTCTTCATTATAACTCTCAAAATTATCGTCCATCGCTTCCTATCATTTATTTGACAAAAGTACTAATTTTTACAGGATTATCGAAAATGTTTACTTTTTTTATTAACCAATTTTAGTTAATAAAGCTATATTCACAATTGAATCAATAATTCAGATTAAAAACGGTTGTATCAAATGGCGCACAATAAACAGAAGATTCATAAGGTGTAGTAACATTGTCTTTTCTAACTATCCATTTTACAATCATATTTTGACCTCCAAAAGTTCTACATTTTATTATATTTGAATAGCTTTGCCCTGTGTAGTTTGTTTGCACGTTATTACAACAATTTGCACCTGAAGGTTGAGTGTTTTTAAACCAATAACTTATAAAATCATTGTTATCAACGAATGAAATATTTTTAACTATCATTTTAAAATATGCTTCAGGGTAAATAGAATAATTAAGGGTATTTGTTCCTGCTGGCAGATTCTCTACAGATATATCAGTAGTTTGCCCGAAATATTTAGGCTTTTCAATAGTAATTCGAAAACCTGCATCTTTAGCTTTGATAATTTGCAAATTGTAATTTCCGCCTGCATCAGTAATAGCTGAGGTTATGGCTATATAATTAGGATTATAAGCTCCACTTTGTATTCTGCTTGACCAAAAAGTAACCTCTGCATTTGCAACAGCAATATTCTGATTAGCATCAATTATTTTTCCTTGAATTATAATGTTGTTATCATCATCTTTTTTGCAAGAATAAAAAAACAAAAAAGTTCCAATAAGTGAAATTATAAATATTGAATTAATTAAAAATTTCATCTTCGTTATTATTAAATACTATAACAAAGATACGAAAAAATCATCTAATTTATTGTTTTATCAGACGTTTTTATAAAATATAGTTTAGCTAAAAATACAATATTTTTTTTGAGAGAGTTGAATTACCGCTTTTTATTATTGCAATATATAATCCTTTTGGAAGATTTATTGGTGTCCATTTAATGTTATGTTCACCTGCATTTAACTTATCATCAATCAAGATAGCTACCGTTTTTCCTGCTATATCCTTGATTTGAAATAGAATTGGTTGATCGTTTTTGCTCAGTTGAAAATGAAAATTAGTTGTAGTAGTAAAAGGATTAGGTGCATTTTGTTCAAAATTAGAAATAGTGAAGATACTAAAATCATCAATACTTACAGGGATTTGCGATTTAATCCAGGCAGTATAAATTAATTCTGCTAATTTATGGGAAGCTTCACTAAAAAGTGTAATGGTAAAACTTTTAGTTTTATCCCATAATGCTTGATTATATGTTGAAGATGTTGTATTTCCAGCAAGAGTTTTTGCATAATTATCAGCAATTAATAAAGAATCTTTATATTTATAATTATTATAAATATAATTAAATACATATTGATTTACATTTTCAATTACATTCAAGTTGGTGTCGCCGGAATATATAATTTGACTATTATAAGCTGAAATCATCGAAGATTCATAACGAGAATGGATTCCTGAATTTCCTGTCAATTGTCCGTCATAATTTTTTGTAATATGCAAAGGCATGTGCCCATCAGCAACATAATGACCTAAATCGGAAGCTATTAGAACTGCTTTTGTTAAATCATTGCGTTGAAAACATTTGACCAATGTATCATAAGCAGCTACAGTTGCCCATGGTAAAATACCTTCATTCATTACGAAAGCATTTCCATAATTTGAAACTACAGAGTCCCATGTTTGTGGAATACGATGTTGGGTTAAAAATACAGGGTAGTTATCAATATCAATATAATGTTT
>CAZUCB010000070.1:5910-13336 GCA_964618755.1 uncultured Bacteroides sp. | reverse complement strand
CTTTTTGAATCAACTTGGATAAAATGAAAAGCAGGTGTTAGTTTCAATCCTTTTTTTAGTTGAATATCACTGTTTATATAATATTCGTTTTGGACTAATGTATAATTACTAACACTGTCAAAATTGTGAGGGGTGCCGAAAATATCCCAAAACTGAATACTAATTATTTTGCGTTTTTCAATTGAAATATGGCTGTATCCATGATAAAAACTTAAAAAAGGAAGTATGTCATGTTTTAGTCCGATATGAGCATAAAATATATTGTTATTCAAGTCGTTTTCTCCATAAATATTGGCTGTATCATTAATATCAATACCGGCATTTTTGGGAATATTATTACTTAGTGAAGGTCCGCCTTCAATATAAATACTGTTTAAATACTTTTGTTTAAAATTGACCTGTTCTTTTAAATAATCAGGAAATTTAGATGCTAATAAGTTTGCTTCAGCATTTCTTCCTGAAAATGTATAGGCATAATATAAATATTCTAATTCAGATGCATCATCTGAGTTAAAAACCATTGCTTTTTCTAAATGATAAGCAGCCAAGCGATAATTTCCTAAATTATAATACGCAACTCCAATACGATAACGTAAGTAAAAGTAATCGATATTGTTTTTTATAGCATCTTCTCCAATTTGAATAAGCTTTTTGTATTGCTTATTTTGAAATAATTCTAATGTCTTTTGCTCTATATTTTCAGTAATATCCTGCGAAAAACTATTGCAATAAAACATTGTAAAACTTATTACAATCACTATTTTTAATATTCTCACTAATTTAATTTTAATTTAATTTATTATTGTTTTAATCTATTCCTTTATAAACTCGTTGGGCAACAAAGCTTTTATCACCTTGAATTGCTATTATTTTATCAATACAATTATTTTTTATCGAAATATTGAATTGTAATTGTTTCGTAATAATCTTTCCAATTTTTATTGTTGATTTTGATTCTAATTCTATATCACTATCTGTAAAATCATCTTTTTTAGATAAGTAATTCATTTGAAACTCTGATTTCATGAAAATATAAAACGGAGATATAAAATCCTGTGCAATTAATAAAAGCTTATTTGCTGTAATATGCAAAGGGTAATTGTCTTTTATGGTTAAATCCTTGTAAAAACCATCCATTACTTTAAAATTGGCTAAATAGAAGTAATAAAGTAACGATTTTTTGCTGCCTTCATAATGTGTAAAATAATGAAAACTACCATCATTATAAAAATAAGCTTTAGCTCCTGAAGTTTCACAATAAATATAAGTTTGATTGTAAATATCAACTTGCACTTCCCATTTGAATTGTTTTTCTTTCTTAGTTCTTTCAGTTGTTACATCAAATACTATAAGCTGCCCCGGAATAAAATGATACGCATTGTTTAGTGAATGATTTTTTTCAATATTTAAGATTGTATCATTTTCTTTTGGTTTTTGGTAAGATTGTAGTTCATATTTACCATTTCTTTGCAAAATATAATGTCCTAATGGATAATCTAGTGTTTTGGAACCAATATAAGGTGTTGCCTGCAATTGGAAGTGTACATGAGGTTGTGGCGATCTGCCCGAGTTTCCTCCACTGGCTATTACATCACCTTTTTTTAAGTAATCACCAACCTTTACTTTGAAGCTTTCTTTTTTGATATGACATATTTTGCTGAACAATAAATCGGTGTGTCGAATAATAATAGTATTTCCCCAATTTTGTTCAATATTTACATCTCCGATATTATTATCATCTACATTGTCAATAATTTGTTCGACCCAACCAGCTGCAGGGGCTATAATTGGTTTGTTGTAGCAATAATAATCTGAACAGCTTAAACCTGATCCTGTGAACATTTTGCCAGTTTCATCAGCAATTTCAAAATCCCAAGCATGCTTCCATTCAGCTTTGTGTGTTATTTTTCCACTATGTGCTTGCGTAACCTTCCATTCGCCCCAAAAAGGTAATGATATAGGAATGATATAAGAATTTTTAAATCTCCCTAAATTATTCTTTTGAGTATATAAATTCTTTTCAGGTGAAAACTGTTGGATACCTACTATTTCAGGATTATGATAAAAGCGTTCTCTAAATTTGAGGATGTATAAAAACAGAAGTACTACAAAATTAAATGGTAATGAAAATATTGAAAGTTGGAACATTGAAAGTACAACATTGCAGCCCGAAAGCACAATAGAAATTACAGGAATCATTAGTAGAACCCATAAAAAAGAATACTTTGAAGAAACAATAAAAAAGCCACCAATGGCAATGGAAGTAAGTATATAGTTAAATCCAATATAACCATAACTGAGTTCTGTAATATCTCCACCTATTATTTGGTAAAAAATATATGCTGACCCAAAACCAAATATAGATAACAGAAATGCAATGCGTGAATAAATTATTAAGCCTAATGCAACCAATAATCCAGCAACTAAATGGTATTGAAAGAAAATAGCACCTAACGAACGAAAATATATAATAACATAATCAGGTAGATTCAAATTATTAAACCATTCGTAAATAGCTACCAATGTAAAACCTCCTAATGAGTACATTTCGTTGAGTGTATATATTCCTCTTTCGCTGATAGTAAGTGATGTAAATCCTCTTGTTGCTAAAGTAACCATCCAAGTTACAAATAAAAAGGAAAGGCTAAGATAGGGTAAGCCATACTTGCCAACAATACCTTCCAATGAAACTGTTATAAACAATGTTAATAAAGATGCAAAAAACAAAATCATGAAGAATTGAATATTCGGATCATAATAAACACCCAATCCCAAGGCTACCAATAAGCTGTTGAAACCATAATATCCAGAGCTGATATTTTGACGATTGAAACCTATTAAATAGGCAGCTGTATTGGAAATTGTTACAGCAATCAATCCACTTAAGCCTGCATAAAAATCAAAAAAAGTAACAACTACTAATAAACATGCAAAGATTGTGCTTTTGGAAAAGAAAATCTGCGAATAGCTATTTAGTAAGCTACCAATATAATGAGGAAATAGTGTTTTTAGTTTCTGCATTAAGAATTTGATTTATAAAGTCAAAAGTTTAAAGTTTGTAAAGTTATTTGTTTTATTCCTGACAAAAGTAAGTTTTTTTAATATTTAGTCTGCAATATTAGCAATACTTAACAATAACAATGTTATAAAATTTCTCTAAAATGTTATAACATTGTATTGAATAATGCAAAACTTTACATGGAAAATATAGACGTTTATAATCTTTAATCCCTTCGGCTAAGATTTAAAATATATCTATTCTATTTCGATTTTTGTAATAATAAGCTTACATTTGTAAATAAAAAAACAACTAATAAATACGATGTATTATGCTTCGATGCATGTATTTTTTAAAATCAAAAACTTTTAAAACAAATGAAAAAGTTAAGAAAGATAATGTTACTGATTGTGTTGTTTGTTGCTTGTTCTACACTAACGCACAGCCAAACAATAAAAGTGATGACCTATAATATTAGGTACGACAATCCTGATGATGGTTTAAATGCATGGAGCATACGTAAAGATTATTTTTGTACCCAACTTAAGTTTTATGCGCCTGATATATTGGGTGTTCAAGAAGGATTGGAACATCAATTAAAATACATTGATAGCTCACTTGTAAGCTATAGATATGTGGGTGTAGGCAGAGACGACGGACAAAAAAAAGGAGAACACTCGGCTATTTTTTACAATGCCCAAAAGTTTAAGCTTATTAAGCAATCTACTTTCTGGCTATCCGAAACACCCGATGTGGTTTCCAAAGGTTGGGATGCTGCCTTAAACAGGGTATGCACTTATGCACTGTTGGAATGTAAAAATACAAAACAACAATTTTGGGTTTTTAATACCCATTTGGATTATCTTGGCGAGCTTTCGCGAAACAACAGTGCCAAATTAATAATTGCGAGAATAAAATCGCTAAACAAAGCCAATAATCCCGTTCTTTTGATGGGCGATTTTAATTCGGAGCCCACTACCTATGCCATTAAATATATTTCGGAAACATTAAACAACTCAAAACAGGTATGTCAAGGTATAGTTTTTGGACCTGATGGCAGTTTCAATGGTTTTGAATTTGATAAACCTGTGATAAAATTGCTCGATTATGTATTTACAGATAAAAAAAGAATTCGTGTAAATAAGTATGCGGTATTAAGCGATTCTAAGGATTGCCGATACCCTTCCGATCATTTGCCGGTTTATGTGGAAATGACTTTCGTAAAGTAAAAGCTACAGAAAGTTCAATTATTAGTAAAGCTGTTGGAAATGGATTATCGGGTATCGGAAATGGATAATCCGAATACAGAAATGAATAAGCAGCATACAGAAATGGATAAGCAACATAGAAAGTTTAAAAAAACGACTAAGTCATAATAAATCATTTAAACTTTTATTATAATTTCAAAAATTAAATCCTAAACACAAGGCCATAATTAAGGCTTGTTTTTTATTAATAAATATAAAGGATATTTTTTAAAAAATAGCTTCAAATATTAAAAAAATATATACTTTTGCTGCATGAACTAATAGGGGTGCCCCAATATAACGGGCTGAGATCATACCCATTGAACCTGAACCGGGTAGTGCCGGCGGAGGGAATTTAGGGTAAACTTTATTAACGAATGGTTCTTTTCCCTATTACCATTCAAATAAGTTTAACTAAAGAGGGTTTCTGAAAATTAGATTTTTTGAGGCGGACAATATTTTTAAACCGCAGTTTACTGATGTAAATGAGGATTTTGAAATTGAAGTCCAACGAAGAAAAAGCAATTTACAGAGATCCCGTAAAAAAAAACAAAAAATGAAAAAGAGATGGATTGCAATGAGTATTGCAGTTATCCTGCCTTTTATGGCATGGAGTCAGTTTGCTGTAAACGGAAGTGTTACAGATGCTAATACCGGCGAAAAATTGCCGGGAGCACACATTGTGCTTACAAACAATTACAAAGCAGTGGTAAGCGACAATCAAGGCAGGTTTGCCATTGCGGGATTAAAAAAAGGCGAATACCAGCTTACAACTTCTTTCATTGGCTATTTGGCCGATATCCGTACCATTACGATAGATGCCAATTTGCAGTTGGATATCAAATTGCAAATCAGCCCTATTATGCAAGACGAAGTAATCATCAGATCGAGTAGAGCAGGAGAAAAAACACCCACTACCTACCAAAACATCACAAAAGAAGAAATTGCAAAAACAAATACAGGCTTGGATATTCCTTATTTGATGGAGCAAACACCTTCGGTAGTGGTAACATCCGATGCAGGTTCCGGAATTGGCTATACCGGCATTCGTATAAGAGGCAGCGATTTAACCCGCACCAATGTAATGGTAAACGGTATTCCGTTGAATGATGCCGAGTCTCACTCCGTTTATTTTGTAGATATGCCCGATTTTGCTTCTTCCATTGATAATTTGCAAATTCAGCGTGGTGTAGGAACATCAGTAAATGGTGCAGGTGCTTTTGGTGCAAGTATTAATTTCCAAACACAAAACATCAATCAAAAACCCTATGCCGAAATAAATAATGCAGTGGGTTCTTTCAACTCATTGAAACATACCGTTAGCTTTGGCACTGGATTAATAGATAAAAAATGGGTTTTCGACGGTCGTTTATCGAAAATTTCTTCCGATGGCTTTATTGACAGAGCAAGCTCTGAATTGCATTCGTTTTATTTGTCTGCAGCATATTATGGCAAGAAGACCATCGTAAAACTACTATGTTTTTCGGGAAAAGAAAAAACCTATCAGGCATGGAATGGAATTCCATCCAATATTATTGACTCCAACAGAACTTACAACAGCATGGGCGAATATTACGATGCCAATGGAAATTTAAAATATTACGATAATCAAACTGATAACTACCAGCAAGATAATTATCAAATGCTTATTTCGCATGAAATCAATAAAAACTGGAATCTGAATGCCGCTTTGCACTACACAAAAGGTTATGGATATTATGAAGAATATAAATCGCAGGAAGAATACAGTAAATACGGACTCGATAATGTTTATACTGCTAATGATACTATTAAAAGAAGCGATTTAATTCGACGTAAGATTTTAGATAATGATTTTTATGGATATACTTTTGCCATTAATTATGATAATCACAAACAAATATCTGCTGTAATAGGCGGAGCTTGGAATCGTTATGTTGGCGATCATATTGGAAATATTATCTGGATGCAATACAATGGCAATCATCCTTTAAATTATGAATGGTACCGCAACCAAGGCTTAAAAACTGATTTCAATGTTTATTCAAAAGTAAATTACCAGCTAACCGAAAAATGGAGTTTTTATGCCGATTTGCAATTAAGAACCATCTATTATAAAATAAGAGGAATTGATGATAATTTGGCATTCTTACAGCAAAACCATGAATTCAACTTTTTTAATCCCAAGTTTGGTGCTTATTATCAGTTGAATAATAATAGCAATATGTATGTTTCTTTTGCTATTGCCAATCGTGAGCCCAGCAGAAGCAATTTTGTAGATGCTGATCCATCAAAAGCATTTCCGGTGCACGAAACCATGCAAAATATTGAGTTAGGTTACAGCCTTAAAAGGAATAATTTTTATTTGAAGTCAAATTTGTTTTTGATGAATTACAACAATCAATTGGCATTAACTGGTGAAATTAATGATGTTGGTGATGCTATTATGGTAAATCTACCTAAAAGTTACCGTTTGGGAATTGAAATTTCAGCAGGAGCTAAAATTATCAAGTCATTGAAATGGGAGGCTAATCTTGCTTTGAGTAAAAATAAGATTAAAGATTTTACCGAATATGTCGATGATTGGGACAATGGAATACAACGTGCCAACTATCTTGGCGAAACCAATCTTAGCTTTTCACCAGAAATAATTGCCAATAATCAGTTTACCTATAATTTCTTTAAACGATTTGATATAAGTTGGATGAGTAAATATGTTGGAAAACAATATATAGACAATACTTCCAGCGAAAATAGAAAACTAAAAGCTTATTTAGTGAATAATTTAAGACTAAATTATAGTATTGAAACAAAATTTATTAAACAGATAAATGTGTTTTTAACTTTAAATAATATACTAAATATTAAGTACGAAACCAATGCATGGGTATATAGCTATTATTCAGTAAATCAAAGAGAAGTTATTGATGGCTATTTTCCACAATCTGGTAGAAATTTTATGCTTGGCCTTAATTTGAAATTTTAATATTTATTTAACATATTTTAACGCGTAAATCATACTTGTATATTCAAATGAGAGTACTTTTGCACCGTTAATTTATATAATTAAAAATCATTTAAAATTTTAAAAAATGAAAAAAGTATTTGTATTTGCAACAGCAATAGCTTTAGTATGTGGTTTAACACTTAATGCTCAAACTCCTCAAACTCCAAAAAAAGAAGTTAAAAAAGAAGTAAAAGC
>CAZUCB010000070.1:0-5810 GCA_964618755.1 uncultured Bacteroides sp. | reverse complement strand
AAAAAATAATTTTTTAACGCTTCAAAAGAGGTTGAATCAATTGTTTATGATTCAACCTCTTTTTTTTGCTTAAACTTTTATATAGCGTTCAATTAACAAAAAACGGTTTCTCATAAATTTAAAAAAAATTCTATGTTTTTTTGTTTATGTTTGTTTTTTTATTAAAAAAATATGTAGGTTTGCAGTATTAGAGTAAAACAGAATTTTAATTTCAATTATCTTTAAATAAATACGTTATGGCAGGTAAAACTTTTGCTGAAAAAATATTTGATGCCGAAAAAGGAAGCATCGTTTTCAAAAAACCTGATATTGTTCTAACTCACGACAATACTTCAAGTATAGAAAAAACTTTTATTAAAATGGGAGGTACTAAGGTATTTGATCCTGAACAATTACTAATTGTTTTGGACCACAATGCACCTCCTACAGACGCTAAATTGGCAAATGATTATCAACGTATCAGAGATTTTGCTACTGAACAAGGTATTAAAAAATTCCATGATGTAGGGCAAGGTATTTGCCATCAAATTATGTCGGAATATGCTAAGCCCAAAATGGTAATTGTTGGTAGTGATAGTCATAGTTGTACAGCTGGAGCTTTCAATGCTTTTGCTGCTGGTATTGACAGAACCGAATCTGCTGGCTTGTGGAAACAAGGCGAAACTTGGTTTAGGGTTCCCGAATCTATCAAAATTACATTAACAGGCAAATTGCCCAAAGGTGTTTTTGCCAAAGATTTATCTATCTGGATTATCGGAATGATAGGTTCAAGTGGAGCTGATTATATGTCAATTGAATATCATGGAGAAGGTGTTAATTCATTAAGTATTTCGTCGCGTATGACTTTATGTAATCTGGCTTCGGAAATGGGGGCAAAAAATGCTGTTTTTCCTGCTGACGAAGTTTTGGAAACACATTTCGGAGCTAAAATGCAAGGTTTATGGGCTGATGAAGATGCCATTTATGCCAAAGAAATTACAATTAATTTGAATGATATTTTCCCAGTTGTTGCTGCTCCTCATCATGTGGACAATGTAAAAGCAGTTTCTGAAGTTCAGGGAACAAAAATACAACAAGCATTGATTGGAACTTGTACCAATGGTCGTTTGGAAGATTTGCGTGAAGCTGCTGCAATTTTGAAAGGACAAAAGCTACCAAAAGATTTCCAGATGTTGGTAATTCCTGCTTCAAAATCTATTTATATGCAAGCTTTAAAAGAAGGTCTGATTGAGATATTTATGGAAGCTGGTGCTACTGTTCTGGCAACTTCTTGTGGCCCTTGCTTAGGAACTGGACAAGGAATTCCTGCCGACAATATCAATGTTATTTCTACTGCCAACCGTAATTTTAAAGGCAGAATTGGCAATCCGAAAGCCAATATTTATTTGGCTTCACCTGCTACCGTTGCTTACTCAGCTTTAAAAGGAGAAATCACTGATCCGAGAGGAATTGTTAGCATCGATAAATTTCCTTATAAAGCAGAACAAAGTAAAACTGTTGAGGTAAAAGCAGACGAAGACCGCTATGCTAAAGCTTGCTGGAATTATGCCGATGTGGATAATTTGAATACTGACCAAATGTTTGCTGGAAATTTGACTTATCAGATTGGCAGTTCTGAAGGCGACAAAATTATGCCTTATCTTTTCAAAGGATTTGATGATACTTTTGCTGAACGTGTACAAGCCAATGATATTGTAATTGCTGGAGCCAATTTTGGATGTGGAAGTTCCCGCGAACATCCTGCAGTAGGTTTGGCTTATGCTAATGTAAAAGCAGTAATTTGCAAATCGGTTAACCGTATTTTCTACCGTTCTTCCGTAAATCAAGGGTTGCCAATTATTGTGTTACCTGAAGTAGTAGATGCTTACAAACAAGGAGATGAAGTATTATTAGACTTTGAAAAAGGCGAAATTAAAGTAGGGGAGAAGATTGTTAAATTTGCTCCGTTACCAACTAAACTAATGGGTGTATTTAATGCCAAAGGCTTGGTTAATTATATCAAAAACAATTAGCGATTTGCTGATTTGAAAGCAATAGCCACTTAGTAGATATTCCACTAAGTGGCTTTTTTATAATTAAAAATGCAATTGTTTCTATCAAAATATTGAATAAATTAATAATTTCGCATTTTCATTTTCATCAAACTATATAAACTAAAAGTTGTTTAGGCAATACACATTATGATTGTTTGAAAAAATGAATAAATTTCAGTAAAAAATTAAATTAAAAATATATGAATTACGATATTATAGTTATTGGCAGTGGTCCTGGAGGTTACGTAGCTGCCATCAGAGCAACTCAGTTAGGAATGAAAACTTTAGTGGTAGAACGTGCCGAATTAGGTGGTATTTGTTTAAATTGGGGTTGTATTCCTACCAAGGCATTGCTCAAAAGTGCTCAGGTTTTCAATTACGCATCGCATGCAGCTGATTATGGTATTAAAATTGAGGGCGAAATAAAAGCTGATTTTGAAAATATTGTAAAACGTAGTAGGGGAGTGGCTGAAGGAATGAGCAAAGGAATTCAATTCCTTTTTAAAAAGAGCAATATTGACGTAATGAATGGTTTCGCAAAACTTAAACCCGGTAAAAAAATTGAAGTAACAGATGCCGATGGTAATATTACTGAAATTTCAGCCAACCATATCATTATAGCTACAGGTGCACGTTCACGTGAATTACCGAATCTAAAACAAGATGGAAAGAAAATAATTGGTTATAGAGAAGCTATGACATTGGCAGAACAGCCTAAATCAATGGTTGTAGTTGGTTCAGGTGCTATTGGTTCTGAATTTGCTTATTTTTATAATTCAATTGGTACACAAGTTACGTTGGTTGAATTTATGCCCAATATAGTTCCTGTTGAAGATGAAGAAGTTTCAAAACAACTTGAACGTTCTTTTAAAAAGCAAAAAATGAAAGTAATGACAGAAGCTACTGTGGAAAGTGTTGATACAACAGGCGATTTATGTAAAGTTACTATCAATACAAAAAAAGGCGAAGTAATTGTTGAAGCAGAAGTTGTATTGTCGGCAGTGGGTATTGCTACCAATGTAGATGGCATAGGATTAGACGAAACCGGCATTTCTTATGATAAAGGTAAGGTTACTGTTGATGAGTATTATCGTACCAATATAGATGGTTATTATGCAATTGGTGATATTGTTCATGGTCCTGCTTTGGCGCATGTTGCTTCTCACGAAGGTATTATTTGTGTTGAGAAAATTGCAGGACATCATCCTATTCCTTTAGATTATGGTAATATTCCGGGTTGTACTTATACGAATCCCGAAATTGCATCGGTAGGTATGACAGAAAAACAAGCTCAGGAAGCTGGTTATGAATTATTGATAGGTAAATTTCCTTATCTAGCTTCTGGAAAAGCTACAGCATCGGGCAATAGAGATGGTTTTGTAAAAGTTATTTTTGATGTAAAAACCAATAAGTGTTTAGGTGCACATTTGATAGGCGACAATGTTACCGAAATGATTGCAGAAGTTGTAGTTGCTCGTAAATTAGAAGCTACTGGTCGTGATATATTAGATGCAGTTCATCCGCATCCTACAATGTCAGAAGCTGTAATGGAAGCTGTTGCCGCAGCTTATGGCGAAGCTATTCATTTATAGTAAAAGATTAAATGAGTAAATGATTAATTGAAAAAATAATTTACTCAGTTACTCAATTATTCAATTACTCAGTTATTCAATTAGTCAATTAATCATTTATTTAAAGATGGAAATAATTAAAACACCAATAGCCGATTTACTGATCATTCAGCCTCAGGTTTTCCGCGATGATAGAGGATATTTTTTTGAATCTTATAGTAAACAAAAATTTCTAGATGCAGGATTAAATTTGAATTTTGTACAGGATAATGAATCTAAATCTCAAAAAAATGTATTGAGAGGATTACATTTTCAAAATCCTCCTTTTGCTCAGGGTAAATTGGTAAGAGTTATTAAAGGTAGTGTATTAGATGTAGCTGTTGATATTCGTAAAACATCTCCTACTTATGGGAAATCTTTTATGCTTGAACTTACCGAACTTAATAAAACTATGTTGTGGATACCCCCTGGTTTTGCTCATGGTTTTGCAACCTTGGAAGACGATACTATTTTTTCTTATAAGTGTACAAATATTTATAACAAAGCATCCGAAGGCTCCATATTATGGAATGACCCTGATTTGAATATAGAATGGAATATTGAAAATCCTATTTTATCTGACAAGGATAAGGTTTCTCCTTTATTTGCTGACTTTGTTAGTGAATTTTAGTTAAACAACAGATATTTTTTGCTAAATGATGTCCTAGAATAGTCAATCTGTTTTAGGACATTTTATTTTTGGGTAAAGCCCTCCTTCGTATTATTTTACTATTTTCCTCATTAAAGCTATTTGATTTGTTTTCCATTTACATAGTTTCAAATTCAAAAACTTATTGTTACTATAATCATACATTATTATCAATAAAAGCTGAAAATCAGAAATATTTATTATTTTTACTTCATTATTCATTTAATACTAATTTTATATCATAATAGTTGATAAAATTCCAGTATTTATGAATTTTCCTGAAACAATAATTTTATGAAAAAAATTCACCAATCCAAAGATGCAAGCATTCTTCGCAAAAGAGCAGAAGAATTTTTGAAAAGCAAGAAATCAAACAAAAATACTCAGCTTACTGAAACAGAAATAATAAAACTTATTGATGAACTTCATGTACATCAGATTGAACTGGAAATGCAGGCAGAAGAGTTAAAGCGGGCAAATGAACAAGCGCAAAATTCATTGGATAAATATACCGAGCTATATGATTTTGCACCTTCAGGCTATTTTTCTCTTTCCGAAAGAGGTGAAATTATCCAAATGAATCTTATCGGATCACAAATGCTTGGTAAGGAACGTTCCCGTTTGATTAATAAAATGTTTAGCTTATTCATTTCTGAAGATACACGTTCTACGTTCAATGCTTTTTTAAAAAAAATATTCAGCAGCAAAATCAAAGTAAGTTGTGAAGTTAGCCTGACTATGGTTGATAATTTACCAACTACCGTATTGCTATCTGGCGTCATTACTGAAAATGGGGTTGTGTGTAATATCACAGCGGTTGATATTACCGACCGCAAGTATGCAGAAAAAAGCCTACAGGACATTATAGAAAAAAATCCGACGTCAATTCAAATCTTGAATTTCGACGGTTATACTATTCAAACAAATTTGGCACACTATAATCTTTTTGGTGCTATAGTTCATGAAGGATATTCATTATTTAATGATTCTCAATTATTACAACAAGGATTTGGTGAGCTATTCGATCGTATTAAAAATGGTGAAGTTATTTCCTTCCCTAATGCCAATTATAATCCCCATGATGTCAATCCATCTTTTCCTGATAAACCACTTACGATAAAAGCAACAGGATTCTCTTTAAAAGGCACACATGGAAAATCAGATAGAGTTGTTATAATGCACGAGAATATCACTGAGCAAAAACTGGCAGAAAACAAGCTTTTACAAAGTGAAGAAAAATATCGTAATCTGGTAGAATCCATCAATGATGTAGTTTATGAAATTACAAACGAAGGTATTATAAAGTATGTAACTCCTTCTGTCTATAGAGTATTGGGATATACAGTCGAAGAAGTAATTGGAACCAACATTCTTACTTATATTTATGCTGAAGATAAAGCAATGATTTATGAACGTATTTCAAAACTTTATGAAAGGGATTACTCTTATCTAGATTACAGATATATTAATAAAAAAGGAAAAATATGCTGGGTAAGATCATCCACCAATGCTATCATT
>CAZUCB010000069.1:10371-13719 GCA_964618755.1 uncultured Bacteroides sp. | reverse complement strand
ACAAAAAAGCTTTCTTAAAGCAAGTTCGGGAAACTTTGGTTTTAAGGGAAGAAATGAAACAACAGGCTATTGCTGCTGGTGCTGAAATCGTTGAAAACTGCTGCGATCCATGCTGCTGGTACAGCGATAATGATGAAGAAATCTACGAAAAAGCGTTGTCAATGGACGGTCGTATTGATGCTCCGAATGAAGATGTTCGCTCATTGCGTGCTTTGGTTCTTTATGGTTTAAAAGGTTTGGCAGCTTATGCTGACCACGCTTTAAACTTAGGTTTCGAAGATGCAGCTATTTATGCTTTTGTACAGAAAGCAATGGTTGCTTTAACCAACGACAACATGAGCGTTGAAGAAAATGTAGGTTTGGTTATGGAAACTGGTCAATATGGTGTTAGTGTTATGGCATTATTAGATAAAGCAAACACAACGACTTATGGCAATCCAGAAATTACCAAAGTAAATATCGGTGTTAGTGATAAACCAGGTATCTTAATCAGTGGTCACGACCTTAAAGATATGCAGGAATTATTGGAACAAACTGATGGTACAGGAATTGATGTTTACACACACAGCGAAATGTTGCCAGCAAACTACTATCCTGCTTTCAAAAAATACAAACATTTTGTAGGAAACTATGGCAATGCATGGTGGGCTCAAAAAGAAGAATTTGAATCATTTAACGGACCGGTTTTATTTACAACCAATTGTATAGTTCCACCAAAATCAGAATCTAAATATTCTGACAAAGTTTACACAACTGGATTAGCAGGTTTCCCAGGTTTCAAACATATTAAAGCTGATGCCAATGGACATAAAGATTTTTCTGAAATCATAGCCCATGCTAAAAAATGCGCTGCTCCTACCGAAATTGAAACCGGTGAAATTATTGGTGGTTTTGCACATGCTCAGGTATTTGCATTAGCTGATAAAGTTATTGATGCTGTAAAATCAGGTGCTGTTAAGAAATTCTTTGTAATGGCAGGTTGCGATGGAAGAATGAAAGATCGTAATTATTATACCGAATTTGCTGAAAAATTACCAAAAGATACCATTATTTTAACCGCTGGTTGTGCAAAATATCGTTACAACAAATTGCCTTTGGGTGATATAGGTGGAATTCCACGCGTTTTGGATGCTGGACAATGTAACGATTCTTACTCATTGGCAGTTATTGCACTGAAACTGAAAGAAGTTTTCGAACTGAATGATATCAATGAATTGCCAATTGCTTACAATATAGCTTGGTACGAACAAAAAGCAGTTATCGTATTGTTGGCATTATTGCACTTAGGTGTTAAAAATATTCATTTAGGTCCAAGTTTACCAGCTTTCTTATCACCAAATGTAGCCAAAGTATTGATTGATACTTTCGGAATAGCCGGTATCGGAACAGTGGATGATGACATGAAATTGTTCTTGAATTAGTAATAACTTTAAACATGACAGGTTTTCGAAACCTGTCATGTTTTTTCTTATCTTTACAAACTCGTGAACAGCAAAAGAATAGAAACCGAAAAGGCTACAGTAAAAGCCATGATTGAAGTTTATTGCAGAGCAAATCATGGTGGCAAAGCTGTTTGTGAAGATTGTAAAAATTTAATTGATTATGCTTTATTAAGAACCGATAAATGTAAGTATAAAGAAAAGAAGCCTGCATGCAAGAAATGTGTGACGCACTGTTATAAACCTGAATATAGAGAAAAAATAAAAGAAGTTATGCGATTTTCAGGACCCAGAATGATGTATATTCATCCGATATTATCGCTCAAACATTTGATAAGCAAATTTATACATTAAACAGAAATTAAATTATTCATCATATAAAACTTAAAAAATGGAAAACAAATCATTTGAAACCGCAAAGGTTTTTAGTTTCTACAAAGAAGTAGATTATTCCGAAAATGGAATTGTAAGCAAAAGGGTTCTGGAAAAGAAAACCGGAAACGTATCATTGTTTGCTTTCGACAAAGGACAATCACTCAGCGAGCACACAGCTCCTTTTGATGCCATGATTCAGGTGGTGGAAGGCAAAGCGGAAATCATTATTAATAAAGTTCCTTTTACAGTTAACCCAGGTGAATGCATTATTATGCCTGCCAATATCACCCATGCAGTTTATGCTGTGGAAAAATTTAAAATGCTGCTAACGATGATAAAGGAAAGTATCTAATGTAATAGTAATTTTAGTGCCTAAAGTACTTAAAATACTTTGAATACTTAGAGTTAAAAAGAAATACTTTGATATTTTGATTTTGAATAAGTGACTAAAATAGATAGCCATAATTTATTCTTTCTAAATCACCTTATCAGCATATCAGTAAATCACCACATCATTCAATATGAAAATAATTAATTTAGAGAATGCACCTAAAGTTCCTTTTAAGATTGAAGGTCGGATTATGTTTGCCAATGAGCAAGCCGAATTGATTCATTTAACGCTGAGAAAAGGAGAAATACTTGAAAAACATGACAATTCTTTTGATGTAATATTTTACGTTTTAGAAGGTAGCGGGAAATTATTACTGGAAGATGAAGTATTTAATTTATCTGCAAATTGCAGTATTTCTGTTAAAACCGGGAGCAATCGTTCTTGGGAAAATACAGGAGATGCTGATTTAAAAATCTTAGTATATAAAATTTTGAAGCATTAAAATGCTATTTATCTTCTTTAGGTTTTTTCTTTGAAAATATATCGCCTAATAAATACCCAATTACACTTCCCCATAGCATACTCATCCATGGACTGGAAGTGATGGGACAAGTGCCTGAAGTGCATCCTACTTTTAAATAATAAAGATAGCCCGCAATTATACCTATGACTATGCCAATAATTGCCTGTACTGAAAAGAAGTTTTTGATTTTCTTATACATATTTTGTTTTTTTTCTTCCAAAAGTATATAAAAAAAGCATGCTGTTGTTTACAACATGCTTATATGATTTTCTTTCTGATAATTATTTTATGGCGTTCAATTCGTTAAGAATTGTTTGTTTGTCTTGTAATCCAACCAAACGCTTAACTTCTTTCCCATCCTTAAATATAATTAAAGTAGGAATGTTTCTTACGCTATAAGTACTAGCAGAAATTTTGTTTTTATCAATATCTAATTTGCCAATTTTTATTTTTTTACTTACTTCATTGGCAATTTCCTCAACTATTGGAGCTTGACGACGACATGGTCCGCACCAGATTGCCCAGAAATCAATCAAGGTAATACCTTTTTTGATGGTTTTGTCAAATTCCTGATCGGTGATAATTTTCACTTTTTCTTCAGCAGCTTTCTCTGCTTTTTGGCTATATGTTTTTCCGCTGAAAGCCACAAGTGCTAAAATAATTACAAGTTTTGCAATGAT
>CAZUCB010000069.1:8754-10271 GCA_964618755.1 uncultured Bacteroides sp. | reverse complement strand
ATGTTTTTCCGCTGAAAGCCACAAGTGCTAAAATAATTACAAGTTTTGCAATGATTGTTTTCTTCATATTGTGATTTTTATTGATTTTAATTTTTATTTTGTTTTATTGAACTTTTTTTGTAATGTTGAAATAAGGAAGCATCTCATATTATGTATTTTATATTTTATTGAGATTCCTCGCTATTGCTCGGAATGACAAAATGTCCATTGTCGTATAATAAATAAAATTCTATATTTTCATAGTTACATAATAAGTTACTTAACAAATTTAATGCCAAATAGTTTTTATATAACTTCAGGTTCCTGTTGACTTAAACAGTGAAAACTACCCAATCCCCAAATAATTTCAGTTGAATCAATTCCAATAACTTTTTTGTGTGGAAAACAATCTGATAAAATATTCAGGGCAATATCGTCTGTTTTGCAGTTGAAAATAGGTACAATTACAGCACTATTGGCAATGTAAAAATTAGCATAGGAACAGGGTACACGCTGGTCTTCAATCAGCAATGGCTCGGGCATAGGAAGTTCAATAATGTTTAATTGCTTTCCATTAAGAAGCCTTTGTTTTTTTAATTCGTTGTAATTTTCGAGTAAAGGTGCAAAATTTAAATCATTTTTATTGCTTTCCATTACAGTAACAACGGTGTCTTCATTCACAAATCGAGTGAGATCATCTACATGACCATTGGTATCATCTCCATCAACACCTTCATTGAGCCATATAATTTGCTCAACACCATAATATTCGTAAAGATAATTTTCTATTTTCGATTGGTTTAAGTGTGGGTTGCGATTCTCGTTCAACAAACAGGCTTTGGTTGTAATTAAACTACCTTTGCCGTTAAAATCAACTGAACCTCCTTCCATTATTATGCCGGGATTGACAACAGGTAATTGCAACTTATCTGCTATCAATTGTGGTATTTTATTATCTAAGTCATAAGGATATTTATTCCCCCAGGCATTGTATTCCCAGTTGACAATAATTTTTTTATCTACAGCATTTGGATTTACTAAAAATGCAGGCCCATGATCGCGACACCATGCGTCGTTGGTTGGATGAATAAAAAAACGAATATTGTCCAAATTTACACCATAGGTTGTAAGCTGTTCTTTAACATGATTAAGCATTAGCTGATCATTAACATTAATGTTTACAATTTCGCCATGGCTTAATTCTTTTATAAATTGATGGTAAGCAGGATAAATATGTTGGATTCTGCCGGGCCAGGAGTTTTCGTTGTGCGGATAACTTAACCATGTGGCAGTGTGTTTTTCCCATTCAGCAGGAAAACGGTAGCCCATTTTTCGGGGTGTTTGCAAGTTTACAGCGTTCATAAAGTTTTTAAGTTTTTAAAGTTCGTAAAGTAGCTATGCAGTATTTTTTCTTTTCACTTTTGTTTTAAAATTTCTTCACAAACTACTTTTTCCGTCTTCTGTCTTCCAACTTCGGTCTTTAGTCTTCCGACTTTAGTCATTACTATTCGTCAATAAATCTTTCGGTAATTGGCGAA
>CAZUCB010000069.1:0-8654 GCA_964618755.1 uncultured Bacteroides sp. | reverse complement strand
TCGTCAATAAATCTTTCGGTAATTGGCGAATAAGTATCTATTCTTCGATCTCTCAGGAATGGCCAATGAATACGGTATTCGTTGGTTTTAGTTAGATTTAGTTCCTGAACATGTATTTCTTCGTTTTGGTGGCTTGCTTCGTAAAGCAAAGTCCCAAAAGGATTGCTGATGAAAGAACCACCCCAGAAATTCATTTCTCCTTCTTGTCCGGTACGGTTTACACTTACTACATGTATTCCATTGGCTATGGCATGGCTGCGTTGTATGGTTTGCCATGCAGTATATTGTTCATTGTTAACTTCTGAAGTTTGCGAAGTTGCCCAACCAATAGCCGTCGGGTAAAAAATAATTTCGGCACCCATCAATGCTGTAATGCGAGCGGCTTCGGGATACCATTGATCCCAACATATTAATGCGCCTATCGTTGCATATTTTGTTTTAAAAACTTTATAACCTAAATCGCCGGGTGTAAAGTAAAACTTTTCGTAATAAGCAGGGTCGTCAGGGATATGGTTTTTTCGATATTTTCCTAAATAGCTGCCATCAGCATCTAGCACAGCCACCGTATTGTGATACAATCCTTCAGCACGTTTTTCGAACAAAGAAGCAATGATAACAACATTCAGTTCTTTTGCCAGTTTCGAAAAATCATCTGTTGTTTTTCCGGGAATAGCTTCAGCCAATGCAAAGTTATCATAGTCTTCCACATCACAAAAATAAAGCGATGCAAACAATTCCTGCAAGCAAATAATCTGAGCACCCTTTGAGGCTGCTTGCTTTATTTTTTCAGTTGCTTTAATGATATTGGCTTGTTTGTTTTTAGTACAAGTCATTTGTATTAAACCAACTTTTACTTTTTTGTTTTCCACGATGATAAAAATTTATATGCACATAAGATTTTTCGTTGCAAAGATAAAAAAAATAAATATAAGTTATGTTTGTAGAGCATTCGGATGAACCGAAAGCAATTTGAAATTCTTAAAAATTGTCTATTTGCATTGAAAGGCAAAATAGAATACAACTTATATCTTCGCTATTTTATAATCTTTAAGAACTTTAAAACTTTTATTATCTTCGCTGTAACTTTTTGCAATGACTGTTCGTCTGATAAGTAAATTGTGAGAAAATAATTACGTATTTGAATGACAACTACTGAGTACAACTGTTGTGTAGATGATTTTGCTGATGGCGTTTATCGCTTTATCCTCAAAAATATAAAAGATGAAGATAAAGCTAAGGATGTAGTGCAGGATTCATTTATCAAAATGTGGGATAAAGTAGCTGAGATTTCTTACGAAAAAGCACGTTCTTATTTATTCACTACTGCTTACCATACAATGATTGACCAAATCAGAAGAGAGAAAAAGCAAACTACTTTAGACGATGCTTTTCTAAAAAGTCTGACAATAGAAAATAATTATTCTGATTTAAAAGAAGTGCTGGATGCTGCATTGGAACAACTTCCCGAGATTCAGAAATCAGTTATTTTGCTGAGAGATTACGAAGGATATAGCTATGATGAAATCGGCGAAATTACCAATCTCAACGAATCACAGGTAAAAGTATATATTTACAGGGCACGATTATTTTTAAAAAATTACATAGGAGAGCTCGAAAGAGTTTTATAATATATGAACATCAGCAAAGATAATTACGAAATCTATATACTCGATTATTACGAGGGAAAGCTTAACGAAAGCCAAACGCATGAATTGTTGGCGTTTGTTGATGCTCATCCTGATGTAAAAGCCGAATTTGATGCTTTCGAAAACATAAGCCTTACTGAAGATGCTTCTATACAATTTGATTTTAAGGAATGTTTGAAAAAAGAAGCCATTTCATCAAGCCGTATGATTAATCTAAGCAATTATCAGGAGTTTTTTATTGCTGATTCTGAAGGCGATTTGAGCATTTCTCAAAAGAGCCAATTGGAAAAATTCCGTCTGCTACATCCAAACTTAAATAATGATTATCATTTATTTCAATTAACAAAGTTCTCAGCCGACAAAACTATTGTGTTTGAAAACAAACGTCAATTAAAGAAATTCTCTGTTTTTAATATACCAATTAATAAAAAAATTATCTATCAAACTGCATCCATTGCGGCATCTTTATTATTAGTAGCAAGTGTTGCTACTTATTACTTCAGCAATAATACTAAAACAATACAATCAACTACCATCACTACTGCCGAAAACGACAAAACAAAAGCTATTATCAAGCCTGTAATAAAACCGATAGAACCTTTTGCCAATGTCAAACCAAATAAAATGCTGGTATTAACTACCAAAACCAAAAAACAAGATTTATCTAAAGAACCCTTTCAAAATTCAACGCAATCTAAGAATAACAATATAGATATTCAATTTTTAGCATCTATTCAATTGCAAAAAATAAATATCGAAAGCCCTGTTTTAATAAATGATGAAAACAGAAATTATTACACTTCCATCAATGATTTATTGGCTTTTGCTGACGATCAAATAGACAATAATACAGCCGAACAAATTATTGACAACAAAAAAGATCGTCGTTTCGATTTTGATGCTAATTTACTAAAAAATCAACCCATAGCTGAAGCTGGAAGTTTTCTTAAAAATGCAGCTATTATTGGGTTTAGTAAAATTGAAGCAATAGGTTCAGATATCAAAGATACCTATGTGGCTTTGGAAAAAAAAGTAGGAAATAGGTAATTAGCCTGTAACAAAACCGGTAGGTTTATCGTCACATTTTAAAATCAAATTTTATTCAATAAAAAATCAATAAGATGAAAAAATTAGTATCATTAATTACCGTATTCGTATTATTTTCAATCATTGTTAAAGCTCAGGATTCAGATACTGAATACAAAACCTATAATTTGCCTGTATTTACTGGAATAGAAGCCGGAGATCTTGCTAATGTGGTAATTTCTTATGGAAGTCAGCAAAGCGTTAAAGTAGAAAAAGAGGACGAAGGAGAGGCATCTTTAGAAGTGAAAGATAATATTTTAAAAATCTCATCAGGCACTATGACCAATTTTAGCAACGTAAAAATTATAATTGTTTGCACAGATTTAAAATATATTAAAGCATCAGGTGTTTCCAAAATAAAATCAAGCAATACTTTAAAATCAAGCGAATTAAAAATCAAAGCCATGGGTGCTTCTAAAATAGATTTAGATATTGATGTTCAAAGTTTAACAACAGATATTTCAGGTGCCGCAAAAATTGTTTTAAAAGGAAAAGCAATACAACATAATTCAGAAATCAGTGGTGCTTCCAATATGAATGCTAAAGAACTTGATGTTGAAAAAATGGATGTTAAAGCCAGTGGTGTTGCCAAAGCCAATGTAAATGTAAAAACAGAGCTATCGGGCGAATTATCAGGTGTAAGTTCTGTAAAATATGATCAGAAACCTATTATTGATAATTTAGGAGATAATGATATAAAAACTGCTAAGAAAAATCGTGTAAATACAAGTGTTGATGATACAACCAAAGTTTCTGTGTTAGGAAGCGATATTGAAGTAATTGATGGCAAAGAAACAAAAATATCGATTGGAAATACCGAAATGATTGTTGGAGATAATGGAAATGTAAAAATTGAAAAGAAAGATAAAAACAAGCCTTATACACATCGTTTCAGAGGACACTGGGCAGGATTTGAATTAGCATTTAATGGTTATGTAAACAAAGATTTTGGAACAGCCCTTCCTGCCAAGTATGACTTTCTTAAATTAAATGATGTTAAATCAATAGGCGTTAATTTGAATGTTTTTGAACTCAATGCTAATATAATTAATAACCGTTTTGGAATAGTTTCTGGTATAGGTTTGCAGTGGAACAATTATCGGTTCGATGATAATGTTGTTCTTGTTCCTGACTCGACTACCATTTATGGTTATCATGATAATAGTATCGATAGTTATATAAAAAGCAAATTGGTTGAAAGTTGGGTAAGAGTTCCGCTGTTTCTCGAATACCAAACTGCCCAAAAGAAATGGAAGCAATTTCATTTTGCAGTAGGTGGTGTATTTGGGTATAAAATAGGATCGCACTCCAAACAAGTTCATTTTGCTGATGGCGACAGAAATAAACCAAAAGTATATAACGATTTTTACCTGAATCCTATAAAATTAGATGCAGAAGTAAGAGTAGGCTGGGGACCTATCAATTTGTTTGCAAGTTATGCACTTACTCAAATGTTTAAAGAAAATAAAGGACCCGAATTATATCCATACACAGTTGGTATTACTCTTGCCAGTTGGTAGCAAAGACATAGCTTTTCTTTAAAAGCTATTTTTTCTCACAATTAGTTAAGTTTAGTTTCAAAAAGTGTCAATTATTTTTGACACTTTTTTTTTGAATGCGAATATATAGCATTACTTTTGTCCACATGAAGGATTAATGGTTGAAAAAAGCATTACTATTGTCTATTATACCTAATATAATAAAATGATAAAGATATTACCCTGAGTCTGGCTTTGAAGTCAATTACTAAATTGACTGTTTAAACAATGAGAAAACATTGTCGTACTTTAGTTGTTATTAAATAACAAACATAAGGTTTTAGAAAAACCTGAAACAGTATCAGAAATTTTAATTTAAATTAAAACACAGAAATATATACATGTTATTATCGAGTTAGTTACAAGCTGAGCGAGCAACATAGACCAAATTTTACTCCAGTTACAAAGTTCACAAATTAACCACAACATAATATAATTTGCAAATAATTTAATATCATATTCAATGTCAAAGAAACTTAGCATATTTTTAGGATTAATAATTTTCAGTCTTACAGTCTTTTCGCAAACGACTCCTTTCAATATTTATATTGAACCAATGAATATTTCTGGTCTTGGTGGGCTTCAAGCCTATGCTTTTGGACAATATAATGGAAAATGGATCATTGTTGGTGGCAGACTTGACGGGCTTCACCGAAGACAACCGTTTGCCGCGTTTGACATAGCAGGTAACAATAATCAGATAATTGTAATTGACCCTGTGTCGCAACAAAAGTGGACTGCTCCAATTACTTCACTTTCGGTTGCAATGCAAGAGCAATTAAGTTCAACGAATATGGAATTTCATCAAGAAGGAAATTACCTCTACATCCTTGGCGGTTATGGCTACAACACAGCTTCAGCAGCAAGAAAAACATTCGACAACCTAACTGCTATTGATGTTCCATCCGTTATTAATGCAGTTATTGGTGGAACTTCTTTTACAAATTATTTTCGACAAATTAGTGATGCTCAGTTTGCAGTAACTGGCGGACATTTAAAAAAAATAAATAATACATTTTATCTGATTGGGGGGAATAAATTTGATGGTAACTACAATCCATTTGGAAACCCAACTTATACTCAAGTTTATACTAATGCAATCCGTAAATTCAACTTGTCGGATGACGGAACAACGATTACGATTTCACATTTACCAACAATTACAGACACTACAAATTTGCACCGAAGAGATTATAACGCTGTTTCCCAAATATTTCCAAATGGAACTGAAGGAATTACTGTTTTTTCAGGGGTGTTTCAACCAACTGTTGATTTACCATATTTAAATTGTGTAAATATTGATAGCTCAAGTTATGAAGTAAACAACACATTTCAACAATATTACAATCATTATCATTGTGCAGTTTTACCTTTATATTCTTTATCAAATAATGAGATGCACAATGTTTTTTTTGGCGGAATTGCTCAATATTACGACAGTTTAGGAGTTTTAGTGCAAGACAATAATGTTCCTTTTGTTAAAACAATTGCACGTGTTACAAGAAATTCTGTTGGATTAATGGCTGAATACAAACTTCCTGTTGAAATGCCAAGTTTGCTTGGTGCAGGTGCTGAATTTATTCCTATTACTAGTCTTCAGCATTTTAATAATGATGTTTTAAATTTGGACGAATTTATATCAGACAGTAGTTTAGTTGGTTACATATATGGCGGTATTAGTAGCTCCGCAGCTAATATTTTTTTAACGAATAATGGAAGTCAGAGCAATGCAAGTAGTCAAATATTTAAAGTGTATGTTGTTAAAAATTCAACAATAGGAATTCACGACTTAAACGAACAAAGCATAGGAACATTAAAAGTTCAAGTGTTACCAAATCCTAGTAATGGAGATTTTGTTGTGAAATTTCATTTAATCAAAGTTGCAGAAACAAAAATTTCTCTCTATAATATTGATGGTAAAAAAATTGAAGAAAGAGTTTTACCCAATTTAGTTCTTGGCGAAAATACATTTCAATATAAAATTAAAAATATCGACTTAGGAGGAACGTATATATTAACAATTGAAACACCAAGTGAAAAAGCGACACAAAAAATTATAATCGAACCTTAGACAAAAATGCTAGCACAATTTAGCTGTAAGGCAAAAAGCGGGTTCTTTGATTAAAAGCTTTGTATCCATATTTGTAGTGGATTGATATTTTTTGTGCTTTGAAAATTACTACTTCTCCAAAACCCAAAACGTTAAAATGATATTTAAATACTAATCAGATTCCTGCAATTAAACGTAATATATTTGGTTTTTTTTAAAACCGTCAAAAAAAACATTGACAGTTTTTTTATTTTTGCAAAAATTATTACTTTTACCAAAACTTTAGAAAATCATAAAAACATAATAATATGTCAGGACATAATAAATGGTCAACCATCAAACGTAAAAAAGGAGCGTTAGACTCAAAACGTTCTAAAATATTTTCAAGAATTATTAAGGAAATAGCTGTGGCTGTTAGAGAAGGCGGACCTGATCCTGATGGCAATCCTCGTTTACGTTTAGCTGTTTCCAATGCAAAAGGGGCAAATATGCCTAAGGAAAATCTGCTACGTGCCATTAACAAGGCTTCTGATAAAGACTCTGCCAGCTTCTCCGAAACTACTTTCGAATGTTATGCTCCTCATGGTATTGCCATTTTTATAGAATGTACCACCGATAATGAAAAAAGAACGATAAGTAATATACGGTCTTATTTTAATAAATACAATGGTTCTTTAGGTACCAATGGTTCATTGCTTTTCTTATTCGATAGAAAAGGTATTTTCACCATACCGCAAGCCGACTTAAATCTTGATGAAGTAGAACTTGATTTAATAGATGCCGGAGCCGAAGATATTTCGCTGGAAGATGAATATTATACTGTTACAACAGCCATGGAAGATTTTGGGGCTATGATTAAAAAGTTAGAAGAATTAAAAATAGTTGCAGAAAGTGCCGAATTGCAACGTATTCCTAAAAATACAGAAACCATTGATGTTGATGCTGCCAAAAAAGTAATGAAACTGATTGACGTTATTGAAGAAGACGATGATGTGGTAAATGTATTCCACAACATGGAGATGAGCGATGAACTTATTGCTGAATTAGAAAAATAAGAAAAGAACAAAGTTTTATAAAGGAAGTATTGATATATCAAACTGAACTATAAAATAGTTTATTTCATTTTTTATTTTCAAATTTCCTTCTTATTCATCTATCCTTAGTCTCTAATATTTTCTTTGCCTTTATACCTTACAAAAAAGTTTGCATGAATTATCTGTTAATCGAAAACCTTGCCAAGTCTTACGGCGAAAAACTACTATTCGAGAATATTACTTTTGGAATTGATAAAGGGCAAAAAGTAGCGTTGATTGCTCGTAACGGAGCAGGTAAAAGCAGTTTACTTAATATTATCAATCAAAGAGATTTGCCCGATACGGGGAAAGTAGTATTTCGTAAAGATATACACATTGCTTACTTACCACAAAATCCGGAATTAGAAGAAAACCAAACGATTGTTGATGTATTATTCAATACCGATAATAAATTTTTACTTGCAATTCGTCGTTATGAAGAAGCATTGGAATGTATTAAAAAATCGGATGATGCCGAGCATCGTAAATTGCTAGAAGATGCAATCCATCAGGTAGATATACTAAATTGCTGGGATTACGAAAACAAAGTAAAAGAAATCCTAAGTCGTTTACAAATTACTGATATTTATCAAACTATCAATACACTTTCAGGTGGTCAACGCAAAAAAGTAGCACTTTCAAAAGTATTGATTGAAGATGCTGATTTACTCATCTTAGATGAACCTACAAATCATTTGGATATTTCAATGATAGAATGGTTGGAAGAATATTTGAGTAAACAAAGTTTGAGTATATTATTGGTTACCCACGATCGGTATTTCTTAGACAATGTTTGTACCGAAGTATTGGAGTTGGACAACGGAAATATTTATCATTACAAAGGTAATTACAATTATTTTTTAGAGAAAAAAGCTGATCGTGAAACAATAGAACGTCAGGAAATTGAAAAGGCCAAAAACACCTATCGCAAGGAATTAGATTGGATGAGAAGGATGCCCAAAGCCCGAACAACTAAATCTCAGGCTCGTATCGATTCGTTTTACAATATTCAGGAAAAAGCTACCAAAAGAATTGACGATAAAAAGGTAGAATTGAGCATTAAAACCGAACGTATTGGTGGTAAGATTCTCGAAATGTATAATGTATCAAAAGCGTATGGCAATAAAGTTGTACTGAATGATTTTACTTATACTTTCAAAAAAGGCGAACGTATTGGTATAGTTGGTAAAAATGGAATTGGCAAAACTACTTTCTTAAACATGATTATTGAGAAAGTAATGCAGGATTCGGGACGAATTGT
>CAZUCB010000068.1:9055-13758 GCA_964618755.1 uncultured Bacteroides sp. | reverse complement strand
TTAGGGCATTAATATCAGTAAAAAAATATTTGAATGTCAGTTAAAGATACCTATAGGGTAAATTATTACCTGAATGAGTGTATTATTACTTTATTCTTTACTTTTCTTTGATGAAAAGTAAAACAAAAATCAACGCTTCCCGTAATTTTGCTAAAAAATAAACAGAATTGAACCCTTGCCGCATCCCCAGCCGTCGCTATTTAAATATATTGCAAAAAAGAGCTTAAGAACTTAGCGACTTCGGGAACGATTGCGTCCCATCGCTTGTTCAATTCTGTTTGATTTTTTTAACGCAAAATTCCGAAATGCGGATTAAAAAAGAGGTTCTTTTCGATATAAAAGCGTAGTTTTGAAGTAAATTATTTGCAGTCTTGATTTTTTCGTTCTTGCATCAAGGCAAAAGGACATAATAAAAAATATTTATTCAATCACTTTTGAAATGGGTATTTTAACGGATATTAATTCAATAAAGAAAAATTTGCCAGCAATTACTAATAATCTTTAAATCCGAAAAATTATAGTTGGAATGTTGATAGTCTGTTATTTATATTACGTCAATCCTGTCAGGTTTTTAAAACCTGACAGGATTATAACCAATAAGTTACAATATTCTTTGCGGATTTAAGGTAATAAAGTTTAAAGCATAAAACAAGCTAATGCGATGCCACGGCAATACTTGCAATATTAATCGTTACACCTTCAATAGTATTTAAGAGGTTGGCACAAGCTTCGATGGTTGCTCCTGTTGTTATTACATCGTCAACCAACAGAATGTGTTTGTTTTTAAGCTTTTCAGCGTCTTGCAAACTAAATATTTCTTTTACGTTTTCCCATCTTTTAAACCGAGTTTTCTTGGTTTGTGTTTCCGAAGCAAATGTTCTGATAAGCGAAGTAGTGTCGATAGGCAGTTTCATGCTCGAAGACAATCCTATTGCAAAAACTTCGCTTTGATTAAATCCACGTTTCTTTTCTTTTTTCGGATGTAAGGGTACCGGTATTATTACATCTGTTTTTCCAAAACTTTCTGTATTCATAAGCTCTTTTCCATACAATTCGCCTATGTATATTCCTACTTCTTTTTTACCTTTATATTTTAATTGATGCACCAAATGCTGCACTTTCCCCGCTTTTGAAAAAAAATAATAAGCAGCGGCTGTATTTATTTGGGTTCTGCCCCAAAATGTCTGACTAATGGGGTTGTCTTTTTCCAAATGGTAATTGGTTTTAGGAAGATGAAACAAACAGGAAGTGCATATAATATGCTCATTTCTAAACAAATTATTACCACAAGCCAAGCAGTTATTTGGATATATTAACGAAAAGAAATCCCGAAAAAGAGTCATCTGTGAATAAGTTTTATTTTTTAAACCAGTTATAAAAATTAATTTTGCAGTAAATTTAATAATAAAACATAATAAACAATAATATTTACTGTTAATATTAAAAAATAAAAAAATGTCAGAAAACGATAATCAAGAAAGAAAGTACAAAAGAATAATTGCTATTCTGTGTTTTGTAATTGCTTTATTAATAGTATGGCTTATAGTAGAAAAAAGTAAAATACATACGATATACTTGGAAAAAAATGCTACAGTGGCTCATAATACTGAATTACAATCAGAATTAGATTCGTTGTTAAATGAGCATAATAAAATAAAATCTGAGTATGGTGAACTTTCGGGTCAACTTGCAGAAAAAGACAGTATTATTCTTGTTAATGCCGGCGAAATTCAACGATTAATTGCTGTTCAAGGCGATTATAAACGCACCAAAAAGAAATTGGAATTATTAAGAAATATTACGCAAGGTTATGTATCACAATTAGATTCATTATATAAAGTAAATCAGGCTTTAACGGATGAAAACCTAAGAATTAAAAAAGATTTCAGCAACGAACGACAAATAAACACTGAACTATCAAAAGATAAAGCAGCTTTAAACGAGAAAGTTACGATGGCTTCAATGTTAAAAGCGTATAATATTAAATCTTCAACGGTAAAATTGCGTTCGAGTGGTACTAAAGAAGTTGAAACCGATAAGGCAAAACGTATAGGACGTGTAAATATTTGTTTTACACTAAGTGAAAACAAAATTGCCACTTCTGGTCAAAAAACTATATATGTACGAATTGCACGACCCGATAATGTAATTGTTTGCGAAGGTAAAGACGATAAATATTCATTCGAATTCCAAGGGCAAAAGATACAGTATTCTATGAAAAAAGAGATTAACTATGATAATAAAGCTCAGGAGATTTGCTTGTCGTGGACAAAAAAAGATGAAAAAACTCCTGCTATGGCAGGAAAATACAATGTAGCTCTTTTTGTAGATGGATATGAAATAGGTCAGTCGCAGTTTGAGTTAAAATAAATCATTTCTTTATAGATATTTTAAAAAGAGGCTGTCTCATTTGAGGCAGCCTCTTTTGGTTTTTTATCTGATAAATTGGAATAGTGTAACTTAAAATATTACGCTAAATCCACTTAAAATTTATGGAGTACATATAATCTCTTATTAATTTTGCACCAACCTTGTCAGGGTAATAACCAAGAACTATATTTAGCAACATATTTGCAAAAGCTTGGTAAAATAAATAATTAAAATAATCAGCCTTTATTATTTCTCAGGTTAAATGGAATAATTAGTTTAAATCCAATGTTTCTGCCCATACTATAAACTCCGGTTCTTCCATTTGCCAAATTTTCTGGTGCATATTTTAATCGGCTCAAATGATTTTGATAAGCAATATCCCCCAGATTATTAACATTAATACTTATTTTCACTATCGTTTTTCCTGTTTTATTTAAAATATCAGCACCCAATCCTGCATTTAACAGTGTATAAGCTGGCGAGGCTGTTTCTGTTCTGTAAGCAGAAAAGAAGTAATTCTGAGAAAAATCATGTTCCAACTCCAATTTGATGTAGCAATTATGAATTACTTTATTCAAGCTTTTAAATTGAGCTCTTAATTCGGAAATCCAACGTGGTTGAGGTATTAGTGGTAAATTTCTCAAACTGTCAGGCTGATTTAGTTGAATTCCTCTAACATACGAAAAAGAGTTTTCAAAATGCAGCCAATCCAATGGGTGTGGATGGACATCCATATTTATCTCACCACCTGTTAAAAGTGCATTTCCCTGCACAAATTTAAAAGCAGAATACGAATTACCATCTGCAATAAGCAGACTATCATTCCCATTATATGAATTAAGTTTTCTTGAATAAATATAATTGTTAATAGAATTGCTAAAAAAAGATAGTTCTAACGTTAGATATTTTGAAGAGTATTCCAAACCAGCATCTATTTGAAAGCTGTATTCGGATTTTAAATTGGGATTGCCATTTTCGTATTTGAAAGTACCTTCGTGTACCCCATTGGATGCAAGTTCTGCAATATTCGGAGCTCTAAAACCACTCGAAACATTCAATTTTGCAATTAATTGTGGCTTTATTTTGTAGCTGCCACCTATACTTGCACTCAAAGCATCAAAACTACTATTGAACGACTTAAATTTCATTTCTGAGTTGTCGTTTATAGTGCTTATCGGAACTCCGTCCGCATTCAATATAAGTTCATCCGCATTAAGTTTACGGTAACTATATCTTACACCGCCAGAAACATAAAATTTGTCATAAGATTTTTTAGTAACAGCAAATATACCTGCATCATACATCCTATATTCAGGAATCAGATATTCAATGCCTTTGTTAGAATTATTTTGCAACATTCCATTAAAACCAACAGTAGTTTCCCAACTTCTCCATTCAGGAAGAAAATATTTTATATCTGCATTATAAGTATTGAGCAGAAAATACAATCCTGCTCCTTCTTCATACTTTGTAAAACCATCGGTAGTATTTTCAATATAAGTTATTTCTTTACGCTTGTTTTGTTGCCATCCCAATGTGAAATTCACTACAGATTTTCCTAAAATAATATTATTGCAACTCGAAACTCCGTAATGTCCGATGTTTTGTTTAGGAACATTTAATGCATAAGAAAACTGATTATTTACACTCTGTTCTTCAATTACAGCATCGCTTATTTTTGCCAATTTAATAAAGTTTCCCAAACTATCTCTTTCACCTTCAATTAACCCTAAATTCTGTTCAAAAATACTAAAATGGAAATGAGAATATCCCCATTGGCGATTTATTCCCAAAAAGCCATTTCCATTGATTTCGTTATAACCTGAATTATAAACACTCCCATCATATTTATTAGAATAATCACCAGCTTTTTTACTGCTTATCTGAGCCAGCCAGTTATAACCATTTATATTTCCGGCATTCATCATCGAAATCCCTATCATGCGGTTATTAGATTGATAATTGCTTAATACATTTCCAATAATTTTACCTTCTTCTACCGGACGTTGCGACAATAAGTTAATAACACCAGCCATTGCATCCGAACCAAAAGCCAAACTACCGGGACCTTTGATAATTTCAATTCTATCAATCGCATATTCATCTATCTCAATACCATGTTCATCGCCCCACTGCTGTCCTTCTTGCCTGATATTGTTATGCAATGTTATCATACGATTGTATCCCAAACCCCTGATAATTGGTTTTGAAATTGCCGCTCCAGTTGTAATTTGCGAAACTCCGGGCTGTTTGCTTATGGCATCAATAATATTGCTCGACTGTGTTGCATTTAATTCATTTCTATCAATAGTATGTGTAGGTACTGGATTAAC
>CAZUCB010000068.1:0-8955 GCA_964618755.1 uncultured Bacteroides sp. | reverse complement strand
ACTGTGTTGCATTTAATTCATTTCTATCAATAGTATGTGTAGGTACTGGATTAACCGCTTTTTCAATCGTTCCCGAAAGTCCAGTTATTACCACTTCATTCAATTCCGCTGAGGTTTCGTCCAACGTAAAATTCAAATTTATTTTTCCTTCAATATTTATTTTTTCAACTTTAGTGGCATAGCCAATGTATTTTATTTCAATTAAGAATTTTCCTTTTGGCAAATTTGTTATTATATATCTTCCTTGATTATCTGAAACGCTTCCTGTCTTTAAGTCGGGAATATAAATTGTAGCTCCTGGGAGTGTTTTTTTAGTGGTATTTTCAATTACTTTTCCACTTAAACTGTTTTGAGAATAAACAGTTGTGCTTAATGCTACTATTAAAAATAATAGTATTTTTATTTTTTTCATTTTTAAACTTTTATTATTTGACAAAATGATATAGAAACTCAACTTCATTACGCAATAGGTAATAAGCAAGTTAAATGATCGAAAGCATATTGCTTTCAATAGTTAAGAATAAAAATTTAAAGAGAAGGAGGAGCCCTTAATGAAAATGAAAATGCATGATTGAAAAAATAACATTCCTTATAAAAGGAGATAGTATCTATAAAAAGAGCAGCTAATTTTACTTTAAAAATAGATTGTTTAGAAATTTCACCAAGTAAAATATTATATTCACATACTAAACAATGGTGTTGTTCAGCGTGAAAATGTCTTTCAGTTTTTGATGTACAATGAAAATCATGACTATGCTCAAATGTATGTATTTCTTTTTGCACAAAAGGAAATACAAAAAGAAACAATACGAACAAAGAAAATATTTGCCTAAATGTATTTTTCATGATTTGATTTGCAATGATAACAGCAAAACATTTATTATGTTTCTATAAAGTAAAAAAATATCTTCGGACAAATTTATATTATTTGAGAAGAATTGCATTGTAAATTAAATACAAACCAAAGATGAAAAGCAAAACTCCAACAATGTGATTTACCAACTTCAACACTTTATCATTCAAATAGATTTTTATTCTGAATGCAATGAAACACTTAAGCAAGTCAGTTGAAAAAACTGTTAATAAAGCAGCTGCAAAGAAAGCGAAAAACGAATGTAAATCTTTACTTTCGGCAGTCCCTAAATTTAAGGTAACCACACTTACCCAAAATAGCCAAACTGATGGATTGGCAATATTTAAAAAGAAACCTTTTAAAATAAATGTAAGTACTCCTGTTCTTTTAACATTTATTTCGCCATCTACTGATAATTTCATTCTATGACGAAAAGTATAAATTCCAAATGCAATCAACATAATTCCACCAATTACGCCAACCAAGAATTGGTTATTTGGTGCATTAATAATCTTCGAAACTCCTATATAAGAAAGAAATATTAGTAAAGCATCGCTAAAAAATATACCAATAGCAAGAAACATACCCGACTTAAATCCTTTGTGTATGCTGGTTTGTACCAAGGAAAAAAACGCAGGTCCTAATAAACCAGCCAATGTTAATCCGAGCAGAGAACCTTTTAGTATTGTGTGAAGCATTTAGTAATATTTAATTTCTGATTACTATTTATTGTTTTAATGTTTTTAAATAATCTGACCAACTATTTAATTTCTCATTTTTAATTACTCTTGGGAATTTGTTTTGCCCACCTTCTTTCCCTTGTATTTTCATCCAATCGTAAAAAGTATGCGAAGGTAGAATTTCAACAAAAATTTCTTTAATAGCTGCAATTCGTTCTACACGATAGTCGTCGTTTAATTTTTTAAGGTATTGATCTATTTTGTTTTTGGCAAAAGTAGCATCAATATAATCGTCGGAACCAATATACCATTTATGAGCAAACATGGTGTCGTATTTTATACCAGCAACTGTAAATTCTTTAATTTCAACATTTAATTCGTCGCCTAACATTTTAATGGCCATGTTCATATTTTCTTGTGAAAGATGTTCGCCACAAATATTTAAAAAATGTTTAGTTCGTCCAGTAATTACAATTTCGCTTAATTTTTTATTGGTAAACTTAATGGTGTCTCCAATTAAATATCTCCATGCACCGGCAGATGAGGAGATTAACAAAGCATATTCTTTGTTTTCTTCAATTTCGCCAATAGTCAATGTTTTTGGATTGCATAAAAGATTTCCTTCATCATCAAAGTTTTCTTCGTTAAACGGAATAAATTCAAAAAATAGTCCATTATCTAATACCAATTGCATTGAATTGGTATTGGGACGACTTTGGTAAGCTAAAAATCCTTCGGAAGCCAAATAGGTTTCCATATATGTAATTGGATGTCCCAATAATTTTTCAAAACCTTTTTTATAAGGCTCAAAAGAAACACCTCCATGAACATATATTGACAAATTAGGCCAGATATCATGAATGTTTTCAACCTGATAATAAGCAATAATTTTTTCCATTAAAATTTGCAACCAAGCAGGAACACCTACAATTACTCCAATATCCCATTTCTTTGCATCTTTAACAATTTCCTCGAGCTTGGTTGTCCAGTCACGTTCTTTTGATATTCTTTTGCCGGGTTTATAAAAATGCTCAAACCAAAAAGGTATATTTCCTGCAGTAATTCCAGACAAATCACCTTCATAATATGTGCCATTATATTGTAAATGTGTACTTCCACCTAACATTAAAATTCCTTTTTCGTAAAATTCGTTGGGAAAATCATATTTAGCTAAGGAAATAATTTGACGAATGCTTGTTTTTTTGATAGCTTTAAGCATTTCATTTGTAACAGGAATATATTTGCTAGATGCTTCTGAAGTTCCAGAACTTAGTGCGAAATATTTTACTTTTCCAGGCCAACAAACATAAGCTTCACCATTTATAGTTCGGTACCACCATTTACTAAATATTGAATTATAATTATGTATTGGAACTTTTTCCTTGAATGATCTAACTATATTTTGTTCTTTAAGAATATCCATAAACTGATAATGTTCACCAAATGTAGTGTAGTAGGCTTTTTTCAGAAGTTTCTTTAATTCTTTTCGTTGAGCTTTTTCAGCATTAAATCCTTGTTTATAATCAATAGGAATTTTACTTCTGAACTCAATTGCTCGTTTTACTATTGAACCTAAAATTGGCATAACTCTTATTTTTAAGGTGTAAAATTAAGAAAATTTTATAATATCCAATTTTTTAGTGTGTCAATTTATATTTTTTGTACTTTTATCCAATCAAAAAGTAGTTAGATGAACAGCTTAATAAAAAAAATTATTAAAATATTTTTAATTGGATTGGTATCCATTCTTTACTTATTTAGCATATATCTGCTTTTTTCTTCGATTACTGATTATAAGCCTCAAAAAATTGAAAATATTGAATTGAAAGGGAATATTGTTAATTATCAAGTTGATTACGATGAACTTAGTCTTTTGTCTTGGAATATCGGATATGCAGGTTTAAGCAAAGAAATGGATTTTTTTTATGATGGAGGAAGCAAGGTAAAACCAAATTTTGAAATCTATCAAAAAGCACTGAATGGGATATTAAATACATTGGTAAAAAATTCGTATGTTGATTTTATTTTACTGCAAGAAGTTGATGTTTTTTCAAACAGAAGCTATTATTGCAATCAAAAAGCATTTATTTCTGAATTCTTGCCCAATTTTGCGTATGCTTTTGCCGTAAATTATGATGTAAAATATGTTTTATTGCCACTTTATGCTCCTATGGGCAGGGTAAAAGCCGGATTGCAAACACTTGCCAAATACAAACCAATTGAGATAAAAAGACATGCTTTTGCTGCTAATTTTGATTGGCCAAAAAAATTATTAATGCTCGATCGCTGCTTTTTGGTTACAAATTATTTATTAAACAACGGTAAGCAACTGATTGTGGTAAATACACATAATTCAACTTATGATGGAGGCTTGCTAAGTAAAAGAGAAATGGATGAATTAAAATTATATGTTACAACTGAATACAATAAAGGAAATTATGTAATAGTTGGTGGCGATTGGAATAACAATCCTCCAGGGTTTAAAAAAGTGCAATCATTTAAAAACAACAAAATCTTCCATTTAGATAATGAAGTATCAAATAATTTTATGCCTCAAAATTGGCAATGGATATTTGATGCCGAAATTCCCACCAATAGAAATGTAAACGAATCTTATAATGCAAAATCTACAGGAACTACTGTGATTGATTATTATTTGGTTTCGCCTAATATTGAAGCCCTAAGCATCAGAAATCTTGATTTGGATTTTGAGTTTTCGGATCATAATCCGGTGTTGATAAACGTGAAGTTGAAATGATTATATGGAAAATCTCAAAATTTTGAACAAGCTGATAATGAAATTATATGAAATTGTTTTTTTGATTCCAAAGATTAAGGTTCAAAAAAATAATATGAAAAAGAAATAGAATTAATTGATGTTTAAAAGAAGTATAACAAGAAAAATAATAGATGGTTGATAATACTGATTTATTCATAAAAGCATTGCAAAACTTAGATTTAGAATTGCTTAAATCCTTTCCAAAAAGCGATTTGCATAACCATGCTCCTTTAGGTTGCCGGTTGAGTGATTTTGAAAAAGTAGTTGGCCAGAAAATTATAGCACCTCCTTCATCACTTAAAGATATTGCTGAATTGGACAATTATATTGTCAAAAATTTACGTGAGCATATCGTAAGTTTAAAAGGTTTAGAAACTTCTGTGAGACTTGCATTCAGACAAGCTAAGCAAGATGGTATTCAAAAATTAGAAATGAGTGTGGATTGCTTATTTGTTAATCTGTTTACAGATAAAGAAATCGGATTTGTAAAGTTGTTAAAACAAATTCATCAGGAAGAGGCACCAGAAATACTTTACAATCCCGAAATAGGTTTGAGTAGAAATATTAACATTTCAGATATTGAAGCTTGTATTTTTACATGTATTGAAAGCGGATATTTTAAATCTATTGACCTTTATGGTAATGAATTGGCAAAAGATTCAAAAAACTATATTCCAATTTATAAATCTGCTAAAAGTCATCATTTAAAGCTTAAATCACATGCTGGCGAATTTGGTAATGCCGAATCGGTAAGATACACTGTTGAAACATTAGAATTAGATGAGGTTCAGCATGGCATTGCAGCTTCTACATCTCCTGATGTAATGAAATGGCTGAGGAATAATAATATTCGTTTAAATATTTGTCCAACCAGCAATGTTGTACTTGGCAGAGCTAAAAACTTAGCAACTCATCCTGCCAGAATATTAGCAGACAACGGAATTTATATTACCATCAATTCAGATGATATTATGATTTTTAATCAATCGGTATCAGAAGAATATCTTAATTTGTTTCAGGCAAAATTATTCAGTGCCAACGAATTGAGCATCATAAGAGAAAATGGTTTAAAATAAAACTTTCCTAAATCGTTTTAAGAAAATTCTTACTTTTACCACTTCATTTTCTAAAACTATAAGCTTTGAAAAAACTATTTTTTATCGCATTTATTTTGAGCACTATTATTGGTATTGCTCAGGAAAAACATTTTATTACCGATGAGGCATATCGCAAACAAACCATGTTGATGTTTGAAAAACAAAAACAATTAGCTATAAAGCGCGAAGCCGATTTGTTTGCTGTTTTTAATCAAAACCTTAGTCTGGAGGAACGGGAAGCATTGTATTTTTTATATGCCTATATGCCCTTGAGTGACTTGGCAGATTATCAGGGAGATTTTTACTTACAGCAGGTAAAGTTAAGTTTTGAAGCACGAGCTGCATTTTCGTGGGGAAAAACCATACCAGAAATGATATTCAGGCATTTTGTGTTGCCTTGTCGTATTAACAACGAAAATATGGATACTGCAAGAATTGTATTTTTTAAAGAACTAAAGGATAGAATTAGGCAAATGAGCATGAAAGATGCTGCATTAGAAGTAAACCACTGGTGTCACGAAAAAGTAGCTTATCAGGGCTGTGATGCACGTACAAGTTCTCCATTGAATACGGTAAAAAATGCATTGGGGCGATGTGGTGAAGAGTCAACTTTTACAGTTGCGGCATTGAGGTCAGTAGGCATTCCTGCCCGCCAATGTTATACGCCCCGTTGGGCACACAGCGATGATAATCATGCTTGGGTGGAAGTATGGGTAGATGGAAAATGGCACTTTCTGGGAGCTTGTGAACCCGAACCTGATCTGGACTTAGGATGGTTTGCGGCACCTTCCAAAAGATGTATGATGGTAAATACGACTGTTTTTGGCAATTATTGGGGTAATGAAGAAGTGCTGCAAAAAGATGATCGCTTTACAAAAATAAATTTACTCGCCAATTATGCACCTGTTAAAACTATTTTTGTAAAAGTAATCAATAAGGACCATCAAACTGTAGATAGTGCAAAAGTAGAATTTCAGCTTTATAATTATGCTGAATTTTATCCGATTGCAGTAAAAACAACTGGCAAAAATGGACTTGCTTCTTTAAAAACAGGATATGGTGATTTGCTAATATGGGCAAGTAAAGGAAATGAATACGGCTACGAAAAAGTCTGTGTTGAGAATAAAGATACACTTACGATTATTCTTAATAAAAAACCAGGCGCTGATTATTCGCTGGATATGGATATTACACCTCCTATTCCCCGTGAAATAGAAGTAATAGTAAGCGAGCAAGCCCGTGAATTTAACAACAATCGCTTAAAATTTGAAGATAGTATTCGGAAATCATACGAAAATACTTTTATAGATAGCCTTACTGCAATTAATACAGCAAATACAAACGGATTGGACGTTGAAAAAACCAGAATGATTTTACAAAAAAGTAGAGGTAATGGCCATGAAATACAAAAATTTTTGAATCAAACAAAATCAGAGTATAAATATTTATGTCTGCCTTTATTAGAAACAATTTCCGAAAAGGATTTGCATGATGTAACCGTGGATGTTCTGTTTGATCATTTATACAATGCTCAACTCTCCGATAAGCATGATACTCCCATGAATGTAGAATATATCATCAATCCAAGAATCGGAGATGAGATGTTAAAGCCTTACAAAAGCTTTATTCAAGCGAAGTTTTCAGCTAAAAAGGATATGAAAGCTAAGCAAATTGCTGATTGGGTATTGTCGAATATTAAAATTGACAATATTGCTAATTACTACCGTTTACCCATCACTCCAAAAGCTTCCTTAGAATTGGGCGTTACCGATGCTGCTTCAAGAGATTTATTGTTTGTTGCTATATGCAGAAGCCTAAGTATTCCTGCCCGATTGGAATCAGCTACAAAAGTTCCTCAGTTTTACGATTTGAATGGATGGAACAATCAGATTTTTGAAAAGAAAGCTGAAAATACAACTTCAAAATCAACTATTGTTTTGCTAAATGATTCCAGTAACGGATTGGTAATACCTGAATATTCAATACATTATAGTATTGAAAAATTCAAAAATGGCAAATATTATACGCTGGATTACGAAATGGACAATCGCCTGAAAACATTCCCTTGTAAAATCAATGTTGAATCTGGAGATTATCTTTTAGTTACAGGTAACCGAAAACAAGATGGTGCAGTAATGGCATCATTGCGTTTTTTTACACTAAAGCCTGATCAAACAATAGATTTGCCTATAAAACTCCGTAAATCAAAACAACTAGCTAAGATATTTGGAAAAATTAATGAGAATATGGAATTTGAAATTTTCAACTCACACAAAGCTTTCAATTATCAACAAATCAAAAATAAATATAGTATTTTAATCTGGTTGGAGCCAGGCAAAGAACCCACCAAACACGCTTTGGCTGACATCAGCAAATTGAAGGCGAATTTCGAAAAATGGGATGGGAATATGATTTTCATTCTTCCAAAAAATTTCAATAAAACTATTGAGAACCAGTTAATAAATGAAATGCCAAAACAATCCTTGCTGGTAAATGATAAAAATGATGTATTGAAAGAAATTGAAGCTATCACAAAATCAAAAATTGCGAATAATCTTCCACTTATTTTTGTTGTCAACGAAAAAGCTGAGATTATTTATTTGTCAAATGGTTATAAAATAGGAATAGGGGAGCAGTTGCTTAAACTTTTTTAAGAAATCTTTTCGGTTTTTTTCAATAACTTTGCCGTCAAATTTCCATAATATGAAAAGAATAATAGTTTTATTAATGACAATTATTACATTGTCAGCTTGTACTGCTGAAATAAAGGAAGTAACCGAAAAATATCCTGATGGTAAACCTAAAGTAATTACTTATTTTAAAAAGAAAGAGGGTGTTAAGATAAAGGTTAGAGAAATTGGCTATTACCAAAGCCAAAAAGAAATGTACAAAGGTGTGTTTGAAAATGGCATTAGAGCAGGAAAATGGTCGTATTGGTACGAAAGTGGCAAGCAATTTGCGGAAACCGAAGTAACAGCTTCGATTGCCACTCAACAATGGACCATATTAAAACCTGATGAAACGCCATATATGGAAGCTTCTTATAAAATAGCTGTTACAGAAATTTATCCAAACGGATCTCCTTATCATGTAATTTGCACAAAATCTGGTGAACAAATGGCTTCTGAATTGTTTTTTTATCCTAGTTACAAACTTCAAATGATAGGGACATCACTAAATAATCAAAGAGATGGTAAATGGAGCTACTGGTACGAAAACGGTAATCTGTGGAGTGAAGGCTATTATAAAAATGGCGTAAACGATAGTATCAGAAATGTTTGGTTTGAAAATGGACAAAAGCGTTATGAAGGCTTATATAGAAATGGTAAAGAAACTGGGAAATGGAAATTTTATGACGAAAAAGGTAAATTCGCAAATGAAGTTGATTACGATAAAGAAGCCGTGAAATAATTATTGATTATTGATATGCTCCTAATATTTTGTAAAAGAAATGCTTAATAATAAAAAAGACGCTTATATAAGCGTCTTTTTGTTGTGGTCCCACCTGGACTTGAACCAGGGGCCTACTGATTATGAGTCAGTTGC
>CAZUCB010000067.1:0-13838 GCA_964618755.1 uncultured Bacteroides sp. | reverse complement strand
AACCGGTGAAGTTAATTGTGAAATTAAGTTTTGTTTGATTTCGTCAGGATTGGTAACAGGTTTAGCATTAACATTTTGATAAACAGGGCAAATAGGAGAGCTAAAAGTAGTATTGTTGATGGCTTCAGCTAATTCAATGCGAGCTGGTTCCATTAATGGTGAATGGAAAGCACCACCTACTTTCAATGGTAATGCACGTTTAGCACCAGCAGCTTTCATTTTTTCGCAAGCTATTTCAATGCCTTTTAGTGATCCAGAGATAACTAACTGACCGGGGCTATTATAATTGGCAGGAACTACCACTTCATCAATAGAAGCACATACTTCTTCCACAATTTTGTCGTCTAAACCTAAAATAGCAGCCATCGTTGAAGGTTCTTTTTCGCAAGCTTTTTGCATGGCATTTGCACGTTTGGCAACCAAACGCAACCCATCTTCAAAGGTTAGGGTTTTGTTGGCAACTAAAGCTGAGAATTCCCCTAAAGAATGCCCAGCAACCATATCAGGTTTAAAACTTTCGCCCAATGTATGTGCTAATATCACAGAATGTAGGAAAATTGCTGGTTGTGTAACGTTGGTTTGTACTAAATCTTCAGGAGTTCCAGCAAACATCAAATCGGTAATACGAAAACCAAGAATTTCATTGGCTTTTTCAAACATTGCTTTAGCTTCGGCATTATTATCATATAAATCTTTGCCCATACCTACAAATTGCGCTCCCTGACCGGGAAATACATATACTTTCTTCATAAATTTTCTTTTTAAAATTAAAAAACTCTCTTTTCATAAGACAGAGAGTTTTGATTAAACAATATATTAATAAGCCGTAACTTTATTTACGGTTACCTAAAAAACGAAGTAAAAATAAAAACAAATTGATAAAATCCAGATAAAGAGTTAATGCACCCATAATCATTAGTTTTTTGGTTGATTCAGCACCATAAACTGCACCTTCGCCAATTCTTTTCAGTTTTTGAACATCATAAGCAGTTAAACCCGTAAAAACCAATACACCAATAAAGCTAATAATGTAATCCATCATACCACTTCTCATAAACATATTTACGATGCTTGCAATTACAATGCCTATCAGTCCCATAATCATAATTGAACCAAATTTGGTTAAATCGGTTTTGGTAGTATAACCTGTAACTGCCATAATTCCAAACATTCCGGCTGTAACAGCAAAAGTAACATAAATAGAACCTAAGGTATAAGCCAAAAAGACAAAGCTTAAGCTCATGCCCATTAATACAGCAAAAATGGCAAAAAATAAAGTGAGCAGTGCCGATGAAAAGCGAGCAAAGCCCATACCCATTAATAGCACAAACCCAAATGGTGCAAACACAACAAAGTAACCAAACATCGACATTCCGTTTGGTGTTATTAAAAGACCAATTAGCTCAGAATTAGAGGCAAATAGATATGCTGTAACGGCTGTAACTGTTAAAGCCAAAAACATCCAGGTAAATACACCTGAAATAAAAGTGCGGGTACTCGTTAAACTCCCATCACTAGTGCTATTAATTGTATTATAATTATTTTCTTCCTGATTAAACATGGTATTAATTTTTAAAATTATTATGCAAAGATATAAAATTTGCAAAAAGGGAATTAAAAATAGGAATTAAAGATTGTTAAAAAACAAAAAACCGTTACTATTTTTAAAAATAATAACGGTTTTAGTTGAGGTATCGAGCGGATTCGAACCGCTGTAGCCGGTTTTGCAGACCGGTGCCTAGCCGCTCGGCCACGATACCCTCTGTTTAAGCGGGTGCAAAGATAAAAATTAAAGTTGAAACAGCAAAATTATAATGCAGGAATTGCTATAATTTTGTATCTGTATCTAAATCAACAAATTTAAGCAAACATTGCTCGCATAAACAATCGTTGTAATGCAACGCAAGGTATTTTGAATTATCATCGCTAATGGTATATTTTGTACACCAGCAATCAACATTGTGCAAACATTCAAATTCTTTGCCACAACTAGGGCAGTTTTTGTTTTTAATTTCTTTTTCCATAGTTTTTTTAACAAAAAAAATGAGAACATGAGTTCTCATTTAATATATGGGTTTAAAAATTTATTCAGCTAAAACTAAAATTTTGTTTTTTAATACTTCAACTACGCCACCATTTATTTCAAAAAATTGAGTTTGATTATTCTCATCTTGTACTTTAATTTTCCCTTTTTTCAAAACAGAAATCATAGGAGCATGATTGTTAAGTATTTCAAATGATCCATCAATACCCGGAAACTGAGCCAACTTGGCAGTTCCTGTAAAAATAGTTTCGTCAGGTGTAATTATTTCTATATTCATTTAAGACACTTTATGAACTTTAAACTTTATGAACTTTAAATTAATTAGCTTCTGCAATCAATTTCTTGCCTTTTTCAATAGCATCTTCAATAGTTCCCACTAAGTTGAAAGCAGCTTCAGGATATTCATCTACTTCGCCATCCATAATCATATTAAAACCTTTGATGGTGTCTTCAATAGATACAAATACTCCTTTTAAGCCTGTAAACTGTTCTGCAACATGGAAAGGTTGAGATAAGAAACGTTGTACACGTCTTGCACGATGTACAACTAATTTATCTTCTTCTGAAAGTTCATCCATACCTAAAATGGCAATAATATCTTGCAATTCTTTGTAGCGTTGCAAAATTTCTTTCACACGTTGAGCACAATTATAATGTTCGTCGCCAATTACATCAGGAGATAAAATACGGGAAGTAGATTCCAACGGATTAACAGCAGGATAAATACCTAATTCGGCAATTTTACGATCTAATACTGTTGTAGCATCTAAGTGAGCAAATGTTGTAGCCGGAGCTGGATCGGTTAAATCGTCAGCTGGTACATAAACAGCTTGTACAGAGGTAATAGAACCTCTTTTTGTTGAGGTAATTCTTTCTTGCATTATACCCATTTCGGTAGCCAAAGTTGGTTGATATCCAACAGCTGATGGCATACGACCTAATAAAGCAGATACTTCGGAGCCAGCTTGCGTAAAACGGAAAATATTATCGATAAAGAATAAAATATCTCTACCACCTGATTTTTCATCACCATCGCGGAAATATTCGGCTAATGTTAAACCTGATAAAGCTACACGTGCACGAGCTCCAGGAGGTTCATTCATTTGCCCAAAAACCATGGTAAGTAAACTTGATTTCAGCTTTTCATTATCAACTTTTGATAAATCCCAGCTTCCTTTTTCCATGCTTTCTTTAAATTCGTCACCATAATTAACCAAACCAGATTCTATCATTTCGCGAAGTAAATCATTTCCTTCACGGGTACGTTCGCCTACTCCAGCAAATACAGAAAATCCACTGTATTTTTTTGCAACGTTATTAATAAGTTCTTGGATAATTACTGTTTTTCCTACACCTGCACCTCCAAATAATCCAATTTTACCACCTTTGGCATAAGGTTCAATCAAATCAATAACCTTAACACCTGTGTAAAGTATTTCTTTAGAAGTAGAAAGACTTTCAAATTTTGGAGGATCTCTATGAATAGGGAATGCATCTACTTTGGAAACATCACCAATTCCATCAATTGCTTTACCAATAACATTAAACAAACGACCATTAATATTTTCGCCAATTGGCATTGAAATAGGTTGCCCTGTTGCTACTACGTCCATGCCTCTTCGCAAACCATCTGTAGAATCCATCGCAATAGTTCTAACTGTATTTTCGCCAATATCTTGTTGGCATTCTAACACAATAACATCGCCATCATCTTTTGTGATTTCGAGTGCATCGTAAATATTTGGAATACTACTTTCTTGCTCAAAGGTAACATCAATAACTGCACCAATAATCTGAGAAATTTTGCCTTTATTATTAACTGACATAACTTTACTTTTATTTCAAAAATATATTTTAAAATTTCAACTGCGAAAATACTATTTTATTTCTAACAAAAATCATAAGTTGAAGGAATTTTTATAATTTTGACACAAATTTATCTATCATTACAACATTGATTAACATATACATTGTTGTTTTAACAATTCAATCGCGTGAATATTTATCATAAACTTAGTAAAATACCAAAGTTATATAATCCAATTGCCACTATCGGAATGTTTGATGGTGTACATTTGGGACATCAGCAAATTCTTACAAAACTCACTTCAAAGGCTAAAGCTAACGGAAGCGAATCTGTTGCTATAACTTTCGATACACATCCTCGCATGGTGTTGCAGCATGATTCGTATAAATTAAAATTTATCAATTCGTACCAAGAAAAAATTCAGTTAATTGAAAACTCGGGTGTTGATCATTTGATTTTTCTACCGTTTACTAGAGATTTTTCAAAGCTAAGCACAGCTGATTTTGTAAAAAATATTTTGATTGATATACTTGGAATTAAGGCTATTATTGTTGGTCATGATAATAGATTTGGCAATAAAGAAAACAATAATTTTAATAGTTTGGAGGATTTAAGCAAGCAGTTTGATTTTGAAATTATAAAAGCAGATATAAAAACTATTGACAATGTTATTGTAAGTTCATCAAAGATAAGAGAATCATTGGATAAAGGCAATATTAGCGAAGCTAATAAAATGCTTGGATATACTTATCAGCTTTCAGGAAAAGTGATAACAGGTAATCAAATTGGACAAAAAATAGGTTTCCCAACAGCTAATATCGATTTAGAAAATGATTTCAAATTAATACCTTCTTTGGGTGCGTATGCCGTTAAAATTGAATTTAATAACATAATTTACAATGGGATGCTTAATATTGGAATACGACCAACATTAAATATCAATAAACTTTCGATTGAAGCACATATATTTGATTTTAATACAGATATATACGGACAATATATAAAAGTGTATTTCGTTGAAAAACTAAGAGACGAACAACGTTTTAATAATTTAGATAAACTTATTGTTCAGCTACAAAAAGATAAAATTACAGCTACAAAACTATTACACTGATGAAGATATTTCGGATTTTTACAATTATTGGAGTTATTTTCTTATATTTTTCAGCAAATGCACAGTTGATTTCTGCTGATCAATTAGAGCAAGAATTGGTTTATACTTCTATTAGTCAGGCTCTAAAAAATCCAGAGAAAGTATATCGTTTAGATTTGAGCAAGCAAAAACTACAAACGGTTCCAAAAGAAGTATTTAGCTTGTACAATTTACAAGAATTAATTTTAGCAAAGAATAAACTTCATGAAATTCCACAAGAAATTGGGAATTTAACTAATTTGCAAAAATTAAATGTTTCAAAAAATCAACTTGCTGTACTTCCTTCTGCTATTGGGCTTCTGACTAATTTAGAAGAACTTATTGCCAATCAAAATGATATTTATAAGCTGCCAACAGAAATAGGAAACCTGATAAATCTCCAATTTTTAGACCTTTGGAGCAATGAAATTGATGTTTTGCCTGAGGAAATTTCTAAGTTAAAAGACACACTTAAAAAACTTGATTTGAGGGTAGTGTTGATAAATGAAGATAAACAAATAACGATTGCCAATTTATTGCCAAATACCAATATTTATTTTTCCAAGAGTTGTAATTGTCATTAAAAACAATCTGAAATCAAATCAAACAAGATTTCGAGAGCATTCATATTTATTGGTAATCTTTCGGTTTCTAATGTTTTACAAATCCTTTTTCAATCAGATATTGTGCAATTTGCACTGCATTGGTAGCTGCACCTTTGCGCAGATTATCGGCTACTATCCAAATATTTAATGTATTAGAATTTGATTCATCACGGCGAATTCTACCTACAAAAACTTCATCTTTACCTTCGGAAAGTGATGGCATTGGATATATGTTTTTTTCTATTTCATCCATCACTATTATTCCTGGCATTTCTGCAAGAAGTTTTCTCACATTTTCAATTGTAAAATCGTTTTCAAATTCAATATTTACAGCCATTGAATGACCACCTGTTACAGGTACTCTTACAACTGTTGAGGTAATTCTCAGGCTATTATCTGATAGTATTTTGCGTGTTTCGTCCACTAATTTTTGTTCTTCAGAAGTAGAACCGTTTTCTAAAAAGCTACCTCCGTGTGGAAATAAATTTCTGTGAATAGAGTAGGGGTAAGCCTTTTCTGTTTCAATTCCTTTGGTTTCGTTTTCCAATTGTCTTACAGCTTTAATGCCAGTTCCTGTAACCGATTGATAAGTTGAAATTACCAATCTTTTTATTTTATATTTGTTATGAAGAGGTGCTAATGCCATCACCATTTGTATGGTAGAACAATTAGGATTGGCTATAATTTTAGTTTCCTGTGTAATAGCATTGGAATTAATTTCAGGAACAACAAGTGGTACATTTTCGTACATTCGCCAAGCAGAAGAATTATCTATTACAAAACATCCTATTTCGGCAAACTTAGGAGCATATTTTAAAGAAGCATCAGAACCTGCTGAAAATATTGCAATAGTTGGATTTTGTGCAATAGCTTCTTCAACAGAAACAACAGAATAATCTTTGTTCAAAAAATTTATTTTCTTCCCGATTGAAGCTGATGAAGCCACAGGTATCAATTGAATCTTATTAAACTCTCTCTCTTCTAAAATTTTAAGCATGATACTGCCAACTAGTCCAGTAACACCTACAATTGCAATTTTCATTATAAAATATTATTTAAAAACGACTTCAAACCTACGAAATATTTTTTTATTGTAACGGATATTATTGAAAAAAAATGTGTAGGTTTGCTATTTAAAGAAAAATATTTTAAAATGATACAGATGAGAAAACTATTGATTTTATTCTTTTTTCTCCCCTTTTTTGTTCAATCACAAGTTGTTGACAACTTTAATGATGGCGACTTTACGAATAACCCAGTTTGGGTGGGTGAGGTAACGAGCTTTAATATTGAAAACTCACAACTTCACAGCAATGGATCTCCAACTAAGGAAGATACTATTTATTTGAGCACTCAAAATACGAATATGGATAGCACAGAATGGAGTTTTTTAATAGATTTAAAATTTAACCCAACCAATACAACCTTTGTTCGTGTTTATTTAGTTGCCAATCAGTCAGATTTATCCTTAGTTACTGATGCTTACTATATTCATATTGGTCAGACAAATAGCGATACTCTTAAGTTTTATAAAGAGGTAAATAATATTTCAACCTTGCTTTTTACAGGAAGTAAGGCTTTTGCTGGTAATGTAAAAACCAGAATTAAAGTAATTCGTGATAATGCAGGCAATTGGAGTATTTTTTCAGACAATACTGGCGGTTATAATTATGTTTCAGAAGGGAATGCTTTTATAGATAATAGCATTATAAGTAGCAGTTATTTTGGGTTTTATTGCCAATACTCAACCGTATCGCGTTATAATATGTATTATTTTGATGATGTATATATTGGTGCTATTATTGCAGATACTACAAAACCTATTATTACTTCTGTGATGGCAAAAAGTATTAATACTTTGGATGTTTTTTTTAATGAAGAAGTTGATGTAAGTACTTCGCAAGATGTTTTGAATTATTTAGCAGATAATAACTTAGGAAATCCTGTTTCGGCAATTAAAGATGCAGTTAACAATACATTGGTGCATTTGCAGTTTGCACAAGATTTTCCGATGAATGGAATTAGCCATATTCTTATTAGAAATGTGGAAGATATAAGTGGAAATATAATTTTGCCTGTAAGTTTTCCTTTTGCATTCCCAGTTGAAGCACAACCCAATGATGTTATTATCAACGAAGTGCTTTTTAATCCGAAAGATGATGGCGAAGATTATGTAGAAATTTACAATCAATCGCAAAAGAATATTGATTTAACTAAATTAATGATAGCAACTTATGATTTAACAACGAATAAGTTAAAATCGATGTATAAGGTTTCAAACGAATATAAGATACTATTTGCAAGAGATTATTTGGTGTTAACAAAAAATCCTGATAAGGTAAAGCAACAGTTTTACACTGAAGCACCTCTGAATTTTGTTAAAATGACATCTTTGCCTTCATTTAATAATGATATGGGTATTGTGGTGCTTGCAAAGCTTGATTCAACAATTATTGATAGATTTGATTACAATGAAGAGATGCAGTTTCCTTTGTTGGTTACTGTTGAAGGCGTTTCTTTAGAAAGAGTTAGCTTTGAAAAACCTTCACAAGATAAACAAAACTGGCATTCAGCGGCTCAATCGGTTGGTTTTGGAACGCCAACTTATAAAAATTCGCAATACAGTACTTTTCTTTATCTTGAAGATCCTATTACTATTTCCCCTGAAATATTTTCGCCTGATAATGATGGTTATAATGATATATTAAATATTGCTTATCAATTTTCTACACCAGATTATACCGCAAATGTTGTAATATATGATGCAAAAGGAAGACTTATAAAAACACTGATAAAAAATGAATTATTAGGGACAAAAGGTAGTTTTTATTGGGATGGTATTGATGAAAACAATCAAAAAGCAATTATTGGCATTTATATAGTTTATGTAGAAGTATTTGATACTTTTGGAAATGTAAAAAACTATAAGAAAACTGCGGTTTTAGGTGGGAAATTTTAAGTAAAATCTATTCTTACTTCATTCTATTGATTATGAGATAGAAACTTTGTATAATTGTTGAATAATTATACAGGTGTATATATTTTATACATCATCATTATCTATTTGAATACCTTCACTTTATATAATATTTTAATTGTTAATGTTGAATAATTAAACACTTATTGTGTAAATATCTTTAACAAAAGTATTGTAATCTACAAAAATACAGATGTTTACAAGGATTGGCATTGTATTTGCTACTACAATAATGTAAAACAATAAAAATAGAAATCATGGTAATTCTAATTATTATAGCATTTGTGGTGATATGTATCACGGTGGATGCGGTCGTTCATTATAGCAGGCAAAAAAAATCTGGAATTGTTGATTTACCTGCAAATCTTTCCCGTATTTTTAACGAAGACTCTGTAATTATTCCTAAAGGAATTTATTATGATAAAACTCATACTTGGGCTTTTATGGAAAAAAACGGTTTCGTTAAAATTGGGATTGATGATTTTCTTCATCATATCACTGGCTCTTTGAATAAAATAAAGATGAAAAATGAAGGTGAAAGAATTATAAAAGGAGAAGCTGTTCTTTCCATTATTCAAAATGGCAAGCAATTAACAATAAATGCTCCAATTTCGGGTGTTATTAAATCAATAAACAAACAATTGATTGAAAATTCATCACTAATAAATGCTTCTGTATTTAATGAAGGTTGGATTTATTGCGTTGAGCCTACAAATTGGACAAGAGATTTACAATTTCTGTTTATGGCTGAAAATTACAAGGAATGGTTGAAAAATGAATTTTCGCGTCTTAAAGACTTTTTTGCATCCATTAAATTGACTAATAATGCAGAATTAACTCCAATAATTTTACAAGATGGAGGTGAGCTTAATGATAATATACTTGCCAATTTTGGGCCTGAAATATGGGAGGATTTTCAAACAAAATTTATAAATACTTCCAAATAAAAATTATTAGCTTAATGTATTATATTTGTGATTATTGAATTAGATTATTGTTTTAAAAGATGTCTATACATTTATTTGAACGATATAAAAGTTAACTTTTTCAACACAATGCAAAGAAAATAGTTAAATTTGTAGTTCAATAAATAACTTTAGAAATAATGGAATTAAAATTCAACAAACTATTTGAAAGTCCATTACTAAAAAAATATTTAAAACTCAGATCTTCTATCTATGGTCGTGTTGTATTTATTATAATCTTACTGTCTGTATTTCTGTTTGTTTCGTTCGGTTTTATTTTCAGATCGGTTAACGAGGAATACATGAAAAGCATTATCCATCAGCGTGGTACAAATGCTGCTTTGCTTGTTAGGAGTGCTTTGTATCAGTCGATGCTCGAAAATAACAGAGAATCTCTTCAAAACACACTTGATGTTATTAACAGAATGTCAGGGATTGATGAAGTAAATTTGTACAACAGTAAAGAAAACTTGGTTTATTCTTCCTTCGATTCAAATTCAAATTCAAATGCTCATAGCAATCCCAATTGTTTAGAATGTCATAAAAGCATAAAAGCAATTTTACCTGAAAAAGATAAATTTTATAAGGTTATAGAGGTAAACAGTGAATGTGAGATGAATCAAAATGACAATGCTCATAGACATTTACTAATTAATTCGCCAATTCAAAACGAAAAATCCTGTTACACAAGTTCTTGTCATGCTCATCATGAAAACGAAAAAGTTCTTGGTTCGCTGGTAATAAAAATTCCTTTGGATGATCTTGATACAACATTGGAAAAATCGTCAAGAGATTTTTATATTTTAGCAACATTAACAACCCTGCTTCTTTTAGGCTTTTTGATTTTTTTTACAAGAAAAAAAATAAAAACTCCACTTAAAGATTTAATAAGAGCAAGTGATGCGGTTTCTAAAGGTGACAGGGATACACGATTGGAAATAAAGCCAACTCAATTGGATGATATGCGGATGGTTTCGTTGGCTTTCAATCATATGCTTGATAATTTGCAAGAAGCCAATAATGAATTACATAATTGGTCGCAACAGTTAGAGTATAAAGTCCGAATAAAATCAGAAGAATTAGGGCAAGCACAAAATGAACTAATTAATATTGAAAGAATTGCATCTTTGGGGAAACTATCACTTTCTGTAGCTCACGAAATAAACAATCCACTTTCTGGCATTCTTATTTATACAAAATTAGTTCATAAACAACTTCTCAATCAAAATTTGGATGCTGCAAAAAAAGAATCCATATTGAAGCATTTGAATATGATTGAAAACGAAACCAAACGATGTGGAGATATTGTAAAAGGATTACTTGATTTTTCGCGAAAAGATAAAAACTTTTTCGAAGATAAACATATTCATGTAATATTGCATGAAACCAGCGATTTAATGAATCATTCCATGAAAATTGCCAAGATAAGTTTTATTACAGATTTTTCAGCCAAATCGGATTTGGTGTATTGCAGCCCAAACCAAATAAAGCAAGCATGTATTGCTGTTTTGGTAAATGCTTCTGAAGCAGTATTGGAAAATGGAGAAGTAATTTTTAAAACATATAATCCCGACGAAAAGCATATCAATATTGAAATTATTGATAATGGCATTGGAATTTCGGAAGAAGATATCTCTCATGTTTTTGAGCCATTTTTTTCGACAAAACATAATGAAAGAGGCACGGGATTAGGCTTACCTATTGTTCATGGCATTATCCAAAGTCACGATGGAAAAATTAATGTAAAATCAGAAACCGGAAAAGGAACAATTATTTCGATATCATTACCTTTAAAAAGGGATTAAAAACTACAAACAATGAATAAAAAAATCTCAATTTTGATTGTTGATGATGAAGATTCCGTAAGGGATTCTCTTTTCAACTGGTTTATAGAAGATGGTTACCGTGTTGAATGTGCAGAAAATGCGAAGATTGCATTGCAAAAAATAGAATCGGATTATTTTGATATTATTCTAGCTGATATTAAAATGCCTGGTATGGATGGCATGGAATTGCTAAGAAGAATAAAATCATTAAAATGCGAATCCATAGTTATTATTATGACGGCATTTGCAACGGTTGATACTGCTGTTCAGGCACTAAAAGATGGAGCTTATGATTATATTACCAAACCTTTTGACCCTGATGATTTATCGCATTTAATACGGAATGCTTCAAAACAAATTTTACTAACAAAAGAGAATGAAATACTTAAAGAAAGAGTAGTTAAATTAGAAAATGTTGAAGATATTGTTGGCAATAGCGAAGCTATAAAAAAAGTACTTCATCAAGTGGAAAGTGTTTCACAATCAAATTCTTCAGTAATTATAACTGGCGAAAGCGGAACTGGTAAAGAACTTATTGCCAAAGCTATCCATTCTAATTCGGCACGAAAGTTTTTTCCACTTGTAAGTGTTCATTGCGGTGCACTTACCGAAAGTTTATTGGAGAGTGAATTATTTGGTCACGAAAAAGGAGCATTTACTGGTGCTATGTACAATAGAAAAGGTAGGTTTGAAATGGCTGATAATGGTACGATTTTTCTTGATGAAATTGCTACAGTTTCTCCAAAAATGCAGGTTGAACTTTTACGCGTTCTCGAAACAAAAGCATTTATGAGGGTTGGTGGAAATAAAGAAATTAACTCTGATTTCAGGGTTATTTGTGCAACAAACCGCAATCTGAAACAAATGATTGAAGAGGGTAGTTTTCGCGAAGATTTATATTACCGATTAAATGTTGTGAATATTAATGTTCCACCACTTCGCGAAAGAAGTGGTGATATTCCATTGCTTACGGAATATTTCATTAAAAAGTATTGTACTTCGATGAATAAATCTCCTATTTCAATTGATTCTTCAGCTATAAAGCGTTTGGAAGAATTTGATTTTCCGGGGAATATTCGCGAATTGGAAAATATGATAGAACGTGCCATTGTTATTGGAAATGGTAAGAAAATTACATTAAAAGATCTTCCGTTGGCAAAAAATATGATCAATACTTCAGCGGAAAGTTTGTATGAACTGGAAAAACTTCATATTCTTCAGATTTTAACTAAATATGATTGGAATATTTCCAGTTCGGCAAAAGCTTTGCAAGTGGATAGGGTAACACTTTACAATAAAATTAAAAAATATGATTTAAAAAAATCAGAAAAACTCTGATTTCGAATGAATATTGTAAATATCTTGTATTCAATCATTGGTTTATCTCTCTTTTAAGTAATTAAATTTAAATTAAACCAAGATGGATTCGGATTTTTAAGGAATATGTTTATTAGCAAGAACAAATGATATTTTCAAATAAATATATCTGAATGAATTTGCAAAAAATCACTTTAATTTCTTTTGGATATTTCAACAATGATTTTCTTCGAAATATTGCAGAAAAGATTCATAACGAATTTTTTATCAATATTCAAATTAAAGAAGGTCATCTTGATTTAAGTGATTTTTACGATCCTTCACGACGGCAATACGATGCTAATAAATTATTACATTATTTAGAGGAGCATTTATCAACTGACGATTCTAAAACTATTGGTTTATTTAATGTTGATTTATTTATTCCTATTTTTACTTATATATTCGGACAAGCATTTTTAAATGGACGAACAGGAATTGCATCTGTTTACAGGTTAAGCAATGAAAGATATGGTATAGAAGCAGATGCTGAGCTTATGCTGGAACGTTTTGCAAAAGAAATTATTCACGAAATTGGACATGCTTTTGGATTAAAGCATTGCCATGTTTCCGATTGTGTGATGCGATCAGGAACTTATGTGGAAGATATTGATCAAAAGAACTCAGGTTTTTGCCCTGCATGTAAAGATTTATTGTCGAGTTAATGTAAACTTGTCTAAAAGATTTGTTTTATATTTAATCCGCTAAGAATACTGTAACTTATTGGTTATAATCCTGCCAGGTTTTAAAACCTGACAGGATTGGTGAATAAAAATAACAGACTGCCAATACTTCATCTATAACTTTGCTGATTTAAGGTTGATTAATAAACAACCTCTTTCTTTATAAAAACATGCTGTTCGTTTTCTTACTCTTCCTAAATGGTTTATTCCACTGCACGTTTGGAGGTTTCTAAGAATTGTTCTGATTGCTTTTCTAATCCAACAGTCGAAAAATATGAATCCATTGATTGATAAATCAATAAGATTCATCGCTTCGATTGGAATGACCTGTAAATTCGAGGGGATATAATAATGGGATTCCTCCCTTCGGTCGGAATGACAGCCTTTTCTTTTTCAGTAGGGGGGAGTAAGGCGGCAGAGCCGCCTTACTCCCCCCTACTATT
>CAZUCB010000066.1:0-14100 GCA_964618755.1 uncultured Bacteroides sp. | reverse complement strand
AAGCCTGCCGCTAGCGTTCATCCTGAGCCAGGATCAAACTCTCCATCGTATTTATTTTTTGAATTTTTTGAGTCTCTCTCTCAGCTACAATATTCACATATCATAGTTATATTTGCTACTTGGCTTTTTTAAACTTCAATTTTTTTATTCAAAGAACTTTTTTCCCTTCATAATCTCTCTCTCTTTATTCCTCTCAAATTGGGAGTGCAAAAGTAATACTTTTTTTATTACTGCCAAACTTTTTTTTACTTTTTTTTCTACTTTTTTTTCAACACTTTGTTAGTAAATATTTTATCAACTAAAAAAAATTCAAAAGGTTATTAAGAACAGTAATTATTTTGAAAATGGGCTGCAAAGATATATAATTTCTTAATTTCTTAATAATAAAAAAACTTTTTTATATTATATGTTTTCAGTTTTTATATCTTTGTATTGAATTTATAAATACTATAATATTCTATAATCTAATAAATATGAAACGAATAAAACTTTTTATACGCTTATTTATTATTATAATAAGTATGATAATAGTATCAAAAAACTTAAATGCTCAACGAAGTTTTGGAAGCAGAATATTTACAGGAGGGAGTCTTGGATTACAGTTCGGTAACATTACTTTAATAGATGTATCTCCAATGATAGGCTACCGCTTAACAGAAGATATTGATGTCGGGGTTAATCTCACTTATAAATATTATAATTATAATGATTATTACAAATACACTGATCCTCAAACAAACAAAATTCAATATTTTGATCTAAAAACCAATATTTTAGGAGGTGGGATATTTGGCAGATATCATTTTACAGAAAATTTATTTGCACATCTTGAAGTTGAATACTTAAGCTTTTCAATAGATAAGTACTCAATATATAATAATGGACTTATTTCAAAAAAAGAGAAAGTTGGAATTACAAGTCTATTTGTAGGTGGAGGATATAAACAAGAAATAGGATACAATTCTTTTTTTACATTAATGATATTATATAATTTAAACGAAACAACTAATTCACCCTATACCAACCCTATTATCAGAGCTGGGTTTGGAATAGGTTTATAGAAATCAAACAATTAACAACTATTATATTATGAGTAATTTATTAACAACGCTACAACCAGAAAAAATCTGGTATTATTTTAATGAAATTCTTAAAATTCCACGTCCTTCAAAAAAAGAAGAGAAAATTGCTGCTTATCTTATGGCATTTGCCAAAGAACATAAGCTGGAAGCCACTCAAGATGAAATCGGTAATGTTTTGATTTCAAAAAAAGCAGCTAAAGGCTTTGAAAATCTTCAAACAGTAGTTTTACAAAGCCATTTGGATATGGTTTGTGAAAAAAACAGCGACAAAATTCATGATTTTGATAAGGATGCTATAGAAGCCCGAATTGAAGGCGAATGGGTTAAGGCTAATGGAACTACATTAGGTGGTGATGACGGAATTGGTATTGCCGCTTCATTGGCTATCTTAGCATCCAATGATATTGAACACGGACCTATTGAATGCTTATTTACAGTTGATGAAGAAACAGGTTTGTCGGGTGCTTTTGCATTAAGTACAGACTTATTAAAAGGTAAGATTTTATTAAATCTTGATTCGGAAGATGAAGGTGAGATATTTATTGGTTGCGCTGGAGGAAAAGATACAGTTGCAGAGCTCTCATATTCCACAATTCCAATTCCTGAAAACAATCAGGCTTTTATTATTAATATATCAGGGTTAACAGGCGGACATTCAGGCGATGATATTAATAAAGGCTTAGGTAATGCTAATAAATTACTCAATAGATTTTTGTGGGAAACCAACAATAAATATACAATTCATTTGGCAGAAATAAATGGAGGAAATCTAAGAAATGCAATTCCAAGAGAGGCTTATGCTGTTTTTACTGTTAATAAAGACAAAGCATCAAAAATATTGGCTGACGCAAAAAAATACAATGAAATAATACGTTTTGAATACCGTTCTACCGAAGCTGAACTTCAGTTTACTATTGAAAATATTGAAATACCAAAAAATATTATAAATTCAGAAATTCAATCAAAACTTTTGAATGCTTTGTATGCATGTCCTCATGGAGTTATAAGTATGTCGAGAGAAATACCGAATTTTGTAGAAACTTCTACCAATCTGGCTTCTGTAAAAATGAAAGATGAAAAAATCATTATTACAACGAGTCAGCGTAGTTCTGTTGAATCAGCTAAAGAAGATATTTGCAACATGGTTGCCAGTGTTTTTCAATTAATCGGAGCAAAGGTAACTCAAGGTGACGGTTATCCGGGCTGGACACCTAATCCTGATTCGAAAGTTCTTGAGATTTCTAAAAAATCTTATCTGAAACTTTTTAATAAAGAGCCTAAAGTATTGGCTATTCATGCTGGTTTGGAGTGTGGATTAATTGGAGAGAAATATCCTGAAATGGATATGATTTCTTATGGTCCAACTATCAAAGGAGCTCATTCGCCTGATGAAAGAATGAAAATTGATACTGTGAAAATGTTTTGGGATTTGACACTGGATATATTAAAGAATATTCCGATTCGTTAAAAAAAGAGAGGCTGGCAATATTGAATTGCCAGCCTTTCTTTCTAATTGTATTTTAAATATTTCATTGCTAAAAATAGGGATTCTTATTACAAATTAAGTTTTTAAATTTTCACAAAACGATTTCTTGAAAGAATTTTTCCATTTTGAAGAATTTGAATCAAATAATAGCCTTTGGGTAAATTATCAATTTCAATTTGAACATTTTCATTTTTGACATCATTTATCATTTTTGATGTAAGAATTTCACCATAGAGATTGTATAATCTAATTTCAATATCTTTTAACTGATAATCTATCATGCTAATATTTATAATATTATTGGCAGGATTTGGAGAAATTTGAAAGGAATATGTTTCTTCATTTTTAATATTAAGTGTATTATTTACAACAAATGAATGGCATATTTCACTCCCAAAATCTGTTTGAAAACTGTATAAAGTTAAAAATCCACTACCAATATTTCCTTCAAAATAAGCCTGTCCAGCAGTACCATTACCATTAGGTGGCATATTGGCCCAAAATTTCAATCCATCTTCACCCAAATCTGTCAATTTAATTTTATAGCATCCGTTTTGAAGATTAAAAATCTTATTATACCAAGTGTTAGCAGACAAAGGGCTATCACTTTGAGCAACGACATTCCCATTCACATCTTCTACCTTCCAACTAGTTTCAGATGGCTTATGATTCGTACGAAAGTACATTTGGTATTCATTTAAAGTATAAACAGGAACTGTATCAAAAGCAGTAACAACCTTATTATTGAACATATATTCATCTTGCTGACCATTGGGTTGTTTAACTGATGCCCAAAACCTAGAAGATGATGTATATGAATCCAAATTCATTGGAGGTAAACTTACCTTAGCCGTTTCTAAAAAAGCAAGTGAACCAGACCATTGAAAACTATTAATAATTCCGTTTTCAAATGCATAATCTATGGTAAGGTTTGTTAATGTATTTTTGCCTGTGTTTTTAATTTTAACAATAGGCTTTCCACAAATAGGATTAAACCTTCCATTTATTTCATAGTTGCTGGGTGCAATAATTTCTACCATTGCAGCATCATTTAAAAAATTAGGCACAGAATAAGTAACTAATTGTGATTCTGTAACATAATTCCCATCAGGATCATAATCAATGTCATAATCAATTGAGATTTGATTGTTAATAACATAAGAACTTAATTCAAATTCCTGCATTGTTGCAGGCATACCCGGACACCATGCAGCTCTGTTATATACCCAAGTTCCTCCTTGAGGATATAAAGGATTCATAGCACAAGGCTGCATAATCTGCCATTGTCTTATGAATTGTCCGTTTGCTTTCAATTTATGAGTATTCGCACAGAATTCTGCACAATTATTAGTTGAACCCATTCCATGACCAGTAATAGTAGTTCTGAGTTTTAGCATTTTTTCAGTAGCAGCATTTATTGTAAAGGTTTTAGCAATAACTTTAGCATCAAATGTATTTAGATTATAATTACCTTGCCATACATTTTTAATATTCAAAATATCGCGAGGTGGAGTTCCTTCAATAAATACAAATTTTAAATCAAGTAATTCCTGAAAGTTTCCGGCTTCAAGGTAAACTGTATCTTTTAGTAAATGAACAAAATCACTTACATCATAAATCCAAGTCCAACCGTTTCCTAATGAAAGACCATTTCCATAGGGAGTAATAAAGCGTCCTAATTCCCATTTATTGATTATCTCAAAAGGAGCACCATAATAATAATAGTATTTTTGGAATAAACTATCATTAGCAGTCATTAAAATTGAGTCTGTAAGAATTCCATTTGAATTGTATGTGTATCTGTAATATGGCAAATATTTAAATAAGGTATCTGTTGGAATGGTCGGATGCAAACTATCAGCATACACAACAATCATTATTGGCAAATTTTTAATGGAATCTAATACAAATACCGAATCAATATGAGACTGATAAACCCCCTTTTCAAAAACGATTACAGGTTTATAATTCAAAGGTGTTAGATTTTTAAACCGATTCGCCTTGTAATTATTCCAATCAGTAATTCCAATATATTTAGCTTTATCCTGATTAAAACCTGAAATATTATTTATAATATTTCCATTGCCTTCATTAAAATCATAAGCATAAACTAAATTCTGATATTCCGTATTTAAAGCTGTTAATTTATTATACATAAGATATTTAATAGATGTTGGACTTAAATCTTTATCCCATAAAGAAAAATCATCAACAGATCCTTTATAATAACCATTTTGATATGTTATTGCATTTCCTACTATAAATCGTGCAATCGTATCCATAAGTTTTGTTTTGCCACTTCCACTATGCCAAAGATTTCCATTCAAATAAATTTTCATACTTCCTGTTTGTGCATTTTTAGTAAATGCCCAATGATTCCATTTTACCTTAAAATCAGAAACCTGTGCTGCTTTATTGATTCTGTCATAAGGGTTTTTTCCTGCATCCCAAAATACGTTACTATTCCCCCATGGTAAATGTACATTGAGTAATCTAGCATTTGTAGCACTTATTCCTTCAAAAGCTGAACCATTATAGGGCAGAGCTTCACTCCCATATTGCCAGAACATTATAGTAACTGAAGTATCTACCATTTGAAATCTGGAAATAGGAAGTTCCAAAATATTACCCAATCCGAAAGAAACAAAATAATCAGATTCTGTTGATGTAACTCCACTTAAATAAGCATTTAGATTTGTTGCAAAACCAAGCCCTTGATTTTCCTGAAAATATTCAAAATCAATAAGTATGTTTGAAATCCCATCCCAGTTGAAAGCCTGATTGAACTGAAAACTATGCCATCCATCAGATTGAAGTTGTGTATTTTTATCATAAACTAAAAGAAAACTATCCAATGAAGCAGGTATAGCTATTGAATCAATTCCACTTGCTTTGATTTTAATAATTAACCTTCCAATGTTTTTGGGAATTGAAAGCCCATTTATATTTAATTTTATACCAGTTATATTACCGGCAGTTAATCCAGAGCTTAGCAATTCTGAAGCCTTCCAGATAAAAACACTTCTTCCATCGGGATTACCATTTACAAAAGGCTGAAATGTACTATTCACAATATTGCCAACTAAAGTTGAATCTAAAGAAATTGTGTTATCATGAACAATATATGACTGAAAAGAAGGCAAATAATTCCATGAAGGAGTGTTTCTATAAAGTAGTGTATCAGGAGGATTTCCTGTAAAGTTAATATATTTATACTTTGGCTGTGTATTTAGAATGGAATCATATAGAGCAGTATGTTCAAACAGGTTGCAATACGAAAGATAATCCCATTCTCCGCATTGCGGACTTTGGGTAGGATCACATTTAAGCTTGTAATACATAAATACCTTTTCAAAAGTTTTATTTGAAAAAGAAGGAAAAATAAATTTACCAACTTTTGGATTGAGTCCAGTAGGCCTTGCCCAATTAAAATCAAATGTCTGAACAACGGTTGTGTCACCTGGACCCGCAAACAGCTTATGACTTATTACAAATATTATTATCAAAAGAAAAACGATAGATTTTTTCATTTATTAAAGTATTAATGATAGGTTCTGAAATTTTATTTTTTTATTTTTTCATACAAAAATTAGAACCAATAAATTATGTTTGAAAAAAACATTACAAATATACATTATATATTTAACATTTTTGTTCAAAAATTTCATACATATTTGTAGTAATTTTGCATTTGTTATAGAATTTACGAAAACTGAAGTTGGTTAAAAATGAAGAAAATATTATTTAGTCTATCGCTTTTTTTATTATCATTATCCTCAATATTTGGACAAATTCCAGTTGGATACTATAATAATGCTGTTGGATTATCAGGTGAAAATTTAAGATCAGCTCTAAAAACTATTATTGCAAATGGTTCTGCTAAAATTTCTTATTCTAATATCTGGAATTTTTATGATAGTACAGATTGCAGACCTCCACCATTGAATACAAAAATATGGGATATGTATTCTGATATTCCAGGAGGAACACCATTTTATTATTTTACTGTTTTTACAAATCAATGTGGTACTGCAAATTCAGAAGGTGATTGTTATTCAAGAGAACATTGTATGCCAAACTCTTGGTGGGGAGGACTTGACGATGCAACACATCCTCAATATTCAGATTTACATCATTTATTTCCTGCTGATCAATATGTAAATGGTTTCAAAAGTGCACATCCTATTGGTCAAGTAGGATCAACAACTAGCTTTATATCTACTAATGGGAGTAAAGTTGGACAATGTTCTTTTCCTGGTTATACTGGTATTGTATTTGAACCTATAAATGCTTATAAAGGTGACTTAGCTAGAGCATATTTATATATGGCTACACGATATATGGATAGTCTTGGTGCATGGGTTAAAAATTTTCCTACAACAGAAGCTGCTTATGTAATTGATACTGCAACAAATAATTTTAAACCGTGGTTTATTAATATGTTACTTAGTTGGCATAATACTGATACTGTAAGTTTAAAAGAAATAAATCGTAACAATGTAATATACAGAACTGCACAACATAACAGAAATCCATTTATCGATCATCCTGAATATGTGCAAGCTATTTGGGGTGGAGCAGTTGCAATAAAACAAGAACCATCAAATCATACTACAAATTTTAATGCTATAAATACAGTTCCACTGAACAGTACCATAACTCTCACTTGGACAGATGCTTCAGGAACAGTTTTGCCTGACGGTTATCTTATACGAGCAAGTAATATTGATTTTAGTCAAATTCAAAATCCAATAGATAGTATTCCGGAAACTATTACCAATATGCAAAAGATAGTAAGTCAAGGTGTGCAAACTACTACTTTTTCGGGACTACTTCCTAACACTTTATACTATTTTAAAATATTCCCTTTTACAAATAGTGGTAGTAATATTAATTATAAAACTAATGCTATTATTCCTACAACTACTGCATCTACTTCAAATTTAGTATGGAAAGAAGATTTTGAAATTGGATCAAAAACTTCTTATGCTAATGATACCATTACATGCAGTATGGGAGACTGGATATTTTTTGATGCATTGATTGGCACATCAACATCTGATAGAAAGAATGGTATAAAAAGCGCAAGATTAAGGTATGCAAATTTGAAAATGTTTTTTGATAAAACTGGTGGAGTAGATACTATTACAATTTATCATGCTAAGTATGGAAATGATGCAAATGCAATTTGGAAACTTCAATTATCAACAGATGGAGGAAATAATTGGAATTATATAGGAAATCCTATTACATCAACAGATACTACACTTACTCCAGCTATTTTTTCGATAAAACAACCAGGTAGTGTACGTTTTAATATTGAAACAACTTCTAATACAAACAGAATAAATATTGATGATATTAGCATTACAAATTACACAGGACCTTTGCTAACGCCTCCACAATTAACTGCTGATGTAACAAATAATAATGTTGATAATAATATAGATATTTCATTTACAGATAATGCTGCCTGGCAAGCAAATATTACTTCTATTAAAATTGGGAATACAGCTTTAACACCAATTACTGATTATATTTTAAGTGCTGGTAATTTACAGCTCTTACCATCAGGAGGAAACTCTTTACTTACAGCAGCAGGTTCAAAAATTATTACGATTGAAGCATTTGGATATAATACAGATACTATCACTCAAATTATTAATACTGGCACACCCACATCTAATAACTCAACTGTTTCAATCAGTTCAGCATTTACAATAAATTCAATCCGCACTATAACATGCACAGCCAAAGACAAATACAACAACTTAGTATCTGGCTATACATTCAAATACAATTTAATAATAACCAACAATAATGCAAATACTTCAGAGTTATATACTATTGATGGAATTGCACGTTCGAGTAATGTAAGTAATGTTAATGTAATTTCAACTACGAATGCAAGTGGAGTTTCAAGTTTTACAGCCTCAATTCCAGTTACAGTTGATCCGGGAGATGGTTTAAGTATTCAACTATTACTAAATGATGGAACAAACAACACAGGCTCAGCTTTTATTTTTAAACAGTTATTTAATCAAACAATAAATTTTGGAATACTTGCTCCTGTAGTTTATGGAGATGCAAATTTTAGTTTATCAGCAACAGCAAGCTCAGGACTTGCTGTAAGTTATTCCAGCTCCAATAGTTCAGTTGCAACGGTTTCTGGTAGTATCGTAACTATTATTGGTATTGGCACAACAAATATTACAGCTTCACAATCAGGTAATACATCTTATTACCCAGCATCTAATGTAACTCAAACACTAATAGTAAATACAAAAGCACTCATTATTTCCGGAGCTACAGCTTCTAATAAAGTATATAATGGTACAAATACTGCCACAATTACAGGTACATTAAGCGGCATCGTTGGACCTGATATTGTTAACTTAAATACATCTGGTTTTTTTACTAACATAAATGCTGGCATAAATATACCAATAACCTCAACTTCAACAATTACAGGCAACGATTCATACAAATATACCCTCACACAACCAACTGGTTTAACGGCAAATATTACACAAGCTGCACAAACTATTACTTTCGGTTTACTTACTAATAAAACTATATATGATTCTGATTTTAGCCCGGGTGCAACTTCTCCCACTTCTGCAATAAATGCAATTACTTATTCAAGTTCTAATTCCTCTGTAGCAACAATTATTTCAAATCAAATACATATTATTGGTGCAGGCACAACAATTATTACAGCATCACAAGCTGGAAATATTAATTATTCAGCAGCTACAGATGTTTCTCAAACACTAACAGTAACTGCAACTCCTGAAACTATTGCAGCATGGTGTTTTAATGGAGTTGGAAGCACTTCCTTGCCTACATTTGCTGCAACTACTTTTAATACAAACTTAGTTTCTTCATCCGGAGCTAATAATATTTCAAGAGGAGCAACTGCATCTTGGAGTACTGGTAGTAATTCTTTTAGAACTGTTGGTTTTAAAAATGAAGGTATTTCTACTTCAAATAATGACTATTTTCAAATAACAATAGCTTCATCAGCTGGATACAAAGTATCACTTTCTTCTATTGATGCAAAATTTGCTGGGACATCTACTTTTTATGCGTCACCAGGAGTTACTTCACAATTTGCTTATAGCTTAGATGGTACAAATTTTACTTTGATTGGTTCACCCATACAATCTACTTCACTATCATTGACACAAATTAATTTAACAGGTATTACTGCTTTACAGAACATTGCAGCAGGAACAATCATTACTATAAGGTATTACGCAAGTGGTCAAACTTCTACTGGAGGATGGGGCTTTACATCAGCAACCAATACTTCTGATGGATTAGCAATAGGAGGCTCAGTAAGTGCAATTTCCCCTCCTATTTTGTCAGTGAACTCATTAACTACCTTTGGAAATCAATGTGTCAATACTACAAGTAATCCAAATAGTTTTAGAATTACAGGAGCAAACTTAAATACATCAAATGTAACGATAGCTGCATTAACAGGATATTCTTATGCAACAACTTCAGATGGCACCTATGCATCTTCATTAACAATTCCTCAAACCGGAGGTAGCTTTAATCAAGATATTTTTGTAAAATTTTCGCCTAACGCAGTTCAGACTTATGGTGGAAATATAATTGTAAGCGGTGGTGGTAGTACATCGGTGAATTGTTCAGTATCTGGTGTTGGAATTAATACAACTGCAAGCGTTACAACAACAAATCCTGCTACTTTGATTACTACAAATACAGCAACTTTAAGTGGAGTTGTATCTTCAGAAGGTTGCCAAACTGTTATTGCAAGAGGAATATGTTATAGCACTTCTACGAATCCTGATATTAATGGAGCTCACACTATTGAGTCAGGAGCTTTAGGTTCTTTTTCCAGCAATGTTTCAGGTCTTTTACCAAATACATTTTATTATTTTAGAGCTTACGCCACAACTAATACTGATACTACATACGGAAGCAGTGAAACCTTTACAACTAACATAGCCGCGCCAATAGCAAATACAAGCATACAACCTTCTTGTTTGGTAGCTACAGGAACGATAGAAATAACTTCGCCTTTAGGCGAGATTTATGAATATAGTATTGATGGAGGAGCTTATCAGATTTCTGCTATATTTGAAGGCATTACGGCAGGAAATCATACATTACTCGCGAGGCTTAGAGCCAATCCCAGTAGTATTTCAGCCAATACTAATGTAATAGTAAACCCACAACCTCCTGTTTCATTAAGTCCATCAGGAAATACTACTCAACGTTTTTGTAATTTAGCTACTATTAATGATTTAATAGCAGTAGGTAGCACTATTAAGTGGTACGATGCAATTAATAATGGCAACTTACTTTTATCAAGTAATGCATTATCAAATGGCGTACATTATTATGCAACTCAAACTGAAGCCGGAAAATGTGAAAGTTATTCAAGGTTAAATATAGGTGTAATTATTGATTCTCTAACATTATCAGGTACAGCTTCTACTACAACAAGTTCAGTTTTAGGAGGACAAAATATAGTATTAAATTTAACTGGAAATAATGGCAGTATTAGTAAATGGCAAAAATCTAACAATGGTAGTGATTGGGTTGATGTTCTTTCAACAGATAATCCATATTCAGACATTCCAATTTCATTAGGTAGCTGGAATTATCGCGCAATTGTAAAAAATGGTGTTTGTGATGAAACAAATTCAAATCATGTTACAGTTATTGTTAATGTAAATTCTACAACATTTACAGCTAATTTTGATAACAACTGGGATAATGCAGGCAATTGGAATAATGGCATTCCAAGTAAGTTATATAATGCTATAATTCCAGCAAATAAGTTAGCAATTATTAGTTCAAATAATATTGCAAAAACAAAAAATTTGACGGTTGCACCTTTAGGTAAATTAACTATCAATTCATCTTATGATTTATTTGTGGATGACACATTGTATTTACAATCAGATGCAACAGGAAGTGCCTCGTTCATTAATAAGGGCATCTTACAATCAACCATTAATATAATTGAACGTTATATCCCTGTTACTACAACTGATGCGTTTCATATATTGGCTTCTCCTGTTGCTTCTCAAGAAATTAACAGCAGTTTTAATCCTGAAACTCAGAGTTTGTTTGCATGGGATGAAACCAATGGAAGTTGGCTTGCCAATGAAGAGGCTGGTTTTGCTGCCCTAAACGGAAGCAATATACTTACACCTGGAAGAGGTTATGCCGTTTCCTATCCTGCAACTTCCACAAAAAGTTTTACAGGAATAATCAATCAAGCTACAGTTTCAACCAATTTGACATTTACTTCAGGTTTGTATGCTGGATGGAACTTAGTTGCCAATCCTTATCCTTCTGCCATAAACTGGAATACTGCTTCAGGCTTTAATAGAAATATGCTTGAAAATACTGGCTCCGAACAATATGCTTATTGGATTTGGAATTCAACAACTGGCAACTATGGTTGTTTTATTTCAAATGATACAATTGGCACAAATGGTGTTTCTAATTTTATAGCTTCAGCCCAAGGTTATTGGGTAAAAGCTGATTCTGCTGCAAGTTTTAGTATAAACAATAATGCCTGTGAACATGCTCCTCAAAACTGGCTAAAATCAAATACTATAGAAAACAATACCATCAAACTAAGGACTTCAACCACAGCCAATACTTTTAGTGACGAATTAATAATCAATTTTGGCAATGCAAATGATATGAGTGGTGCAGAGAAAATGTTTAGCATGTATGCAAAGGCTCCCAGTTTTTACTCAACAAAATTGAATAAAAAATGGAGTATTAATAAACTCAGTTCTGTTGCTAATAACTCCACAATTGCTTTAGGGTTCAAATCAGGTATTGACGGCGATTATCAGATTTCAGCAACGGGTGTTCAGTCATTCGGTAATGTGATGCTGGAAGATTTACAAACAGGAATTCAACAAAATTTATCTGTTTACAACACTTATTCGTTCAATGCACAAACAAACGACAATCCGAATCGTTTTCTATTGCACTTTATTTCAACAGGAATAAACGAAGAGCATGCACAAACACCAAATATATATTATAATAATCAAACAATTCATGTTTTAAACCCTTGGTTAGGAAATACCATTGTAAATATTTTTGATATAAATGGTAAATTAATTCAAACTTGTACAGCCAAAGAAGGAAATAGCAATTATCCTTTTAATTCATCTAAAGGAGTGTATATTATCAAACTACAAAACGAAAAGCATGTTTTTGTAAAGAAAGAGGTAATTTTCTAATTTAAATAAGGACTTCATAAAACAAAAGGCAATAATTAACTTGAGAAGGAATAGAAAGCACCGCTTATCGGCTTCTTCAGACGATTAGCGGATAAATAAAAGGAAATAAAACTATCCGCTGAGCGAAAAAAATCGCTAAGCGGTTACAGTCAAATTAAAACATATCTGCCAAGTAATAAAAACTACTAAACGGAACTAAAAACCCAAACAAATGAATTTTAAAGAAAATTATACTTATCACGTTTACAATAGAAGTAACGAAAAAGTATTTTATTCTAGAGATAACTATTTATTTTTTGTCAGGAAAATAAGAAAACATATTATGCCTTATGCTGATATATTAGCTTATTGTTTGATACCTAATCATTTTCATTTACTTATAAATGCAAAAAAAGAAGCAGAAGCGTTTGTAAATAGTAAGAATATGATTTATACACAGGCTTTGTCTAAATCAATTGGAACAATGCTGAGTTCTTATACTCAAGCAATAAACAAACAACAAATCAGAAAAGGTAGTTTATTCGCACATCAAACAGAAGCAAAACAATTAAATTTTCAAAAAGGAGAATATTCGCAGAATTGTTTCTTTTATATACATCAAAATCCCATTGTTGCTGAATTAGTAAAAAAGATTGAAGATTGGGAGTTTTCCTCATTTATTGATTATATTGGCAAAAGAAACGGAACTTTAATTAATAAAGATTTGGCATACGAAATAGTTAATTTTGATAAAGATGATTTTTACGAGCAGTCTTATGCTGTTTTAGGACTTGACAGTATTAATGATTTATATGAGAAAGAATAATTCCTCTACTCCCGCTATTAAGGAAGATGCTGAATAGAGATTATGATAAAAGTGATGGTAGTTGAATAATATCAGCATCAAATCAATTAATCGGAATCTTTACTTTTACGGTAGTTCCTTTTGCAGGAATTGAGTCTAATTCAAACAAACCGTTTAATAAATTAATTCTTTCGCGCATATTGTATATCCCGTTAGTTTTGAGCGATTGAAGTTGTTCTTCCAAAATAAAACCCTTGCCGTTATCATTTATCTGTAAAAAAATCTCATCGTTTTTAATTTGTAGCAGTATATTTACTTTGGTGGCTTCGGCATGTTTTACAACATTATTGATTGCCTCTTGCACAATACGAAAAAGATAGGTTTTTATTAATTTATCCATTTCATCTGAATTGCATTCGTCAATGAAAGTAATTGTAAGGCGAGTTCTGTTTTCAACATCCTGGCATAAATTTCGTATGGCTTTCGAAAGTCCGAATT
>CAZUCB010000065.1:0-14722 GCA_964618755.1 uncultured Bacteroides sp. | reverse complement strand
TTTATTTATATAACATTAAAATAGGATAAATAAATCCGGTTAATAATAAAACAAGGAGAAAAGGGCGGTTGATGTTTTGCCATTTGTAGTTTTTATGACGTATTGCTTCAAGTCCATGATTAATTGCTGAAAGTGTAAAGAAAAAGAAGAAAACAAATAAAATAGTAAGTTCGGCTTTAATACCCAAATTTGCAATATAAACTACAATTGCACCGACTGCATAAGATAACAATGCAAATGCAGATTGTTTCTGATAATTACTGCCTGTTTCGTAACCTTTAGCCAAAGCGGCCTCTTTTCCAAAAAACAAACCCTCAATACCTGAAATGCCCGCTATGGCTATTATAACAATAGGTGTCATAAAGTGCAACTGGGCAATAGGGTCGTAAATTTCGCCAAAACCTATGGAGTAACCAAAAAAGAAGGCTATTCCTACCAATGCTATTCTGATGATGTCGAGTATTTTGATTAACATATATTGTAGATTTTGAATTATTTAACTGATAATTAAATGTTTGCTTCTCAATTAATGTCTGTCTATTTTGAATTTTTACACATGGCAGTAGCTATAACCTAACAGCCAATATTGGTAAATTTGTTTCAAAAAGATACTTTTTCGAAAAATGTTGTCCGAATAAACGCTGGAAAAAATTTGTTTTGTGTGGTAAAAAGATTATTAAATCAATATTGTTTGATGTAATAAATTTGTCAATTTCAGCATGAATATTGTTACCTTCAAGAACATCACAATTAAACTTTTTATCGTCAACTTCCTTGGAATAAATTTGTTTAAGATCATCCATTTTGGAATACGCTTGCAAATAATCATTTTTTTCAACTATATGAACGCAAAACATATTAATATCAAAGTTCTCTAATAGGTTATATGTTTTCCTAATTAATACACTATCTGAAGGATGTAGATCAGTAGCATACATTACATTTTTAACACCTAAAAAAGTATCAATTTCTGGAACTGCTAAAACTGGAAATCTCAAGTTATCAATAAGTTTACTTGCAATAGTGCCAAAAACTTTTAAACTTTCACCTTTCCCTTTGGTGCCAATAATAACTATAGATGGATGATAATCGTCGCAAAAATTAATAAGGTCTGTCTCAAAATCGTTATTTGTAATAATAGTATTAATTGTAATTCCTTTAATATTTTCATTTTGTAGCTTTGAAATCATTTCATTTCGCAAGTCAAGCATTTGTGTATTCGTATTTTTTTTAATCTCTGAATTTAATTCAGGATATACAAAAGAATTAACAGTATAAGCATCAGGAATGCTTGAATTAGGTATTACTATATTATCAAAACTAGTGTGAAATAAACAAATTTCAGCTTTATTTTTTTTTGCAATTTCTAAAGCATAATTACAGGATATGAATGTATGTTCAGAAAAATCGATAGCAACAAGAATCTTTTTCATGTGTTTTAAATTTATTAATTAATAGATACTTAATGGTGTAAGAAAACCGCTAAGCGTTTAAAAATTTAAGAATTTATGATTAACAGGTTCCATTAAAAACCGCTAAGCGGTTATCTGCATTCTTAATCTTTCTCGCTTGGTGTGCCATTTATCACTCATGGATATTCCATAATAATAAATATTAAAGTTATTAATAAAAATTATTGTCTCATTTTGAAATATTTTTTTAGCAATATAATATTATATACATTTTCAGGCTATTAACTATTTTTTTGTTTTAATGTAATTGTTCAAATCATCAATTGAAGATTCAAAATTAAAAGCATCATTTAATTGATAATAATTCCCTTTATCATAAGTATATCCATAAGCAAATTTAGCAACTTCAAGCTTAGTTGCTTCAAAATCAAATAGGTTTAAAATTTCTTTAACTTGTGCTGAAGTTAAACAATTATTGGAAATAACTTGCTTAGCAATAGTTAATTTAGAATTCTCAAACGATTTTGAAGATATGGAAGTTTTAACATCAGCAAACATTTGTGAAGTCATGGGATGATTGCAACCATAAGGACCATAGTATCCAGGAACTGAGTTGGTTACCTGATGTTGATTGTTAGAAATATGATTTGGTTTTTTTACAACTTCAGTTTGCTTTATTGTAGTGGTTGTATTTTTTTGTGTTGTAGTTGCTTGCGTTGAACCATTATTAGCATTCATGTTTATATTCATATTCATATTTGTACCAGTAACAGGGTCTGTAATATTTACACCAATATTTCCATTACTTGGAACAACAGGATTCTCAATTCTTGTAGTAGTAGTGGTAGTAGTTTCTGTAGAAACATCATCAGCAATTTTATTCTCAGGATAAGGCTCAGAATTGGATAAATTATAGTTGTTATCTGTATTTGATGAAAGTGTGCTGGTAATTGGTGTTTCGTTCATCCAGCGGATTATCCACTTATTTTTGTCATTTTTTCTTATAACATAAGTAAATTCAGTACCTTCCTTCATGTAAACAGTTTTGTCTAATTGCCCTAACTCTGTATTTTTAAAAATAATTTTGCATTTGTAGGAAGGAGCGGTTAAATCGCTAATTTTTACATTTGTTCGTGCGTCAGCATTTTGTTTTATCCCATTTAAAACAACATAAAAAGGTTCTCCTTGCTCAGTAAAAAAAACCAAATTAGATTTTTGAGAAAAAGCAAAACTGAAAATAAAAAGTGAAAGGCTTAATAAAATGGAATTCTTAATCATTTTTCTTATTTTTAAATTTAATTCAAAGGTAGTTAATTTTATGCTTTAAATCACATTTAATACCAAATTTTATGCCGTTTTTTCAATTTAAAGTAGATTGTTTCCGAAAAATAAGTAAATCATTAAATTATCATAAATATAAGTATTAGTTGTAAGTAATTTTATAAATTTGCATATTCTAAAAAATAATTACAAGAAATAAATATAAATTATTTAAAATGAGCAACTTTATAGGAATCAGACACGAAGATAAGTATGCCATGGAACGTAGGGCTCCATTAACTCCAAAACACATTAAACGACTAATTGAACATCAAAAACTTGATTTTATAGTTCAAACTTCTCCAAAAAGGATTTTTGCAGACCAAGAATATATTAATGCAGGAGCATTGATAGAGAATAATTTATCGAAATGCAATGTGATTTTAGGTGTAAAAGAAATGCCCATTGATTTTTTCGAACCTAATAAAACTTATGTTTTTTTCTCACATGTTATTAAAGGTCAATCTTATAATATGCCAATGCTCAAAAGAATGATGGAGCTTGGTTGCAATCTTATTGATTACGAAAAAATTGTTGACGAACAAAACAAACGACTTATCTTTTTTGGTAAATATGCAGGCTTAGCTGGTATGATTAATTCATTTTGGTCACTAGGTTTACGATTGAAGTACTTTGGATTTGATACTCCTTTTTTACATCTTAAACAAGCTCATTTGTACAATTCATTAAAAGAGGCAAAAGATGCGGTTAGCTTTGTTGGTCAGGAAATTGCAGAAAAAGGCTTGCCAAAAGAAATACAACCATTGGTAATTGGATTTACTGGTTATGGCAACGTATCTATGGGAGCTCAGGAAATATGTGGTTTATTGCCTGTTAAAGAAATTTCTACAGAAAAATTATTAGAATTAAAAAACCGAAAAGAATTACCCAATAACATAATCTTTAAAGTTATTTTTAAAGAAAAACATATTTCAGAGCATATCAACAAGAATACTGATTTCGATTTGTATGATTATTATCGCAATCCACAGAATTATCAAAGTAAATTTGAACAATATATCCCACATCTTACTGTACTTGTGAATTGTATGTATTGGGATACTCGTTATCCAAGAATCATAAGCAAAGATTATCTTAAAAAACTTTATAGCAATGGAAACCCCAAACTGACTGTAATTGGTGACATAACATGTGATCCTGATGGTTCTATAGAATGTACACATCACGGTACAGAAATTGAGGATCCGATTTTTGTTTACAATCCTTTAACCGATAAGGTCAAAATGGGTTTTGAAGGAGAAGGTATTCTTGATATGGCGGTTGATATTTTGCCAAGCGAATTGCCACGTGATTCATCCGATGGTTTTGCAGACGCATTGTCAAATTTTATTAAACCTATTGCATTTGCCGACTATGATTTACCTTTTGACGATTTGGATTTGCCAAAATCATTAAAAAAAGCATTGATACTTCTTAAAGGTAAATTTACTCATGAATATGAATATTTGAATGAGTATCTGGTAGATTAATAGATTGAATTGATAATTTAGTGGTTTATTGAATGGATGAACGTTGCAAACAACGTTTCTTATTAGATTTATGATAAAATTTAAAAAATACATTGTATTTATTCTATTGCTCTTTAATGCAATATATGGTTATGCACAGAAAGTTGATTCTGTTGCTTTAGCTCGTAATAAAACCATGTATTTTTATGACAAAATCAATTCCTTTGAATTACAGAGTTTACTGAAAATTGATACCGTTTTAAAAGGTTTTGAGCAATATAACCCTAGTTTCAATCGAAATAATTTCTCTGAATGGAGTGGGAATATTGGTAGGCAAAATAAATCAATGATATTTAAGCCAATACATAAAACTGGTTTTGATTTTGGTGTACATGTTTTTGATGATTTAATTTTTACAAATTTTACGCTACCTTATTTTCAAGTAAAAAAGCCTTATACCTCAATTTTTTATGTTTCAGGGCCAGAGAAAGAGGATATTTTGCAAGTGATTCACAGCCAAAATATCACTAAAACATGGAATGTTGGATTAAACTTTAGGGTAATGGACTCTTGGGGATCTTATCAATGGCAAGCTTGTGATAATCGTCAACTTCTATTGAATACCAATTACTCATCACCTTTAGGAAAATATCGCGTAATGGCTGCATATTATCACAATAGTATTGAAATTCAGGAAAATGGAGGCATCTCGATGGATTCTATTTTTGAAAATCAGATTTCAAAACAAACCTTATCAGTTCCTGTTAATCTTCAATCGGCAAATAATCAATGGAAAGAAACTGGAATTTTTGTAAAACAATTTTATAATTTTAAAACCATAAAAAACGACAGTGTTATTCATCGCACATTTAATCCAGGAACAATTTCACATTCATTTCAATATATAACTCAAAAACAAACATATATTGATCAGGATGGTAAAAGCGGATACTACAATAATATATATTTTGATAGCATCAATACACACGACTCTATTTATTTTCGCTCATTTGAGAATAATTTTGCATGGACCAACGGTGTAAGTGAAAATCCTCTTTTACCTCAAGCTCTCAATTTAGTTTTTGGAATCAGGCAGAAATATATTGAAATAGAAGATACTGCTAAAAACTTTTCATTCAACCAACTAACACCTTATGCTGCTCTATCAGTTTTTGCTTTTGGAAAATTTCATTTGAATTTGAATGGAGAATATGTAATTGGCGATTATAACGGTGGTGATTTTAACCTAAAAGGCGTTGCAAAATTTGATTTTGTAAAGAATAACCCAGGAAAAAAGACATTGATAGCAGGTGTATATTATACTCAAAAACAAGCTGACTGGATTTATTCATGGTATTATTCAAACTATTTTAAATGGAGCTATGATTTTGACAAGCAAAACTTTTTGACTTCTTTTTTGGAATATCAAACAGGAAGTTTCAAAATGGGCGTTACTTTGCATCAAATAAATAACTATGTTTATTTAAACGACAATGCTTTACCTGAATGGCACGATAAAATGATACATGTTTTATCAGTAAAACTCAAAAAAGATATTACTTGGGGAATCTTACAAATAGATAATGATTTTGTATATCAATACACTCCCGATAAAAGCATAATTAAAATCCCAGAAATAAGTGCTATGCAATCGTGGTATTTTAATTTGCACTTATTTAAGAAATTTCTTTATTTACAACCAGGTTTTAGTTTCTTTTATAATACAGTGTATTATGCTGATAATTATATGCCTGCATTGAGAATGTTTTATACACAAGATAATAAAAAGATTGGTAACTATTTATACACTGATGTTTTTGTAAATATGCAAATTAAACGTGCAAATGTTTTTGTAAAATATCAACATCTGAACAGTGGTTGGAAAGATTACAATTATTATTTAATACCACATTATCCACAGCAATCAGGAGCTTTAAAAATTGGAATTATCTGGAGGTTTTACGATTAAAACAGTTCGTAAAGTATGAAAGTTAAAAGTTTATAAACTAGCTTCGCCTTATTGAAACACCGATGCAATCAACACATTGATATAATCTTTATCATTTACAACAATTTTCCCAAAATATCCTCAATCGTAATACCTTCGGCTTCGGCTTTGTAGTTTTTAACAATACGGTGACGAAGAATATTTGCTGCAACAGCTTTTACATCTTCAATATCCGGAGCATATTTACCCATAATAGCAGCATGTGTTTTTGCACCAATAATTAAATATTGAGAAGCACGTGGACCTGCACCCCATGATAGGTAGTTATTTACCATTGTATGCGCATTTGGGGTATTGGGTCTTGTTTGCGAGACTAATTTCACGGCATAATTATACACATTGTCAGTAACCGGAATTTTGCGTATTAAATGTTGGAAATACAAAATTTCTTCAGCTGTTAGAACTATTTGTGGTTTAGCTTCTTTGTCAACAGTTGTGCTTTTTACAATGTTTATTTCTTCTTCAAACGAAGGATAATCTAACCATACATTAAACATAAAACGGTCGAGTTGAGCTTCAGGTAGGGGATAAGTTCCTTCTTGCTCAATTGGATTTTGTGTAGCCAATACAAAAAAAGGTTCTCCAATTTTATATGAAGTTCCTGCAACAGTAACAGCTTTTTCCTGCATAGCCTCTAATAATGCTGATTGTGTTTTAGGTGGCGTACGATTAATTTCATCGGCAAGTATTATATTTGCAAATACAGGTCCTTTTATGAATTTAAATTTGCGGGTTTCGTCTAATATTTCAGTACCAACAATATCAGAAGGCATAAGGTCTGGAGTAAACTGAATTCGATTATAGGTAAGTCCTAAAACTTGTGATACTGTATTTACCATAAGTGTTTTAGCCAAACCTGGCACACCTACCAGCAAACAATGACCACGACTAAAAATAGAAATCAATATATTTTTAACAACATCGTCTTGCCCGACGATGACTTTTGAAATTTCAGTTTTAAGTAAATTGTATTTTTCAACAAATGCATCTAATGCTTCTACGTCTGATTTGTAATTCATATTTATTTTTTAAAACTATGCAAAAGTAGTGTATTCTACTTGTTTGTAAGCATATTTAATGGATATTTGTTTTTTAATCTGTAAGAAAATGAGAAATGAGTTTACTTAATATATTCTTTCTCTAATTGTTTCCATTTATTTTCATCAAATTCAGGGAAATTTCGATAATGCCATTGACCTAATACTACTGCTTTTTTTAATAATACTAAACCAGGATTAGAGCGTATCATTGCTTTTAAAGATATGTCATCGGAACTATAAAATTCTAAATCAGTAATGTTTACTTCTTTTTTGAATTTATCAATTTCATCAGGTGAATTACCTGTAAGTACAATTAATGAAATCCCTTTGGCTTTGGCTTTTTCATTGAAAATACTTATCTTTTTAAATACTTCTTTATCAGCTGTTCTTAAATCATTAGCAGCTACAAAGAATTGAAATTCTGGATTTCGAACAAAATGCTCAGTATAATCAGAACCAGAAGAATCAACAATGGAGAATGAACCTAAGCTTGATTTGTTAGGATTTTCTACGCGGATGGTATCGTATTCCCAATTAGCCATCCAAACTGTATCCTGCCATGGTAATTCACTTGAAAGATATTCTTTGGTTTCGCCTGTTTGCTTGTTTTTATAAATAAGATAGTTTTTTATTGGTTGTGGATTATCTGATAACATTTTATTTCCAACTTTCCATGGGCGGAAATTAATTATTGGTAAATTTCTGTAATTGTATACACTGAACCAAATAAAGAGAAAAGAAAAGGTAGCAATTATAAGCCATTCTCTGGTATTTGTAAACCATGGTATATCTTTCTTTCTTCCAAAAAAAAGAATAAACACAAATACCATTAGAAATACATTTTTATAAAAAGTTTGCCAATTTGTTAATTTAACAGCATCGCCAAAACAGCCACAATCAGGTACAAGATTGTGTATAGCATCAACAAAAGTGACAATTGTAAAAAAGGACATCATTAATAAAACCAACCATGAAGTTTGTTTCATTTTTACATTTAAAACCAATAGTACTCCTAATACAAATTCGAAAGAGCACAAGATAATGGATAAAGTTAATGAAAGAGGTATGGCCCAGTCCATGTGATAAGCCTGAAAATAATCGGTAATTCTGTAAGCAGTTCCTAGTGGATCAACACCCTTAACAAATCCTGAAAAAATAAATACCAAGCCTACTAATATGCGGCTAATAATTCTAACTGTTTTCATTTTTCTAAGCTATTATATTTTTAATAATTATATTATTTTGATTAACCATTATCACTTTCTTCTAATTTTATCAATGCAAAAATCGAATAATTTATAATATCCATATAATTGGCATCAACGCCTTCTGACACAAAAGTCATGCCTTTGTTGTCTTCAATTTGCTTAATTCTTAATAATTTCATTAAAATAATATCGGTCAGTGAACTAACCCGCATATTTCGCCAAGCTTCACCATAATCGTGATTTTTGTTTTCCATCAAGCTTTTTGCGGTATAGATGTAGTTTTCAAAATGCTTCATTGCTTCTTCTACAGATAAATCAAGATTTTGTTCATTTCCCAGTTCTAATTGTATGAGGGCGATTACGGAATAATTCACCATTCCAATAAACTCGGGAATGATGCCTTCATTAACTCTTTGGGTGCCTTTATCATCAATACTACGGATGCGACTGGCTTTGATATAAATCTGGTCAGTGAGCGATGGAGTACGTAATACACGCCATGCACTTCCGTAATCTTTCATCTTGGCTTCGAAAACTTCACGACATTTTTTTATAACAACTTCAAATTCTTGTGACGTTCTATTCATTTATTATTAGTATTTTAGCGGCCTATTTTTAATCAATTTTTTACGCAATTAAACATGCAAATTTCAAGTGATAAAAATACAATTTTTTCGTCAAATCAAACCATAAATTGTAGAGGGAAATTAATAAATTTTAACAAAGCTTTGGTAATGGGTATTTTAAACATTACTGATGATTCTTTTTTTGATGGTGGAAACTATATAGCCGAAGCTCAATGGATGGCTCATGCAAGCAAAATGCTTTTGGATGGAGCTGATATTATTGATATTGGTGCTGCTTCTACTCGCCCTGGTGCAAAATTGGTGACAGCTGATGAGGAAGCTAATATTTTACTTCCTGTTATTCGTTCTATACGTCGTGAATATCCTGAAATTCTTCTTTCAGTTGATACTTACCATGCAACAGTAGCAGAAATGGCTGTGGACAATGGTATTGATATTATCAACGACATATCAGGCGGTGAGTTTGACAAGGCTATGTTTTCTACTATTGCTCAACTGAAAGTTCCATATATATTGATGCACATCAAAGGTACACCCGAAAACATGCAGCAAAATCCTACTTATGAAAACTTAATAGAGGAAATGATGCTTTACTTTGCTGAAAAGGTAAATAAACTAAGATTATTGGGTGTAAACGATATTATTCTCGATCCCGGTTTTGGTTTTGGGAAAACACTTGAGCATAATTACCAGTTATTACAAAAACTTGATTTATTTAAGTTTCATGAATTGCCTATTTTGGTTGGGATTTCCAGAAAATCAATGATTAATAAAGTGCTCAATACATCTCCTGCTGGAGCATTGAATGGAACAACGGTACTCAATACCATAGCTTTGCTCAAAGGAGCTAAGATACTGCGAGTACATGATGTAAGAGAAGCTGTGGAAGCTGTGAAATTGTGTGGTATGATGGAAATGGAGTAATTGATTTTTTTAAATAATTATTTTTGAAATTGTTACCAAAATATCACACTTTCAGTCTTTAATCAATTAAAGTTACTCTTCCAGTTTTTTCAAAAGATTTTAACTGACCACCAAATTGAAATCGGATATAATATACATAAATGCCAGATTGTACAGCTTCTCCCTTATAAATGCCATTCCAGCCTATTTCATAGTCTTTGGTTTCAAAGAGTATTTGCCCCCAACGGTTATAGATGGCAAAATAATAATCTGTACCAGAAGAAAAATCTCCCTTTGGTTTAAATATTTTATTAGTGCCATCCGGCACAAAAGCATTGGGGATATATAGTGTATTACAACTTTCATCTATACCAATAAAAATACTGTCGGTGATACTGCAACCACCAATCGTTGCTTTTACCCAATATAAACCTTGCTGATTGACAATATATTCAGGATTTTGAGTGCCATCTTGCCATAAATAGCTTGCATTGTCAATAGAAGGGTTTAACTTTATTACTTCACCCCTGCATAAAATGCTGTCAAAGCCTAAATCAAAAAAAGGAAATGGAGTAACTTTAAGATCTGTGGTTATAATGCTATCACATCCTGTATAAGTAAATAAAGTGTCTCTATAATTACCAGCTATTGTATAAAAATGATTTCCAACTGTATATGTTTCGCCCTGGCAAATTTCAGGATGAATGCTGGTTTGTTTTACAGCATTTACTTTTATTGTTATATTCGATGTGTCACTATTTGAATTGTTGAAGACAATTAATGAAATATTGAAATTTCCTGAATTATTAAATGTATAGTTTGTATGTAAGTTTGTATCAAAAACTAGTCCATTAATAAGCCACTTTTGAGATGTAGAGGGAGAAGGTGAATTGTTTGTAAAAATCACTTTATCACCCTGGCAAATAATGCTATCAGAAACATTAAAAATAGCATGAGGAAGAGGGATTGGAATTATTAGAGAAGGAATAATGTTAGGTAAGCCAATTTTACAAATTTTTCCAGCTAAAAAAATAGCATTGGGTACAAAGTTACAATTGAAAGCATTGGGATTGTTTATAACTCCCAATGAATCATTGTTTGCATCAGCAAAATATATTTTCTGATCCAATCCTATTTGCAAAGCTCCAGCTGCTATTTGTCCGTAACTTACAATAATTTTGGATGCTTCAATGTTAGAAGATAGTAAATCAAACTGATAAATAATTGCAGGAGAAAAAACACTTACATATAATTTTGAATTATCGGGTGAGAATTCCACACCATAAAACTCTTCGTTATTACCTATCAATATTGGATTTGATACAATGCCACTTGAATTATCAAAATCAAATATTTCTGCTTCTCCTCCATCATTTTTTACAGATGCAAGCTTTTGATGATTAAAACTTGCTTTTAAATAACCGATCAATTTCAATCCCGGCCCCTGATAGGAACCTACTGCACTTATAATTGGAGTTGTAGTAATTCCTGATGAATTAATCAAAAAACTGTAAAAATTATTGTTTAAAGCTCCATGGGTAACAAGCCAATATGAAGTATCATTGCTATGTTTCACTATTGTAATCTTTTCGGATGTTGGTTGAATTAGCAATGTATTCTTGCTGATTACCTTTCCTAAGCCTGAATTCATACTTAAATCAACCACTGAATATTGTACTCCATAATTATTAATATTCTGAACATCATTGGTGAATATATAAAAGATAATATTACTTCCAGGTTTAGGTACTATGATTGCTGATTGTGTAGTTGATGAATTTCCATGAAGTCCAGTTCCATTATCCATAACCAGATGGTTTTTGTTGAAAACAGTTACTCCATCTGTATAAAACTGCAAATTTCCACTATTGTTACAAATCGTTGCACATCCTTCACCTGTGTTTAAAGCTCCATTGGTGAGAGCAGTTGGTGGATTTGTATTGAATGTAATGCCAGCATTTTCTCCAAAATACCAGATATTACTTTCTAATTGAGCTCTTGCATCAAATTGGAAAATAAATAGGAGGATGCTAATAAGTACAATTCTATTCATATTAAAAAAAACACTTAATAAAAAAACAGATTACAAACTTAAGCATTTTTCTTGCTTTATGTTCTGTTTATAAACAAAATTTACTTTTGTTTTTTTCAAGTTATGTTGCCAAATTTTGCAACTTCGTTGCTGAAAATAACTCCGTTTGTAACGAAAAAATATATTCTCAAAAATTTCATCCTGTTAAGGTAGGAATAGATACTATAATGCTTGTAGTATGGTTTTTGAATAATTTGTTTTATTTTTTCGATTACTACTCATTACGGATAATTTTACCTTATGTCGTTCAAAAAGTTTGTTTTGTCTATTAAAAACTACTGTTTAACAAAAAACAAATTTTATTAAGAACTTATGAAGATTATATTCCAAGAAATTAATACTTTTACCACTTCTTTTTATTATCCTATTCATTTAATAAATAATCACGTATGAAAAACAAATCATTTCTTTTTATGGCTGCAATGATCTTATTGTTTGCTGCATGCAAAAACAACAAAAAGTCCGCTACAAGCGACAATCCTTTTTTGTCAGATTATACGACACCTTTTGAGGTTCCGCCTTTCGACAAAATTGACACTTCTCATTATATGCCTGCTTTTTTGGAAGGTATGAAACAACACAATGCTGAGATTGATTCTATTATTAATAATACTGAAGAACCTAGCTTTGATAATACTATTTTAAAATTAGACAAATCAGGAAAATTGCTTACCAAAGTTAGCAATGTATTTTTTAATCTTAATGGAACTAACAAGAATGAAAGAATGCAAGCTATCGAAATGGAAATAAGCCCATTGTTATCAAAACACGGTGACGAAATTGGCATGAATGAGAAGTTGTTTAAACGTATTAAAACCATTTATGACAAACGCAATGCGATGAATTTGGATCCACAACAAATCAGGGTGGTTGAAAAATACTACAAGGATTTTGAACGCAACGGAGCCAATTTGCCAAAAGACAAACAGGAAGAACTGAAGAAAATAAATTCAGAACTGACTGTTGAGCAAATAAACTTTTCAAATAATTTATTGGCAGAAAATAAAGATTTTAAACTGGTTATAGATAAAAAAGAAGATCTTGCCGGATTGCCACAAAGCAGTATTGATGCTGCTGCAACTGATGCCAAAGAAGCCAAGATGGACGGCAAATGGGTATTTACTTTAGCCAAATCGAGCTGGATACCTTTCTTACAATATTCTGATAAACGTGATTTGCGCGAAAAAATTTATCGTGCTTGGTTTATGCGTTGCAATAATGGCAACAAACAAGATAACAACGAAATAATCAAGAAACTGGTAAAACTTCGTCTTCAGAAAGCACAATTATTGGGCTTTAAAAACTTTGCTGCTTATGTAATAGACAATAATATGGCTAAAACACCAGAAGCTGTTGATGCATTCTTGGGTAATCTTTGGAAAGCCACTTTATTAAAAGCTAAAGATGAAGTTAAAGAAATGCAGAAAATTATTGATAAAGAAGGTGGAAAATTCAAACTACAATCTTGGGATTGGTGGTATTATGCTGAAAAAGTACGCAAAGCAAAATATGATATGGAAGAAAGTGTGATGAAACCTTATTTCAGTCTTTCCAATGTTAGAGATGGTATGTTTCATGTTGCCAATAAACTCTTTGGTATTACATTTGAAATGAAAAAAGATCTTCCGATTTATTTCCCTGGTGTAGAAACTTTTGAAGTGAAAGAAGCTGACGGCAAACATTTAGGAATACTTTATTTTGATTATTATCCACGCGATTCTAAACGTGGTGGTGCATGGTGTACCAGCTTCCAGAGTGCTGGATGGGAAAATGGTAAAAAAGTGGATCCTATTGTATCAATCTGTTGCAATTTTACAAAACCAAATGGTGATATTCCTGCATTGATAAACTGGGATGAAACTACTACTCTTTTTCACGAATTTGGACATGGTTTACATGCTTTATTCAGCGAAGGCAAATACAACCGTACCTGTGGTAATGTTCCTCAAGATTATGTTGAAATGCCTTCACAAATAATGGAAAATTGGGCAAGCGAACCTGAAGTGCTTCGTATTTATGCTAAACATTATAAAACCGGTGAAGTTATTCCAGAAGCTTTGATAGAAAAAATACAGAAAAGCGGTCAGTTTAACCAGGGTTTTGAAACCGGCGAATACATTGCTGCTTCGATGCTGGATATGGCATACCACACTATTACTGATTTAAAAGACATCAATGTACAGGAATTTGAAAAACAATACATGACTAAAATCGGTATTATTCCTGAATTTATTCCTCGTTACCGTTCAACTTATTTTTCACATATTTGGGATGGTGGCTATTGGGCAGGATATTATGTTTATTTGTGGGCTGCTGTTTTAGATGCAGATGCATTTAATGCATTTAAATCTTCAGGCGACATCTACAACAAGGATTTAGCTGCTAAATTCCGTAATTATTGCCTGCAGAATGTGGGTGAAGACGAAGGTATGGTTCAATATAAAAAATTCCGAGGACAAGATCCTTCTCTTGAACCTTTATTGAAAAAAAGAGGATTAAAATAACAATTGTTTTTGATATAAAAAAAAGAGGCTGTTTAGTATTTAAACAGTCTCTTTTTTTATTTACTTATTTAATTGCAAGCTTAATCAGATTTGTTTTCAGATTGTTTTAAAATAGATATGTTTACCTATACTCTGATGAAATGACTAGCATAAAAGAACATCCTTTTGTTGTACTCCAA
>CAZUCB010000064.1:0-14777 GCA_964618755.1 uncultured Bacteroides sp. | reverse complement strand
CTCTCATCAATTATACGAAAACACATAAAAAATTCTTTACTTTTTAAACTAAGTCAATTTTATTGTAATTTTGTAAAAAAGAATAACAACATTATCTGAACAAAAATAATGATAAATGAAATATCCATGACAAATAAATATTGACATTCAAGCAAGTGATTATAATGTTTAGATAATAGACAGAAGGCAGAAGACCGAAGTCGGAAGTCAGAAGACGGAAGACCGAAGTTTGGTTATTGAGCGAAGTCGTGTTCATTGAGCGAAGTCGAAATGAAAAACAGAACACTGATGACACAGACTCCTAAAGGAAAACACAAATATAACGATTTTAAATCTGTGTTAATCCGCGTTCCAAATTTGAACTTTTTATGTGTTTTGCAAAGAGACATTTTAAATAAAGAGAATAAACTAATTTGTTTTTAATTTAAAAAATGATTAATAATTTAAAAATATTATACCATCAAGGAAAACAATATATTCCAGATGTAAGCACTGCAAAAGTACCAGGAATATTCAGAGGAAGACCTATTATAAGCCTTGAAAAAGTTGATGAGGAAAAATTAAGTGAAATTTGTCCAATGCAAGCAATTTCTGTAAATCCAGTGGCAATAGATTTAGGAAAATGCAGCTTCTGTGGTGAATGTGACATGCAATTTCCTGAAAAAGTTCGTTTTACAAAAGATTATAAAATAGCCACTAACGAACGTAACAGATTAATTATAAAAGAAGGAGATGAAAATCCAATTGAAGTAAACCCTGAAAGTGTTCGAGATGAAATTCACAAACTATTTGGCAAATCATTAAAATTAAGACAAATTAGTGCTGGTGGTGATAACAGTTGCGAATGGGAACTCAATGCGAGTAATAATGTTCAGTTTGACATGAGTCGTTTTGGTATTGAATTCGTTGCTTCACCCCGTCATGCTGACGGAATTGCTATTACAGGGCCTATTTCTGAAAATATGGCCGAAGCCGTTCAAATTTGTTATGATGCAGTTCCTGAGCCCAAAATTATTGTTCTTATAGGAACTGACGCAATTAGCGGAGGTATTTTTAATGATACTAAAGCAATTGAAAGGAGTTTTTTAAACAAATATCATATTGATCTTTATATTCCCGGAAATCCTGCACACCCTTTAACTATTATTAATGGTTTACTTGATTTAACGAGAAAAAGAAAACAGCCAAAATAATATTTTCATCATCATTATGACCCTATTCTATTATAAAGTGAAAATTATCAACAAATTTGTGTTTGTAAATTTTGTTATATAAAAAATAAATACTAATTTTGCACTCCCTTTTTAAAAAAGGTATAGTAGCGAAAAAGAAATATTTAAACAAACAAATGGATACATTAAGTTATAAAACAGTATCAGCAAACAAGGAAACCGTAATAAAAGAGTGGATTCTGATAGATGCTGAAAATGAAGTTTTGGGACGTTTGGCATCAAAAGTTGCCAATGTTTTAAGAGGCAAAAACAAGCCCAGCTTTACACCTCATGTTGACTGTGGTGATAATGTAGTAATCGTGAATGCAGAAAAAATCAAATTGACTGGCAACAAAATGAACGATAAAGTTTATGTTCGCCACACTGGTTATCCAGGGGGTCAACGATTTGCATCTCCTAAAGAATTACTTGCCCGTAAACCAATATCGGTAATTGAAATGGCAGTAAAAGGTATGTTACCTAAAAATACATTGGGAAGCACACTTTTCAGAAATTTACATGTTTATGCAGGAACTGAGCATCCTCATCAAGCACAATCTCCAAAAGTAACCAAATTAAATACAATCAAGTAACATGGAAATTATCAATACAATAGGAAGAAGGAAGACTGCTGTTGCACGTATTTATATGAAACCAGGAAGTGGAATAATAACTATCAATGATAGAGATTATAAAGAATATTTCAATACCGGTACATTACAATATATCGTAACTCAACCATTTGAAGTTTTAGGAAATCAAGGAAGTTTTGATATAAAAGCAAATTTAGATGGTGGTGGTATTACCGGACAGGCTGAAGCCATCCGTTTAGCTATTTCTCGTGCTTTATGCGTTTTTGATGCAGAAAACCGTCCACCACTAAAAGCAAAAGGATTAATGAAAAGAGATCCAAGAATGGTTGAACGTAAAAAACCAGGTCAGAAAAAAGCCCGTAAAAAATTCCAATTCAGTAAACGTTAAGACTTGTATAGAACAGTTTAGTATCTAAATTATCAAGACTCCTTTAAAAGGGCTACTTGATAATTGTCTTTAGTGAATGTAAACAATAAAAAATTAATTAAATGTCAAGAACAAATTTCGATCAATTATTAGATGCAGGTGTTCATTTTGGCCACCTTAAAAGAAAATGGAATCCTAAAATGGCTCCTTATATTTTTATGGAACGCAATGGAATTCACATCATCGATTTACATAAAACCGTAGCAAAAGTTGATGAAGCTGCTTCAGCTTTAAAACAAATTGCAAAATCAGGTAAAAAAATACTTTTTGTAGCAACTAAAAAACAAGCAAAAGAAATCGTTGCTGAACAGGTAAAAAGAGTAAACATGCCTTACGTAACTGAACGTTGGCCAGGAGGTATGTTAACCAATTTTGCTACTATTCGTAAAGCTGTTAAAAAAATGTCTTCAATAGACAGATTAATGACAGATAAATCATTTACAGATATTTCAAAAAGAGAAAGACTTCAAATTAGCCGCGAAAGAGCTAAATTAGAAAAAAACTTAGGTAGTATTTCTGATTTGAATCGTTTGCCATCAGCACTTTTTATTATTGATATCAATAAAGAACATATTGCTGTTGCAGAAGCTAAAAGATTAAATATTCCTACTTTTGCAATGGTTGATACCAATACAAATCCTGATTTAATCGATTTTCCTATCCCAGCCAATGATGATGCTTCAAAATCAATCAATGTTATTTTGGAAGCTATTGTGAATGCTATAGAAGAAGGATTAAACGAAAGAAAATTTGATAAAGATAAAAAAGCTACTGATGATGCAGAAGATGCAACTGAAGATTCTTTTGATACAACTCAAATTCGTTCTTTAACAGATGTTGATGATGAAGAAAGTATTGCTGAAGCAAAAAGAAACTTAGCTAAAAAGATGAAAGAAGAAGAAGGTGCTACAATGGGAGGTGATCCAACTAAAAGACCACGTAAACCGATTGCAAAACCAACAACTTTAAAGAAAAAACCAACAACTAAATAAATTTAAAAACTTTTATAAAATATCATTATAAGATGGCTATTACTGCAGCAGAAGTAAACAAACTTAGACAAATGACAGGTGCTGGCATGATGGATTGCAAAAATGCTCTTGTTGAAAATGACGGTGACTTTGATAAAGCTATTGATTTCCTTAGAAAAAAAGGTCAGAAATTAGCAAGCAAAAGAGCTGATAGAGATGCTAATGAAGGAGTTGTTATCGCTAAAACTAACGAAAATAAGACCTTTGCAGCTGTTATCATGATAAATTGCGAAACAGATTTTGTTGCTAAAACTGATTTATTCGTTAATTTTTGCAAATCTGTTTTAGATTTAGCAATTGAAAAAATGCCAAAATCTGAAGAAGAATTAAAAGGTTTAACGATTGATGGAACCACTGTTGCTGATTTATTAATTGAACAAACTGGCAAAACTGGTGAAAAAGTGGAATTAGCTCATTATAATTTCATTGATGGTCCTATGAATTTTGCATATATTCACCAAGGTTCTCGTTTAGCAACTATTGTTGGATTCAACAAGACTTGCGACGAAGCTTTAGGTAAAGATATCGCTATGCAAATTGCTTCTATGGCTCCTGTTGCTATTGACAAAGATTTAGTTTCAGCAGAAACTATTGAAAAAGAATTAGAAATCTACAGAGATTTAATTCGTCAAGAAGGCAAACCAGAATCAATGGTTGAACAAATTGCACAAGGAAAATTAAATAAATTTTTCAAAGACAGTACTTTATTAAATCAAGATTTTATCAAAGAAGGTAAAAAAAGTGTAGAACAACACATCAAAGAAATTGATAAAGATTTAAAAGTTACAGCTTTCTATAGATTTATGTTAGGAGCTTAATTATAAAGTAAAATAATAAGCTGTTTGTACTTTAAATAGCTTATATCCTAAACTCTAAATAACATAACAGCCTGATAATAGTATTAATATTATCAGGCTGTTTTTTTAATGCAATTTAATAATTATATTATTTTTTTTGGTTTATTGTTTTCATCTATAGCAGCAAAAGTAAATTTACCTTCAATTACTTTTTCTCTTCCTTCAGAGAACATCTGTTCAAGATAAATTTCAACTTTTACATCCATTTTTACTAAACCTAGCTGAATTACTGTTCCAACTATTTCTACAATAGTCCCATAAGGAACTGCATGCCTGAAATTAATTTTATCTGAAGAAACAGTTACAACTTTTTGATGGGTAAATCGAGTAGCTGTAATATAAGCTACTTCATCCATCCATTGCATTGCAATACCTCCAAATAACGTATTATGCGCATTTAAAACTCCTGGAATTATTACCTTAAATTGACGTGTTTCGGATTTGGCAATTCTTTCTTCAATATTCATATTATTTTATTTGCAAATTTAATACTATTTATTTGTTTTATGAACGTAAGTTCATTACTTTTGCAAAAATATTTTATATGTCACGCCCATTCAAGAGTCGTAAAATTTGTAATCCACCCATGATGAATGGTTTTAAACCATTTGGGATGCATTTTTGTGAGGTAGAAAGTGTGAATTTACAATTTGATGAATATGAAAGTTTGAAATTGGTAAACTATGAAGGTTTATCTCAGGATATTGCTGCAAAAAAAATGGATGTTTCGAGACCAACATTTACAAGAGTTTACAACAATGCCTTGAAAAAAATTGCAAAAGCTTTTGTTGAATGTCAATCTATAGAGATAGAAGGTGGCAATGTTGCGTTTGAAAAGGATTGGTATAAATGCAAAAAATGCTTTAAACTAATAGAAGGAATTGAAAATCATAAAAAGTGCCTACATTGCACTACTTATAATAATAATGAATTAACAAATTTAAATCAAACAAAATGAATACTGAAAAATCAGGTTTCAACACCAAATTAATCCATGCTGGAGAAATTGATGACCAATTTGGTTCAGCTACAACACCAATTTACCAAACCTCAACTTTTGCATTTAAAAGTGCAGAAGATGGCGCAAAATGTTTTGCTGGCGAAAGCAACGGTTATATTTATACCCGTATTGGTAATCCTACTATTGACGCATTAGAACGCCAAATAGCAACATTGGAAAACGGATTTGGGGGCATTGCAGTAAGTTCAGGTATGGCTGCCGTAAATGTTATTTATCAAGCATTATTGGCTTCGGGTGACCACATGGTAAGTACCGATGCTGTTTATGGTCCTTCCAGAGCAATTATGGAAAACCATTACGTTAAATACGGAGTAGAAAGTACTTATATCAATACTACAGATGCAAGTCAGATTGAAAAAGCTTTTAAACCAAATACCAAAGTTTTGTTTATCGAGACACCTGCCAATCCTACTATGGATATTAGTGATATAAAGGCTTGTGCCGAAATAGCTCACAAACATGGTGCTTTACTAGTAATTGACAATACTTTTTGCAGTCCTTATTTGCAAATGCCATTGGATTTAGGTGCTGATATCGTATTTCATTCGATGACAAAATTCATTAACGGACACGCTGATATTGTAGCTGGTATTGTAATTGCAAAAGAAGAAACTATTTATAAAAAACTTCGTGCAATGATGATAAGCTTGGGTTGCAATATGGATCCTCATCAGGCATTTATGGTATTAAGAGGTGTTAAAACGCTTGGTATTCGTATTGACAGAGCATCTGAAAATGCAGATAAAGTAGCTGAATTCTTAGAAAATCATCCTAAGGTAGCCTGGATAAAATATCCCGGATTAAAATCACATCCACAATACGAATTAGGCAAACGTCAAATGAAAGGGAATGGTTCCATGATTAGCTTTGGTTTGAAAGATGGTTTTGAAGGTGCTAAAAAATTAATGGATAATGTTCATTTAGCTTTATTGGCTGTTTCTTTGGGTGGAGTGGAAACATTAATTCAACATCCTGCTTCGATGACTCATTCAAAAGTAAGCAAAGAAGGTAAATTAAAAGCAGGAATTACCGATGATTTGATCAGATTTGCAGTTGGTATTGAGGATGCAAATGATATTATTGAAGATTTAAGACAAGGATTAGAAAAAGTATAATCACTTTCAAAAAAACAAAATGAAAATAGCAATTCCAACAAGAGGAAACATAGTGGACGATCATTTCGGTCATTGTGAAATGTATTCGATTTTTACCGTTAATGATGGTAAAATTACAAATTCTGAAATTCTGCCTTCACCACAAGGTTGTGGATGTAAATCGAATATTGCATCGATTTTAAAAGAAAAAGGTATCAGCATTATGTTAGCTGGTAATATGGGAGCTGGAGCCATGAATGTATTAAACATGGAGGGTATTGAAGTGATAAGAGGTTGTTCAGGTGATACAAGATTGGTTATTGATGCTTATATTAAAGGTATAATTACCGATTCTGGTATTGGTTGCAGTCATCATGAAAATGGCGGAGAACATCAATGTAATCATTGATAGTATTTTCTTTTTTAGTTTATTAAGTAAAAAGAGTTATTCCGGAAATTTTGGAATAACTCTTTTTGCTTACTTTAGCTTCTCATTCTCTAAATGCCGTGTGGCATCTCTTGAATTTTTCTTTTCTAGATTTTTCTTCAAAGCTTCTGTTAAGTCTATACCTGTTTGATTGGCAATACAAATTAAAACAAATAATACATCGGCCAATTCGTCGGCTAAGTTTTTATCTTTATCTGATTCTTTAAACGATTGTTCTCCATATTTACGGGCAATAATCCGAGCTACTTCTCCTACTTCTTCGGAAAGCAAAGCCATATTGGTCAACTCATTGAAATAACGAACACCAGTTGAATTAATCCATTTGTCAACAATACCCTGTGCTTCTTGAATAGTCATAAATACTAATTTTTAAATTTTACAAAACCAAACCTATTTGTCTTAAGCTTATTGCTTATTTCTTTATCCTTTTCTTTTTCTCTTTTTTGAATTTCGTTGATATGCAATTCAAGATCGGTCATAAAATTATCAATCGCAAGCTTTTTTGTAATAGGCATTTCCGAAACTGCTATAACATTTGGAATGTTTCTAATTTCTCTCACAATTTCTTCTGTTTTAGTCTTGTGATTTGAGCCAAAGGCTATGAGTAAGAAATCTATTTGCTTCCATTCCTTTATTAAAACCCTTTCGTTGAATCTGTTGGCAATAAAATGAAAAGTGGCACAATTTTCAATATCTTTAAAAAAATAAAAAGGAAACCCTACCTCTTTTTCTTCATCTTTATTTAATAATAGGTCGTTGAGACGGATAAAATTAAAATTTGAGATTTTATTTAAGAAATGAACCACCCTATATTCAGGAATATGGCAAGCAATCCCAATGATTGTAAACTCATATTCATAATTGGCTGATATCGTTCCTCTTTTCTTGACCATTTTTTGTTTTTCGGATTAGCAAATTTATAAAGAATATTTAAATCATGCTTTATATTATAGAAATATTTTGTAAATATCTTTAGATTTATAATATTGACAATTGTGTTCAAACTTGGAAAAACTAAAAACAAGCAGTCTGTTTTTAAGTGCTAAACTCATTGAATTTCATTTTATGAATAATCAAAAGCTCATTTCATTTGTTTACTTATCAAATTTATATAAAACAATCATCATGAAAATTAAGATTTCAACTATAATAATTGCAATGCTTTTTTTATGCAATATTAAGGTATTTAGCCAAAATACCGCTACTGACTATAGTAAAAAACCTTCTGAATTTGTTTACAAAGGCGTTACGTTTTATCAATTACCTTATGCTTTTAATGCATTAGAACCCAATATTGATAAAGAAACTGTGCTGATACATTACGACCGCCATCATAAGGCATATTTTATGAAATACTTAGATGCTATGGAAGGCAAACCTCAGCAAAGTCTGGAAGAAATATTGAATAATATCAGCCAGTATTCTGAAGGTATAAAGAACAATGCAGGTGGTTATCATAACCATATATTGTATTTCCAGATTATGCTGCCTGGTGGAAGTAATTTACCCAAAGGCAAACTGGCAGCAGCTATTGACAAAAAATTTGGTTCTTTTGAAGCCATGAAAAAACAAATAAATGAGGCTGCTACCACCCGTTTTGGAAGTGGTTGGGCATGGCTAAGTGTAAATAAAGCTGGCGAATTATTTGTAAGTTCTACTGCAAATCAGGATAATCCATTGATGGATATTAGCAAAGAAAGAGGTATTCCAATTTTAGGATTAGATGTTTGGGAACATGCTTATTACCTCAAATATCAGAACAAACGCAAAGATTATATTGATAGTTTTTGGAAATTGGTAAATTGGGATGAAGTAGGTAAGCTATTTAATGGAGCTGAAATAAAGTAATATACTTTTTGATTTAAGAATTTTTTTGAAATAGAAATATTCAAAATACAAGATATTAATAAAACGTATGAAAGAATGCTGAAAAGCGATGTTCATTAACTTTTTGTAATAGATATACTTTTACTAGCAAAAAGAAGCTGTCTTTTAATAAGGCAGCTTCTTTTAAAAAAACTAAGTAGTTAGTTTTCTTTTGTTTAGTTTTAAATCTAATTTCTTATATTGTACTTTCATTTTTCATGATTTAAAGTCAGAAAAATAAAAAAGGAATTATATAATTTAGTTTTTATTGCTTTATTATTTTTCCTGTTTTTAATAAATCATTTCCTGAACTTATACTGTAAAAGTAAATACCTCTTGATAATACGGAAATGTCAAGATTACTTATATCTGTATTAAATTGTTCGTACATAATTTTTATGCCCAATTCGTTGTAAAGTGAAAATTGAATCGGATTGCTGTTTTTACTTCTAATTTGTAAAAGATTTTCAGCTGGTTGAGGGAAAACGGAAATGTCATTTTCATCAGTAAAATCATTAATTGAATTTGAGTTGCAATTATCAGCAGTTGCACTGCAATAATTAATTTCTTGATAGTCACCTATTTCTTGAAACAAGCTAATGTTGCTAACAGTAACTATTTCGTTAGCCATACTTATTGTATAAGCTTGTGTATTAAATGTTATGGGTTGTAAACTTACATTGTACAAACTGTCAATACAATTGGTTTTGCCATCTTTACCCAGAGCAGCCAGAAAATGACTATATACAATACCATCTCTTCTTGCACCACCTATAAGCAGATTACAGTCAGAGGTATAACTCATGCCTGAAAGTTCAATTAAATCGTTGTTTGAGTAAGTGTTTTTTTCGAGCAGACTTCCATTACTGCTGATATGTATTAATTCGATGGCTTTTGAGTATTGTGAGTGAGATCCTATCCATACACCCCCAGCATTATCAGCTGTTAATACATCGCGGTATCCACTACCAAATAATGGATTTGCTGTAATATTCACCGACCATAATATGGATAATGCTGAATTTATTTTTATCATAAAATAACCGCCATTACTGAGAGCATAGCAAGCAATAAAATTTCCATCACTGGTTTTACAGATATTAAAGGCCGATTCTCGTGTATATTTGGTAAAAGAAGGAGTAATGATTTTTGAATTCAATATATTTCCGTTTACATCCATTTCGAATAATGCAGCTGCACCATAATAAGAAGTGGTATTGGTTAACTGAGCAATGCCGATTAAGGATTTGTTGTAAGATTTTGTAATTGCTTTTACCTGTATTCTGTCTGCAGCAACTAAAGACTTCATCCATCTGAAATTACCAGATTCAGTAAAAGAATAGATTTGAGATGCATTATAACCTAAACTCCCATTAACAAAATATATGGTGTCAATTTGTACTAAATCTTTTGCATTCATATCAGATACATGATCAATGGTTTTGCTCCAGATTACATTTCCTGTATTATCCGTTTTCAAAAACATTAAATTGTTTGAAACATTACCGTGAGCAATCAGTGAATGATCATTACATTCTGCTATTTCTACCCCATAAAATCCTGAACTACTTCCAATTTTTTTATTTCGAATCATATTTCCGTATTTATCAAACCAGATAAATGAACAAGAATTATTGCAAGTACTTACTCCATTACAGTGCGATGACTCTCCAATATCGATATAATTCCCATTTTGCAAAATATTAATACTTTCACATCTTTCCCATAAGGTGCTACTCAAACGGTAACTTTTAAAGAATTCGGTGTTGTTTTGGCCATAAGCCAATACATTAATAAAAAGAGCTATAAAAACAATAGTATTGTATTTTTTCATACATGAAATTTTAAACGTATTTCAAAGACAGATTATTTGCCAAAAAGTTGTATGTTTTAGCAATGAAATCGATTAAAAATTCTTAAAAATATGGTTTTTAATAGCTTAAATTAAGTAATATTTTAATTAATTTGAAGTCTCAGCTTTTATCATTTCCTTTATTAGTTCTTTGTTAGCCCAGAGTGAACAACCTCCTTTGGTTTCGGTAAGTAAATGATGATTTTCTCTGATAGTGGTCATCATTTTTGATTGTAAAGCATCCTTTAAACTTACGTTGCTTATCTGCATATCCGAAAAAGGAGCAAAAGGACAAGGCTCCACACTTCCTTGTGCATTTATATGAATAAACCCTCTGCCGGCAGCCAGACATCCGCCCGTTTTCTCTTCATCACCAGGGAAAGCAAAGAATACAGCATTGATGTTTTTCTTAAATAATTTTATTTTTGAAATTAGGTTTTCGCGTTGCAAAGAAGTCAACACCAAATATTCCGATTGTTCATCAACTGGGACATATTCGATAAAGAAAACAAAACTGCATCCTTTTGCAATTACATCCTTTATATAATTATCGTTGACTACTGTACTGAAGTTTTGCGAAGTTAATGTAATTGAAACACCCCATAATGTGTTCTTTTCATTTAGTTTCTGCATCAGATAATCCGTTTTGTCGAATATTCCGTTTCCACGTCTGTCGTCAGTTTGTAGTTTATCGCCTTCGAGGCTGATAATAGGAATTACATTCTTATGCTCGTTCAATTCGGCAATAGCATTTTCGTCGATAAGCAATCCATTGGTAAATACTGGAAACAAAATGTTGGGGAAATTATAGGTAGTTTCAATTAAACTTTTCTTTATAAAAGGTTCGCCTCCTGCAATAAATACGGTTGAAATACCCAGTTGATCTGCTTCAACCAATAGCTGACGGAATTTAACTTCGTTCAATTCGTTTGCATTTGATGTATGCAATACTTTTGAGTAACAGCCCTTGCATTGTAAATTGCACTTTTGTGTAATACTTACTATCATTACCGGAGGTACATTCACATCCTCTAAAAGCCAGTTTTTTCTTTTGTTGTAAGCCTTATATTGATTTATAAAGACTTTACTTGCAAAAACACATAGCATTGGTTTCCTAAAAATCAGTTTAAGCATTTGCAACACCCTGCATAAAACCATTTTGTTTAGCCCTTTAACTAATTCCTTTTTCATTCTTTATTTTAATTTAATGCTGATTATATCGAATTTATATTATTTATTTGTTTTAATAAGTATTCCCTGTAATATATTTTGCATTTTTTCGGTTTCTTCAAACAATGGACTATGAGCCGATTCTTCAAATGTATAAAAACATTTTTCGGGAGACTGAAGTTTATCAAAATAGTCCTTTGCTAAAGGATAAGATACAGTGTAATCATAGATACCATGAAAGAAAAATACGGGTATATCCAGTTTATTCACTTTTTTTGTCAAATCTGTTACAACTAATTTGTTCCATAAACCTGCTTTATTGGTTGAAAAGAATTTGCCACGCCAGATATTGATTTTTTCAATTAAAGTGTATTCTCTGTTAAACATTACAGGGAGGAATATTCCACTTAAAACTGATTTCATTTTATGTGTAGTTCCTATACCAAGTTCATGCATTGGTGCATCACGCATAGTATAATATGAAGGCGTATTTATCTGGCTGATTGGATATTTATCAAACTTTTGCAACATTTTTTTATCACCTAATTTGGTATATTGTTCAACCATATAATGGTATGCCAGTTTCTCCGATTCAAGTTGATTTGAAATCTGTTCAATGGCAATATAAGCTTTGTAAAGTTCAGGTGCTTTTGCTGCTGCCTGAATCCCAATAAATGTTCCACCTGAATGCGCCATCAAGTAAATCTTATCTTGTCCGAATCGCTTGCGGAGATAATATGTTACTTCAATTATGTCGGAAATTAATTGCTCAAATGTTAATTGCTCAGGTTTTATTTCTGAGTTATATGATAATCCGCTACCTCGTTGCTCCCACCAACAAACTGTAAAATAGTTTTCTAAAACAATTGGATATTTACGGCTAATAGCATATTCGGGCATACCCGGACCGCCATGTATAAAAAGCAATACTGGTTTCGATTTATCTTTGCCTTTGATAAACATACCTTGCTTCATACCATTTATCTTAACATAAATCTTTTCGGAAATACTCCCTTGTATTAGATTACCGTTATTATCCTTAAATGGTATAGCTTTTCCGGAACTATAAACTTGTAAAACAAACAAAAGAATAATTATACAAGCCAATAAACTTATAAATAAATAAAGCATTATGCGTAAAACTTTTCGTGGGAATTTTAGGGAAGAAAATTTCTTCATTTTATTATCTGTTATTTAATAGCAGTAATAAAGTAACCGTTTTCGAATTTATGATTAATCTTGCTGTAGCCTGCATTTTTCAACTCCAGTTCTACGTTTTCGATTGTGTATTTACAAAAATCATGTGCAAATTTTTGTTGTTTAAATTCTTTTTCGTGGGTCATAAATATACAAAACATACCTCCATGATTCATCATCGACATGATTTTTTTAAATGCAATGCTTAAATCATCCCAGAAATAAATGACATTAACGCAGAAAATCTTATTAAACTTTTCTCGCTTAAAATCAGTAGCCAGCAAATCTCCATAGCTCAAATTAACCAAGCAATGGTCGATAAATATTTTATTTCTTTTGCTTGCTTTTTTATACATTAATTCGGAGTAATCTATCCCATGAATAGTACAGGCAATATCGGTATTTGCCAGTAAACTAATACCTAATCCTGGTCCGTAGCCAATCTCAAAAATCCTGTCGCCGTTTTCTACATTCAGCATTTTGATTATTTCCAAATAGAACTTTTTGTTCCTTTTGTCCATCATTTTTGCTACCAGTTTTCCCCAGAAACCTGATGGTTTTCTTAACTGTTTTCCTAATAACTCAAACATTTTCAACTTATTTTTTGTAAAATTATACATTATGAATGCATCTCATAAATGTTTTTCGTTGAAAAGCCATATTAGGGGGTTGAATAGATAAATTTGAAGATTAAGATTTTTATAAAAATTGGCATGGAATTTTTGTGAATAGTGCTTTGCAAGTTTGCAGAGGCTTAGTCAATTTTGTGAGTAGTGCTTCGCAAGTTTGCGGAGGCTTAGTCAGATTTGTGAATAGTGCTTCGTAAGTTTGCGAAAGCTTAGTCAAAAATTGGAGTAGTATAGTTTAACTTTTCCTAATAACAAGGGATATAATATCTACTGGTATTCTATTTCAAAAAGGTATTTTTAAAAAAAATATCCGCAGGAGAATAATGTCAATAGAAAGTAATTCAATAAAATGAATATTTTCCCGCAAGGAATAAACTTATTTATTGTTGATCTCCTACGGACAATAGAAATTACATCTTTATATCTTTTTATTGACATTAATGCCCTAACGGGCAAAAAGTGAATAGTAAAAAATACATATAAGCTGAAAAATCAACGCTGGATTCGCATAAAATACTGATTTATATCAATAATTATTTTTAAGTTTGTAGTGTAAATAAAATATGGCATTTATCAGGACTTTACACAAAAGATGGAGGTAAAGGGTGATTTTGCCAGACGGATATGCAAGCTGTGAACTAAACATGCAAAGAAAAAAACAATACAAACAAAAAAACAAATTATGAAATCAAATATGTTTATTAGAAAATCACTATTGTCATTTTTAATTTTAAGTTTATCCATGTGTTTATATGCACAAGAGAATGAAAAAAATATGGATCTGAAATTCGGAACAGGAATTGGCTTTATGGGTAGTGGCGATTTGACATCTTTTTGTTTCGAAAACGAATTAAATTATAAATTAAATCATTATTTTTCGTCATCTGTCAGCATTGGAATTGGAAGAAGTGTTAAATACAGAGATAATCACAACGATTATTTACAAGGTAGTTTGAATTTGTTTATATCACCATTCAAAAATAATAAACAAAACAACTTTAAAATTGGTGTAGGATACACCTTAATTAACGAAACAGTTTCCTACTTATCTTCTTCGTATTATTATAATAACGTTCGTATTAATAATTATGAGTATTCAGCAGAAACAATTAATGGATTTAATGTAATAATTGAAAACGAATATAAGATTAATTCAAAGTTTTTAATTGGTGGAAAACTATTTATGACTGCTGGTATTGAACAAGGTGGGATTGTAAATGGTGGAATGATTAAATTTGGGATAGTTCTGTAATAACAAATGCACAAAGATATTAACTCCTATGAAGATAACCGCTTTTACGGTTTTGTAAAATCATAAATTTCAACAACACAATCACAAAATGAAAAACAGAAGCACTTTAATGATCAGCCTTATATTGTT
>CAZUCB010000063.1:9518-14784 GCA_964618755.1 uncultured Bacteroides sp. | reverse complement strand
TTTATTTTTTATCCAATCGGTTTAAGCCTTCTATGGCTTTTGGATAATTGGTTCTTATTTGTGTTGCCATTTTGTAATCGCTTCTGGCTTTATCAGTTTCTTTCATCAGCTCATACGTATAACCCCTATTGTAATACGCTTCTGCATATTTTTTATCTACAGTTATAGCATCCGTAAAACTTTTTACAGCTTCGTTATATACACGTTTATATTCCAAATACACAAAACCAATATTAAAGTAAGCCTGTTTATATTTGGGATCAATAGCAATAATATTCTTATAAGCTTTAATAGCAGCATCGGGATTGCCGTTTTCCTGTTGAAACATACCCAAAGCATAATAAGCTTCAATACTTTTGGGCTTTAAATTTAAAGCACTGTTAAAATAATCAACAGCCAATTTGTTTTTTCTGTTCGAAAACATCAAACCCAATTGCATATAAGCATCATAATATTCGGGTTCTATTTCTATCGTTTTCAGGAAACTAGTAACAGCTTTTGACGAATCTCCTGTTTCTTTATAAGCAAAGCCTTTAATAAAAAAAGCTTTGGGAGTCAATGCCTGTATTGCAATGGCTTTGTCAGCATTTTTATGTGTTTCGTCATATTTTTTAAGAAATAAATTCAGTTCGGCAAGTTTCAAATAAGTTTCTACATTTTGTGGCGAAAGCGATAATGCTTTTGTTAAAGCATCCTGAGATTTATTAATCAAATTCATGGCTAAATAAATATCAGAAAGTGTTATGAAATAATCTACATTCTTTTCATCAATTTGTAAGGCTTTGCTAATATCGCCTAAAGCATCATTTACTTTATTTTCGGCTAAATACAATTTGGCTCTTGAATTGTAAAGCGTTGCATTATTAGCATCTTTACTAATTTTTTCAGTTAAAACCGTTATTTGATTTGCAGGCGTATTTGTTGTATTGTCTTTTGTATTATTTTTAGGCTTACAATTAACGAATATTAAAGCAATTAAAATAAAGTAAAGCGTTTTTTTGAAGCTGAATGGTATCATTTGTATGTTTTTTTTGAAAGTGCAAATTTCGTAAAAATAATAACACAAAGCAGATATACATTAGATTCTTACGAATTAAATATATATCTGCTCTAACTATATGTAAATCAAAATCCCTACCTAATAAGACTTAATTATTCTTTTAACTTTACAACTTTATAAACTTTAAGAACTTTACAAACTTTATAAACTCTATGCTAATACAATACTTTCTCTGATTTTGAGTTCGAGTTCTTCAGCTAATTCAGGATTATCAGTAAGCAATTGTTTAACACCATCTCTACCTTGTCCTAATTTGGTATCACCATAGCTAAACCACGAACCGCTTTTTTTAATGATGTTATAATTTACGCCTAAATCAACTATTTCGCCCATTTTAGAGAAACCTTCACCATACATCAAATCAAACTCAGCCATACGGAAAGGAGGTGCTACTTTGTTCTTAACAACTTTTACTTTTACCCTGTTGCCTATTACGTTTTCAGCATCTTTAATCTGACTCACTTTGCGAATATCCAATCTTACCGATGCATAAAATTTCAGGGCATTTCCACCGGTTGTGGTTTCAGGATTACCAAACATAACGCCGATTTTTTCGCGTAATTGGTTGATAAAAATACAACAACAATTGGTTTTGCTGATAGTTCCTGTTAGTTTTCTTAATGCTTGCGACATTAATCTTGCCTGTAAACCCATTTTCGAATCGCCCATTTCACCTTCAATTTCACTTTTAGGTGTAAGTGCAGCCACAGAGTCAATTACAATAATATCAATGGCTCCCGAACGGATAAGGTTTTCAGTAATTTCAAGTGCTTGCTCTCCATTATCAGGTTGAGAAACAAATAAATTATCAATATCAACACCTAATTTTTTGGCATAAGAACTATCGAAAGCATGTTCTGCATCAATAAAAGCAGCAATTCCACCTGCTTTTTGAGCTTCGGCAATAGCATGAATAGCTAAAGTAGTTTTACCTGAAGATTCAGGTCCATATATTTCTATAACTCTACCTTTTGGCAAACCACCAATGCCCAATGCAACATCAAGCCCAATAGAACCGGTTGATATAAATTCAAGAACTTCTACAGGATTATCGCCCAATTTCATTATTGAACCTTTACCATAGCTTTTTTCAATTTTATCAATGGTTAATTGCAGTGCTTTTAATTTTTCTTTTTTATCCTGATTATCTGAATTGTCTTTGCTCATAATATATTTTTTAATAATACTTAATTATGTTGATTTAACTTTAATTCTTTTAATATTTGTGTTGTGTGATTTTTTGTATCCACTTTTGTAAAAATTTTCAAAATATCACCTTTTTCATCAATTACAAAAGTTACCCTGTGAATACCAATATATGTTTTCCCCATAAACTTCTTTTCACCCCAAACATCGTAATCTAAAATGATTTTTTTCTCAGTATCAGGTATCAATGGAAAAGGTAAGCCAAATTTTTCAGTAAAACTTTGATGCAAGATTTCATCATCTGCACTTACTCCAATTATCTTAAATCCTTTATTTATCAAATCCTGATAATTATCACGTAAATTGCACGCTTCTGCTGTACATCCTGGTGTATTGTCTTTAGGGTAAAAGTATAAAATTACCTTACTTCCTAAAAAATCGGTCAAATTTATTGTGTTGCCAAATTGATCTTTTGCCTTTATATCAGGAGCTTTATCGCCTTCTTTTAAATGTAACATTTTCTTATATTTTTTATACAAAAATAGATGAAAAAACAATGATTTTGAGAAAAAGTTTAATAAATAATGTGAATCTAAAGTTCATTTTTATAATAAATTGATTTTAAAATAACTGCATTTTCAAAACATTAAACCTTATTAATTTTTTCTTTCTCAAAAATATAATAGATTTGCAAATTAATTTACCTCATCCAATTTCAATAATTTATGAAAATATGTACACACATTTTCCTATTACTAATTTTGTTTATTTGTAATAGCTTATATGCACAAAAACAACCTAATACTACCGATTTTGCAACTAATTATGTTACTGTAAAACCTACAGGTGAAATACCAAACGATTTGTGTACTCAATTTATTCAAGCTTATAATAGTGAAAAAGCTGAGTTAGAAAAGCAGAATTCAACTCAACGCGAACATTTGGATAGAACAAAAGATAAGTTTTTACAAGAAAGCAATTATTTTATCAATCAAATATTACTTAGCGGAAAAGTATTGTACAATACGCCTTTGAATACATATATTGATAAAATAGTAGATAAAATATTAATCAATGAACCCGAATTACGGAAAGAAATAAGAGTTTATGTACTTAAAACACCAACAGTAAACGCTTCAGCTACAGATAAAGGCATATTATTTGTAAACCTTGGCTTAATTGCTCAGGCTGGTAGCGAAGCCCAATTGGCTTTTATTATTTCACATGAATTAATCCATTATATTAAAAAGCATAGTATGGATTTATACCTCGAAAAGGATAAAATAAGTCGTGAAAGTAAAGGATTTAAATCAGCTTCTTTAAACGAAATAGTTTACAAAACACACTATCGTTCTCGCGAAATGGAAAACGAAGCCGACGAAAAAGGCTTTGTTGATTATTTTAGCAAAACAAACTATGATCTCAATCAGGCAACAGAAATTTATGATGTTTTACAGTATGCTTATTTACCTTTCGACGAACTTGCTTTTAACCCTACTTTTTTAACTGATTCATTGTTTGCTTTTCCTTCAAAATACCTACCTGCAACTATAAATCCTATTAGAGCACGAGACGATTATGATGATGAAAATTCTACCCATCCGAATATTAAAAAACGTCGCGAACAAATGCAGGAACGCTTAACAAATATCGATAATAAAGGAAAACTTATCAATCCATTTGGAGAAGATTATTTTAAAGCTATTCGCGATATGGCACGTTTTGAATGTTTGAGGCTTTATGTAATTGAACATAATTACTCTATGTCGTTTTATAATGCTTGGCTTATGAAAAAAGACTATCCAAATAATTTGTTTCTCGATCAAGTTCTTTCCGGATCGTTATATGGAATGGTAAAATATAAAAACCGTGATAATATCGGAGACGTAATCCCCTCCGAAAAAAAATCAGAAGGCGAAATACATGCAGTGGTTTCCTTGTTCAAAAATCTTAAAAAGAATGAATTAAATGCGTTGGCACTTCGTTATGTTTGGAAAGCACATCAAAAATATCCTAACGATAATTATTTGAATAATATTAAAGATGATTTGTTTAAAGAATTAGTTTGGAGAAACAAAGCCAGACTTTCGATGTTTTCTAACATTGCTCAAATACATAAAGCCGGTGATACTTTAATAATAGAAACTCCTAAAACAGATAGTATTCAAAAACAATCGTCGAAAGTTAGAAACATTGAAAAGAAAAAGAAAACACAGACAGTGGATGAGTTTTACAGCTATATATTTGCTAACATACTAAAAGATAAAGATTTTTCAAATACATTTAAACAAACGGTTGAAGAGTTAGAGAATACTAAGCATAAAAATAAAGAAGAGTTAACAAAACTCAGCAAAGAAGAACAAGAAGAATATACTGGAGAGGACGATGAGGATGAGGATTTATACAGTGAGGCTGACTTGGTTTATACCAGAAAAGAAAAAAACTGGGGCTGTAAATTAGGTATTGATTCTATTTTACTTTATAATCCTTTTTACATGAAGTTTGATTTTCGATCAACTCAAAAACTAAAATTCTTCGATACTGAAAGCAGTCAACTTAATTTTATTCAATTGCTTAAAAAAAATGCAAAAAAGGTAGGCTTATCAATGGAAATAGTAGTACCATCTGAATTTAACACAAATGGAACAACGCTTTACAACAAGCATTTATTGCTCAACGATTGGACAGATGAGTTTTCTAATTGGGATTTAAACTGTGAAAAAGTTTTGTTCCTTTCCGAAGAAATAAAACCTATAATCAATGAATATCAAACCAAATATCTTAATATTACAGGAGTAATATCAGCCAAAATTTCCAGTATTGACAATCGGGCGTTTTCAATGCTTTTGTATGGAGCTTTAAGTCCTGTAATGTGGCCCTTCACAATACAATACTTTACACGACCAGCATTTCAAACTATATATTACAACAAACTTATTAATATGGAAACAGGAGACACAGAGTATATTAATTCTTCTGCTATTGAGATGTCAGATAATAAAGCCTATTTGAATTCTAGAATATACGATACGTTTAATCAAATAAAAACCAAATAATAGC